>JAFUGP010000041.1 GCA_017469335.1 Succinivibrio sp. | reverse complement strand
CGAGTACAGTCCGTACGATTTGAGGGAGGGATTCAGGCGGCTAAACGCCAATTTGAAAATTGCAAAAAGGGATGGTTTTGTAAAAGAGGAATGAGATCGATCTTACTGTCCGCTATGCGATCGATCTTGTAATAACCAACAATTTCGGTGCGGACAAACTCACTGTATTCATCCTCGGTAACGAAAATGCCGCCTGGCACCAGATGGGTAGACTCCCTCATCTGGAGTTTGATGAAATCAGTCGCTTTTTCCACCAGTTCCAGAATTCGGCCCCAGAAAATGACATCTTTGACCACGTTCATCTCTTTGCCGACCTTGGCCTCAAGGCCCTCATATTTGATGAAACGTATGGTGGTGCGGGGAAAGAAGATCTGAGGGTTTTTGCCAAAGAGCAGTACTGCAGCCGTTGAAATCTGCTCATGTCCGTTTTTGTATGTGACGAACTGCTTGTTCTCCTTGAGATACTCAAGAGCTGTTTTGCCATAACCTATCTTTTGGCAATAGTTCAAAATCCAGATCATCCAAGGAGGCGTCGGCTACCGTTTCATCCTCAAAGAAGCGTAATCCTTTGGCATACATCAGGCTCAGACGGTCATTGAACCCCAGTTTTTTGGTTTTATCTCCCACCCTCACGAAGGCCTCATCGGCCTGATTTACATGCAATCGCGGGCTTGGTTCAACCTGCAGCAACAACACATGGTCATGTTGTCCCTGGGTATTGACGCAGATGACTAATTGCGAGGTGACGGGAACGGTGGGCGTGCAGCAATCCACCAGCACCCGCAAAATATCGTTTACCAGGTCCTGATGCCGGTCGACACCTTCAATGCGGCGGCTTTTATCCGTGATCCCGATGGCAACGGTGCCGCCGTCGGCGTTGGCCAGTGCGCAGAGGGTCGCGGACAAATCTTCGGGTTTGATGAAAATGCTTTTACGCTCAAAAGTCTGGTTTTCTGCAGCAGCGAGGATCTCTTCTATAGTCATGACCTAAAGCCGCAAACAAGTAGCATCGTTAAGATTGTCAGCAGGTTACGTTAAGGGAGATGGGTGAATTTGCCTTACAACCTTTATCACTGGAAATATAGCACGTCGGGTAGATTTATGGTTTTCTTATTTCCAGAGATCGGATCGTCTTGTATGTAAACTGCGCGTAAAAGCCTCGTGTTAATCGCTGCATGGTACAATCGCACTGACATATGAGGTGAAGATTATGAGCAGTATCCTGGCAGCAGAGCGTTTTCCCATAGAGCGGTTTGATGAGATAGCCAATCATCCCGGCGATTTCAGGCTGTTGGAGCGCATCCCCATCACGGTGCCGGAGGCCACGCAGCCCTCGCGCCTGCCGGTGGTGCTCACTGCGACACAGAGCGATGATCACGTAAAGCAGCTGGTGATGTTGGATACCGAGACCACCGGCGTCAGCCCCTTTACCGATCAGATAATCGAGCTGGGCATGGTGCGCGCCTCCTACAGTGCCAACCGCGGGGTGCTGCTGAGCATAGACAGGATATATGACGAGCTGGAGGCGCCGGAGCGGCCCATCCCTTCTGCCATTACCAAGCTTACCGGCATCACCGATGAGATGGTATCCGGTAAGCGCCTGGACGAGGACGGGGTACTGTCCTTCATGAACGGCAAACCGCTGGTGCTGGCACATAACGCGGGCTTTGACCGTCCTTTCTTTGAGCGACGTTTTCCGCACCTAAAGGATCTGTTTTGGGCCTGTACCCAGCAGGAGGTAGACTGGAATGCCCTGGGCGCGCCCAGCCGCAAGCAGGAAGTGCTGGCCTTGTCGCGCGGCTGGTTCTATGACGCCCACCGCGCCAGTACCGACTGTCTGGCCATGCTGTGGCTTCTTCATGTGGTGCCGGGGGCGCTTAAGATGCTGCTGGAGAGTGCCCGGCAGCCCTCCATCAAGCTCATTGTCCGGGGCAACAGTTTCGATGTAAAAGATCAGCTCAAGGAAAAAGGCGCGCGATTTGAGCAAATAGGTAACGACAAATACTGGTACTTAATGGTAGGATCTGACCGCGAAGCGGAAGAGCTGACCTCCTATGTGCAGCGTCTCAATCCGATGCTGCGTGTCGACCGGGTCATGTTCACCGCGCGTAACCGCTATAAAAGCAAGTAAGCAGGTAAGTTAAAAATGGCAAATATACCCAACATTCCCAACATCAACATCAAAGAAAAAGGCTTTTCATTCTTAAAGGAATTCCGTGAGTTCGCCATGCGCGGCAATGTCATCGACATGGCCGTCGGTGTGGTCATCGGTACGGCGTTCGGCAAGATCGTCTCCTCGTTGGTGTCCGACATCATCATGCCGATCATCGGTATTCTGGTGGGCAACGTGGACTTCAAAGATCTGGGGATCACGCTGCAGGAGAAGACCGCCGATCAGGATGCCATCGTCTTAGGCTACGGTGCTTTCATCCAGACCATCTTTGATTTCGTCATCATCGCCTTCTCCATTTTCGTGGCCATCAAGCTGCTCTATAAGCTCAAGAACTCCGTCATCAAGGAGAAAGAAGCCGAAGAAGAGAAACCGGCAGAGCCGACCCCCGAGGTGGCTCTGCTCACCGAGATCCGCGATTTGCTCAAAAACAAATAAAAGTTTCAGAGCAGCCAAAAAGCCCCGCCTTTGGACGGGGTTTTTTGATGTCTGAGAAAGATTGGTCTGAGATAACTTAAGCTACCATTACATTACAGTTCTTAACGTAAACACAGTTATGAAATTTCTATTGCAACAACATATCATCTCGATAGAACGATTGCCGTATATTTACTAGTATGACTTGACTTTTCCACGTACAATATTTCACTGAAAATGTATATGGCTCATGACGAATCGGTGGGTTAATGGAACAGAATCTGACAGTTGTAAAATACCAAAACACAGGAAATGTTATACAGGATGTAAGTGACATTATTTTGAATACTCGTCACAGGGCATACCAGGCGGTAAATCAGATTTTGGTGTATCGTAACTATCTGGTTGGGCGACGCATTGCCGAGGAAGAACTCAAAGGCGGGAGCAGGGCAGAATATGGCCTTGAGGTTATCAAAAATATATCTCTGGAATTGACCAGGCGCTTTGGCAAAGGCTACACCAAGACCAGTATTTATGAATACTATTTGTTCTATAAAACATTTCCTGATTTTATGGTTGCCGATGAGGTCACTGCAAAGAGAATTCTCAGCTGGTCTCACTACCGTATTCTGCTGCAGGTTAAGGATGAGGCGGCCAGATCTTGGTATGCCGGGGAAGCTTTGGAACAGGATTGGTCGGTAAGAACACTGCAGCGCAATATTGATACTCAATACTACTATCGTTTGCTGTCATCTGCCAACTCGCATAACGTAGAGCGCGAGATGTTGCAACATAACGAGCATAATTCTCATAACAAGCTTGATTATCTGAAAAATCCTCTGGTTGCTGAATTTTTGGGCCTGTCCACCACTGTGGATATGACTGAGACTCAATTAGAGAGTGCTATCCTTTCCAACCTGCAGAAATTTCTCATGGAACTCGGCAAAGGCTATGCTTTTGTAGCCCGTCAGCAACGGATTCAAACTCAAAAACAGGACTATTATATCGATCTTGTTTTCTATAACTTTTTCCTAAAATGCTTTGTGCTAATTGACCTTAAAATTGGAAAGATCACCCATCAGGACGTGGGGCAGATGGATATGTACATCCGCATGTATGACGAGCTAAAGCGCAATGAGGGTGACAATCCCACCTTAGGCATCGTTTTATGCTCCGAAACCGACGCCGATATTGCCCGGTACTCCGTCATGCATGGAAGTGAACAGCTTTTTGCCACCAAATACAAGCTGTATCTCCCTACTGAGGATGAATTGCGTGCCGAAATAGAAACTCAAAAGGAAATATTCTATCTGCAACAAAAAACGAACGGCAGATTGATCCCTGATTGAACTTGAAATTTTAGGTTATTTTATTGCAGAGTTAGACTATCGTGTCTGTGCAGGTATTAAGTAATTATTTAGAAAATACACTGTATAACAGACGGTAAGTACGTTTTTTTCGGAGCAACACGATATTTTCCACACGCGTGTGGAAAATCTATACGAGCCTCTGAATACCCGGATCATTTAAGAACACCTTCCGGTGATTGGGTGGGGCAGGGCCTTATCAACCTGTGATACCGGCTATATCACCCCGAGAGTTTCAGGGCTCCTTAGGCGTATAGCGGATCGCGAGCATGGCCAGATCGGCTCTCTGCTCGGCATCCCGCACAAAGCGGTGCACGGCGTCCGTCACTATCGCCAGGAGCTCCTGGGGGGACTGTCCGTCGCCTGTGCTGAGCGTCTTCCTGACCCGCTCCAGCCCAAACTGCTCGCGTCTGTTGTTTTGGGCCAGAGTCAGTCCGTAGGTATAGAGAAAGATAGTACTCTGTGGCTTTAACTGAGCCTCCTGTGCTGTATAGGTGAGCTCAGTTTGCTCGCCTAGGGGCTGGTTGGGCGGTAAATCCAACGTCTTGCACTGGGCATTATGCATAAGCAGCGGACTGTCATGTCCGGCATTGCAACAGCGCAAAAGTCCCGTGCGCAGATCCAGCACCCCGATGAACATGGTCACTGAAATTTTAGCCGGGTTGCTTTGGCAACAGCCTGTGTTTAGGTGCTGCATGATGCGGGAGGGATCGCTGTCGAGTGTCGCAAAGTCGCGGAACATCGTCTGCACCGCTGCCATCAGCAGCGCGGCGTCCGCGCCGGCGCTGTTGACATCACCGATGCAGAAATACAGCTGTTCCTCGCGAATGAAGTAGTCAAACAGATTGCCACCTGCCTCAGTGGCCGGCAGCAGTGCTCCTTTTACCTCCAAAGTAGGATCATCCTTCCCGGTTCTGATTTTCAGCTCTTTCTTGGGGAGCAGGTTTTGCCGGATCTTTCTTAACACCTGCACCTCGCCGTCCTCGCGCTCCTGCCCGGCTTTGGCCCACTGCAGCCGATCCAGGCTGCGTTTTGTGCGCAGCACCAGGAAGGTGAGCAAAATCAGAGCGGCGATGACGAGCAGCAACAAGGTAAGGCGCACCGAGCGCAACTGCCCGAACACCTCGTCGTCGGACAGGACACTGATGAGCATCCAGTCGGTCTTGCCGCCCACGGGATGATAGAACAAGTGCTGTTTGCCGGTAAGTTCCGGCGAATTTACACTCTCGGAGTCCAAGGTGGCGTAGCCTTCCTGCCCGGCACTGACATCCATGAGCTTGAGGACAGCCTGCAGCAGTTTGCCGTCTTCGCCTGCCAGCAGATGTCCAGCGCCGGTCACGATGAAATGCTGCGTGCTCCGGTAGACCCTTGACTCATCTAAGATGGCGTCCAACCAGGCCAGCGGGATATCGGCCACGACGGTAGCCGCTATTTTTCCTGAGCTGTCCCTCACGGGCACGCCGTAGGTGGTAACTATGGCCTGGGAGCCGTCACTGTCCAGATACGGCTCACACCAGTCTCCCTCGCCTTTGGCAATGGGAGCGGTGAAAAACTCACTTTTGGTGTAGTCGTGTTGGGCAGAGCCCAGTTGCATGATTTCTATGCTGCCGTCGGCTCTGCGGGCGGAGAAGGGTTCATACCAGTAGCCCTGATCGGGGAACAGATCCGGGACACAGGGGATGCCGCTGCCTTTGATGTCAGGGTTATGCAGCACTATCTTGTAGGTTAACGCCGATAGAGCATCCGGGGAGGCCAGATTATCCGTCACCACCCAGGCCATGTTGTCGAGCGTTTCCTCCACCTTGGCCAGCCGGTTGCGGATCCTCAGGTTGATGGAATTCATCTCCCGCTCCACCAGATTGAGCATGTTATCCTGGATTATGTTCTGCGCCGAATAATACATCACAGCCATGGTCAGGCCCAGCAGCACGGCCACGGCGACGATGACAGTCAGGGTGAGGTTCTTTTTCATGATGCTATTACCAATAGTGCCTTAAGAGAGCACGGCCAAGACACATTCTTCAGGCACAGTCAGGTGACATGTCTTTCTGCTGGTTGTCAGGCAACTCCTTGAGTTACCTGCGCTGTTGCGTGCATCTGTGCCCCTTGCAGCTTAACGGCAGTATCCTCACCTGAGATACCCAGGGAGGCGCTAATGGTTATTATTGCGCCGAAAATTACGCTACTGCGCTAAAAACCTGCCTGTCCGGTCCTTTTTTGCGGCCTGTGTCCGCAGGCTGCAGGAGGGAGTATGGTGGGGCGGGTACTGACGGCTCAGCCTCAAGACCGACGGCCGGATAAGACTCCTGCGGCATCACGCGGCTGACATACCTCCAAGCAAAGGGAGCTGTCATTGATCCCTGAAATGCTCAAAGAGCTTGCCGATGCTGTACACCAAAAACAGCAACGCTGCCAGCAGCACCAAGACGCAGGCGTTGAAGTACAGGCGTTGTGACGCACTTAATTCCTCCCCATGAAAGGCCACCAGGGCAAAGAGGATGAAAAAGGCCAGCAGCAACAATGGCAGCAGGGCTAGCAGCCGCGTGAAGGTTTGGTCAGGGTGGTCTTGTGCGCTCACCGTAGCTCCTTGAGCACTGCTCAGATCCCTTTGAAACCGCCCAAGGAAAGTTTAGGCCCAGGCAAAAACCTGCGGCAGGCAGTTTCAGAGGCGATCGCTAATTTTCACCGCCCATCAGTAAGCAGCATATGCATCAATCATATCCTGTTTATACTGCTCTTATTTTTATACTTTTAATTTGCTCTGTAAAACAGAGTGTTAGTATGATTATCTGCTCCTTAACAGGATTTTCCGCACGCGTGTGGAAAATCCCGGTATCAGCTGTGCACCGGGCGGCTATTCCTTGTTTTCCACTTCGCGGGTTCTGACATCCACCGTAAACCAGCTGTCGAAGATGCGATCGTAGGTGCCGTTTTTGCGGATGGTCTGCAGGCCCTGATTGATTTTGTCCGTAAGCTCGATATTGCCTTTTTGCAGCACGAAGGCAACCTGATGCGGTGAGTAGACCTCGGGCAGCAGAATGCCGTCCTGGATATTGCCTACCTTGAGGTTATAGCTCTGGAAGAGGCGCTCGTTGATGGTGATCTGGCAGTCACCGCGGTTGAAGGCTTCATTGACTTCATCTCCGGGGTAACTCTTGATGGTGGACTTCTTCAGGGTACGGGCAAAGCGCTCTGAGAGGGTGCTTTTCTCCACACAGATGGTCTTGCCGTCTGCATCGCGCATGTTATTAACCGTTCCGGCGTAGAAGTCGCTGATGACCAAGGACAAGCCGGTGGTGGTGTAGTGATCGGTGCACTCGACTTTTTCCAGGCGTTCGGCGTTGATGATGAAGGCCGAAGCGCCTAAGTCATAGTCCCCTTTCATTACGCTGGGAATGATGTCATCAAAGCTCATGGTCGTATACTGGACCTTCAGCCCCAGCTCCTGGGCTATGGCATCAAGCAGATCCTTGTCAAAGCCCATCACCCTGCCGTCATCGACAAAGCAGTAGGGCGGGAAGGCCGGCTCCAAGGCCACTCTGAGCACCGTGGGATCGGCACCTTCGGCCTGAACGGCTCCTACGGTTCCGTAAAAAGCGAGCAGGGCGGCACCACCTAAGGCGCGTATGCTGGAAAATTTCATGTCGTTAACTCCGTGCTGTCCTTGCCCTCCGCAGGGTTGTTCTTAGGCAGATTTGTGCCCCGGGAGTGCGTGGTTTTATAATTTTAATGTGTTAGGTAATTACCCCCGCCGGTACGAGTTAAGCGCGCTCCTGCGAGTTAATCGATTTTTTGATGCAGATGACCGACATGTCGGCTAAAATCTCGCTTTCCTCGTCCACAAAGCTTCTGACCTCGCGGTTGATGGCGATGAGCACGTCGGCGGCATTCTCAAAGTTATCCTGGGACATAATTTCCTCTAACTTGTTCTCGCCGAACTTTTCGGCGGCCGAATTCTCGGTCTCCAGAATGCCTTCATTGCAGGAGAGGAACATATCCCCGAAATCAATCTTGCCCTTGAACTCCTCGTAGGGAGTCTCTGAGTTGACGCCTAACTCCACGCCCGGTGACTGGATCAGGGGGGTGCACTTGCCGGCATGAATGCGCAGCGGGCTGACGTAACCGGCGTTGGCGGCAATGAAGTTGCCGGTGAATTCACTTAGGATCATCACGAATACCGAGAGCGTGAGCTCGTCGCTGTTGCGGCGGCACAGCGCGGTGTTGGCAGCCATCAGCACCCGGCCCGGCCGCTCGTTGCGGCTGATGAGCCCCTCCCGGATGAGACTTTCGGTCTCGGCGGCGGCCTTGATGGCCGCGGGACCCTTGAGGGAACTCTTTAACAGCACCACGGCGATATTGTCCTTGTCCACCCGCAGGATATCGTAAAAGTCGGTACAGCCGTTGCGGTGCGGGATGAGGTAGGAGGCGATGTCCAGGAACCTGGACTCGGGCATGTCAGAAGGCAGCGGCAGCAGTTTTTGCTGCAGCTTGCCCAAAGTGATCTGATTGCTTTCGGTGAAGTTGCGCCGGGCGGTTTCATCCAAACGCGTGCTGACGGTGCTGCCCAAGGCCTTGGCCATATCCTGCAGTCCCAGATTAAGGGCACCCAGATCGCCGTCGCGCGTATCCAGGATCTCGGTGGGCTTGGAGAGGACCGCGGGATCTTCTAACTGATCCTCGCCTAACTGTTTTACCACCTCACCTACCCGGGCAATTTTGGCAGTGAGAGCCTTGCCGGCCCGGCCTAGGGCCACGCTCAGCAGCACGACGGTCAGCAGCGCCAGTCCCAGCGTAACGGCGCCTAAGGGCAGCAGGGGCTTTTGCAGCGCCATCACCGGAGTGGAGGCGCAGATGAACATGCCCAGCTCTTTTAAGTAGCGCAGATTGGTGACGGTGTCGGGAGTGCCCAGGCTGAAGGTCAGGGTACCGGCGGCACGGGCGGTGGCGAGAGTCTCGTCGTTGATGGCCTTGGCCTCGGTGAGATCGCCGGCCTTCAACAGCACCGAGCGGTAATCGTTGAACACGAAGATGGACTGCGCCGGAGTGCTTAAATATTTGTCGAGCGTAAGCCCGCTGGTCATGATGGCGCTTTCGGGCGTGGGCAGCTTGATGGCGTCAAGCTCCATGTATTTTTCCAGCAGCATGTACTGCAGCCCGTAGGGATCGGAGGGCAGTTTCTGCAGCAGATAGCCAAAATACTTCTGGTTATCTCGCACATAGCAGTAAAAGTGTTCCAGATCGCCCGAGCTGCGGGAGATGCGCTGCTTGACCTGCTCGCGCATGCGCTGCGGGATGCCCAGGATCTTGCCGCAGTCCTCGCTGGGAGGAAAATTGGCCACGGAGCTGAAAATCTGCACGGTATCGGAGGTGGTGGCGAACATGCCCAGATTGGAGAAATCGATGGCACTGCTGCGCTGGCTGGGGTAACTGCGGTCCACATAGGCAGCCTGACGGCGCAGCGCGTCGTAGACCTCGGCGCCTTTTTGCACTTCCTCGGTGACGCGGGTCTCCAATTTTGCCTTGATGGTATCGCCGATGAGCGCGACGGTGGCCTCCTGCTGCCGGGCCTGACTTTCCAGACTGCTCTCCCTGAGGACGGTGGCGGCGTAGACACACACAAAAGCTGCCAGCACGAGGCAACAGACCACAAGCAAGGTGATGACCCTGGTTCTCATGTTTAAAAATCCTTAGCAGGCGCAGTCAGTTACCCGCAAGCCGTATTGAGACGGCACGGCTTGGGGGTGGGGCGGCCTACACACCGCGGCAGGTTACATTGCGCCTATTTCAATGTTAATTCGCCTATTTTGGCATAAGACTGGCCTAATTGGGCAAATTCTGTGTTCTTGAGCTTAATTGTGTGATCTCACGTTAAATTGCGTGACTGTTTGCTGATTGTTGAAAAGCAGATGACGCGGCTGACGCCCACCTGCACCTAAAGTGCGGCTTTTCCTACACGCTCTTGGGTATGAACATACAGTTGCACAGCGCGGCTCTCTGGGTATAATGAGTTTTATTTTCGGGGCCTTGCCCCATGTTGTTCTCTTTTTCCGGAGATACGGGTGGGCTGCGGCCCTCTCCTGAAAAAGCCTGCCTTGGGCAAAAAACCACTGTGGATGGTCTTCTCACGGATTTTTATCTAAGTGAGGTTTGCCATGGCCGCCACTACCGGTTTGATGCTGCAGCTGCTCTCTTTGGGCAGATCCGTTTTTCCCAAATTTACCCGTAAACCTGTATCCCCTGATCTCTCCGCGGCAGGAGAGCTTACACGGGGGAGGCGCGGTGCGCTGTGCTGTTTTCTGTGCGGCGGACTGGCCACCGCTCCCTGGACGGTCATCACGCCCCTGCTCAAGGAGTTGCTTAAGCTTGACGAGCAGTCCTTTTCGGTGCTTTTGCTGTGTTTCGGGGCCGGCGCCCTGTGCGGTATGCCCTTTGCGGCCGCGGCAGCCCGTGCCCTGGGTACGCGCCGGTGCGCCGCGCTCTTTTTTGGTCTGGCCTTCACTGCCATTTTGCTGTTGTGTTTTATGCCGTTGAACTTTGGGGGAGCCTGCCTGCTGGTGTTGGGCTGGGGAGTGAGTTTGGGGCTGTGCGATGTGCTCAACAATCTGCACGGCGCGGCGCTGGAGCGGCGTTTAAACCGCACCTTGATGGGTACCTTGCACGGCTGCTATACCTTAGGCTGCATTGCCGGGGCACTTTTGCTCATCGCGCTGATGCATGCAGGTCTCTCGGCGGTACTGTCCGTGACGTTGTGCTGCGGCGCAGCCCTGATCCTCGCCGCAGGCGCCTCCTTAGGGCTGCTTGCTCAGGTGGTGGAGCGGCAGGATAATGTCTCTGACTCCCCATCTTCAGGTTCAGGCAGCAAGGCTGCTTTCGATATTATCCATATCCTCCTCTCCGGCGGGATCTGCTTTGTCATGTACCTCACCGAGGGCATGGTCATGGACTGGGGCGGGATCTTTCTCATGCAGGTGCACGAGGTGGGACTTGCCGCCGCGCCGCTGTGTTTTGTGATCTTGGAGCTGTGCATCGGCCTGATGCGCCTGGGCACCGATGCGCTGCGCAGGCGCTGCAGCCTTAAGGTGCTGCTCTCAGGCGGCATACTCGGTGCCGCCTGCTGCCTGGGACTTATCCCCTGCTGCGGCAGCGTAACGCAGGTGCTGCTGCTCACCGCGCTTTTGGGGCTGTGCATCGCCGGTGCCATCCCACTCATTGTCTCCTTGGTGGGGCAAAGCAGTGCCCGTCCTTCCTTCGCGCTCTCGGTGGTGAGTGTGATGGGCTACGCGGGCACGCTGGCAGGTCCGGCCTCCTTAGGACCAATAGCTCAGTACTGTGGGGTGCAGGCCATCTTTGTGGTGGTGGCCCTGCTGATGCTCCCGGCGGGTGCGGCGGCGCTCATACTCTCCGCGGCCGGCCGCTCCCAAGGCGGTCAGCCGCGCTCCTGAGCTTCCGGCCCCTGCCGAACACAAGGGGACGTCAGTCCCCCGGTATTTGGGGCGCTCAGGCGGCCCGGGCAGAGCGGATGCTCTGCACCTGTTTTTGCAGCGCCTGACAGGAGGCGCTGATCCCCGCAAAATCGCGTGCGCTCAACTGCTTTTCATCAGGCACGAAGCTGCCGCCTGCGGCCGCGACATTCTCAAGACTTAGGTAGTCCTTAAGATTGCCGAGGTTAACCCCGCCGGTGGGGATGAATTTGAGCTGTGCGTAGGGTCCCTTGAGCGCCTTGAGGGTCTTGACCCCGCCGTAGGCCTCGGCCGGGAAGAATTTGACCAAGGACAGGCCAAAGTCAAGCGCCACCTCCAAATCCGAGGGGGTGACGGTTCCCGGACAGACCGGCAGCTCATGGCTCAAACACCAGTCCACCACCTTGGGATTAAGCCCCGGGGTGATCACGAATTTGCCCCCGCAATCCAGCGTCATCCTCGCCTGCTCGATGCTGTGCACCGTGCCGGCGCCTAAGAGCAGCTGCGGGCAGCTTTTGGCCATCTCGTACATGACCTCACGCGCCGCGGCGGTACGGAAGGTTACCTCGGCCACCGGGATCTGCCCCGCGCAGAGGGCTTGAGCGAGTGCGGCGGCATCTGCGGCCTCGTTCATGACAATGAGAGGCACAATGCCCACCGCGGCAATGTCCTCAAAGATCTGGTTGTTCATAGCACCTCCTAAAGCTGTACCCTGGGATGCGTGTTCATGAAGTCCGCGAGGGCCTCCTTGTCCGGCAGTCCCTCGTTGTCCCCCGAGAAGGTGCACTGAATGGCGCCGATGGCGCACCCGCGCTCGGTGCTGTGCTCAAGACTAAGTCCCTCCATCAGTCCCGTGAGTACGCCCACGGCAAAGCCGTCGCCGGCGCCTACCGTGTCCACCACCTTGTAAATGACAAAACCGGGCACCATGCTTTGTGCGCTGCCGTCATGGCATAAGGCCCCCCGTGAGCCGCACTTGGTGATTACGGCCTTGGCGCCTGCCTTCAGGTAAAACTCGTTAATCTGATGCGGATCTCTGCTGCCGCAGAGGATCTCTCCTTCCCCGTCGCCGGGCAGTACCAGATCGCAGTGGGAGGCTAACTTATTGATATATTCGACCATGACCTCGCGCGAAGGCCACAGCTGCGGCCTGAGATTGGGGTCAAAGGAGACGAACAGGCCGTGCTCGCGGGCCTTTTGCAGCATCCTCAAGGTCGCCTGCCGGGTGGAGTCGGTCAGCGCGGGCAGAATACCGGTGAGGTGCAGGTTTGAAAAGGCGGAAAAATCTATCTTGTCCACATCCTCAGCAGACAAAGTGGAGGCCGCCGAGCCGGCGCGGTAGTAGTAGATCTCAGGATCGCCTTGGGAGACCTTGCTCTTTAGCATAAAGCCGGTGCGCTCTTTATCGCTGTGCAGCACGAACGAAGCATCAATGCCGTTGGCCTTTAAGGTGCGCTCCACCAGTTTGCCGAAGGGATCGGTGCCGAGCTTGGTCAGATAGGCCGCTTTCTGCCCGAGCCGGGCCACGCCGGTGGCCACGTTGAACTCGGCGCCGGCCACGGCCAGCGAGAAGCCGCTGACGCTCTCCAAGGGCCCCTCGCTTTGGGCGATCAACAGGCCCATCGGTTCACCTGATAAAATCAATCCTTGTTTCATGTAACGCTCCTTGTGCGCATGCAACTGTCCTGCCTCCTGTCGCAGAGGGCAGGAGGCTGTGTAAAAAAATGAGATTATTCCGAGATTAAGAGGCTAAATTGCTCAGAGTGCTCCGGGTGGTCAGATTGGATTTCTTCCAGTAGGCACCGTGCTCGGGGAGGATGTGCTTGGCCAACAGATCCGCGGCCAAAGTGGGATTTTTCTCCTCTAAGGCCTGTTCAATTTCCTCATGCTGCTGCAAAGAGCGCTTTAGATGCTGCAGGTTATAGCCCAAGTAATTGCGCAGGGTATCCATGATGGGCACGATGCTCCGGTAGGAGTCCACAAAATAACGGTTGTGGCAGCTCTCCACCAAAGTGGCATGAAAGCGCGAGTCGAGCTTAAGATACCCGGAGATATCCGCCGAGGCAAAGGCCGTGCTCATCTGCTGCCGGATCTCATCCAAGGACTTGGCCAGCGTGGCCAGCTCCCGTGAGGAGTACAGCAGCAGCGCCTGGGTTTCCATGACGTAGCGGAACTTGAGCAGCTCATCAAACTCCTCCTGCTGCAGACTGAACACGTAGGTGCCGCTGCGTCTTTTGCGCTCCACCAGCTTTTCGGTCTGCAGGATTTTCAGCGCGTCGCGCACCGGCGCCCGGCCGGCCTGCAGGGTGGCGGCCAACAGCGACTCGGAGATCTTAGAGCCCAGCGGAAAGGAGCCGTCAATGATCATCCCCCTGATGCGCTGATAAACCACGTTAGTCTGAAGATCCGTATCCATAGTAGTCGCCTTATTTGTTGTTCTTGTTACGTTAATTGTCAGGAAAGTGGCCGGGGTATCTGTCCGCGGCCCTTTCATTCTAAACCTATTCCATCAGGGAAGGCAGCCACAGTGACAGGGCCGGCACATAGGTGACCAGCAGCAGCATCACGATCATGGCCATGAGGAAGGGCACTATTTTGCCGATGAGCTCTTCTATTCTCACCTCGGCCACGCCGGTGGCGATGAAGAGGTTAGCCCCCAGAGGCGGCGTGCAGAAGCCGATGGCCAGGTTCACCGTCATGATCACCCCGAAGTGGATGGGATCCACGCCCACCTGCACGGCGATGGGCAGCAGGATGGGGGTGAGGATGATGATGAGCGCGATGGTCTCCATGAACATGCCGGCGATGAGCAGCATGATGTTGATGAGCATGAGAATGAGCACCGGGCTGTTGGAGATGGAGATGATGAAATTGGCCAGATCCATGGGCACACGCTGCAAGGTGAGCAGCCGGCCGAAGGAAGAGGCCATCACCACCATCACCAGACACACCGCGGCGGTCAGTCCCGAGCGCACCATGATCCCCGGCAGATCGGCAAAGGTGAGGTTCCGGTAGACAAACAGCGAGATCACCAGCGCGTAGACCACGGCCACGCCGGCGGCCTCGGTGGGGGTGAAAATGCCCGCGTAGATGCCGCCTAAGATGATGACCGGCACGATGAGGGCCCAGATGGCGTTCTCCCGCAGGCCATGGGTTTTGGCGGTGAGGGCATCGGCCTGTGCGTTGAGCCGTTGCAGTTTGGAGCCTTGAAGCGGCTCAATGTTGCCATGGGAAAGGAGGCGGCTGACCACCATAAAGCCCACGCCGAAGAGCACGCCGGGAATGATGCCGGCCAAAAAGAGCTTGCCGATGGACTGATTGGCCGCCACCCCGTAGATGATGAAGGGGATGGAAGGCGGGATCATCACGCCGGTGATGCCGGCGGCGGCGGTGATGGCCGCCGAGAAGCTGCGCTTGTAGCCTTTTTTCTCCATCTCGGGGATCATGTTCGAGCCGATGGCCGCCACGGTGGCCGGCGAGGAACCGGAGATGGCCGCAAAGAACATCGAAGCCAGCACGTTGACGTACGCGAGCCCGGCCTTGAAGCGGCCCACCAGCACATAGGCCGAGCGCACGATGCGCGCCGACAGGCCGCCGCGCTGCATGATCTCGCCGGCGAGCACGAAGAGCGGAATGGCCACCAGGGGGAAGGAGTCGGCCGCCGTCACCGAGCTTTTGATGAGCAAGGTCACCTTGGGGGTGCCCGGCAGGTACTCCAGCACCACCAAAGAGGCGATGCCCAGGCACAGGGCGATGGGGGCTCCCAGGAGCACCAACAGCAAAAAGACGAAGAAGAGGGTAAAGGTGATCATGCCGCCGCCTCCTGTGGGGTGTTGAAGTTGCGGATATCAAAGATGAGGCTCTGTACTATCCTCACGCAGGAGAGCGCCGCGCCCACCGGCATGGAGGCATAGAGATAGAACATGCTGACATGCCGCTCGGTGAAGGGCCAGAACAGCACTATGGAGTTCTGTCTGGCGATGATGGGGCTGTAGATCTGCTCGATGCCGTAAATGGCCATTTTGACGAGGCACCACAAAATCACCGCGTTGACGGTGATGGTGACGGTACGTCCGGCCTTGACGGGGAGCTTGTTGACCAGCACGTCGATGCAGATGTGCTTGCGCACCTTAAAGCCGTAGCTGACGCCCACCCAGATGAACCAGACAAAGCACCAGCGCACCAGCTCCTCGCTCCAGGGCAGCGACCAGGCGAAAATGTAGCGCAGCACCACCTGCACGAACACCCACACCACGATGTTGGCCAGCAGCAGCACGATGAGCCACTCTTCCAGTTTGTCGTTTACCAGTTTCAACACGTTCATATAACCATCCTCAGGCTCTCTCCCGGGTAACTGAGGCGGCGGGCTGCCGCCTCCTGCTGGCGCCTATTTGGCCTGCAAGGCCTCCACCAAAACCGGATCGGCCTTTTTGAGGTAAGTCTCGCGCACCGGGGCGGTGATCTTCTGAAACTCACCGCGCTGCTCGTCCGTAAGACGGGTCACCTTCATGCCCTGATCGGCCAGAAACTGCACCTGCTCTGTTTCCTCCTGGGCGATGATCTTCTGCTGATGGTCAATGGCCTCCTTCAGCGCTTCTTCTACCAGGGTCTTGTTCTCGTCGGACAGGCCTTCGTAGAAGTCGGGGTTGGCCAGTACCATGTGAGTGGAGTAGACGTGACCTGAGAGCGTGATGCACTTCTGCACCTCATAGAACTTCGAGGAGGTGATGTGTCCCAGCGGGTTTTCCTCGGCATCCACCACCCCCTGCTGCAACGCCGAATACACCTCGTTGAAGGACATGGCGGTAGGATTGGCGCCCATCAGCTTGAAGGCGTCCATATGGGCCTGCACCTGCATGGTCCTGATCTTCACGCCCTTGAGATCGGCTGGTTTCTCGACGGGGCATTTGTTGGAGGTGATCTGACGGATACCGTTTTCCATGTACCCCAGGCCCTTTAAACCGTAATTCTCCGCTCTCTCCAACAGGCTCTGTCCGAACTTGCCGTCCAAGGCCGCCAGGGCCTCGGCGCGGGATCCGAAGATAAAGGGCAGACCGGGGATTGAGAAATTGTCATCCCAGCCGGCCATCACCTCTATGACCGGGCAGGTCATGTCCACGATGCCCGACTGCACGGCTTCGGTCAGTTCGCGATCCCCGCCCACCTGACCGTTGGGGTAGATCTCCACGCTGATTTTGCCGCCGGACTTGTCCTCAATCACTTCCTTGAACTTAAGCCAGGCCTTATGCATGTGATAGCCCTCGGCCGCGCCGTGACCGACCTTGATGGTCAGATCGGCGGCACAGGCAGGATTAAAGGTCAGCGAGACTGCCGCAGCCACCGCCACGGTCAGGGCACCTGAGATGAGTTTCGATTTCATGGCAAAGCTCCTTGATAAAGTGATAGTTCCGGGTAACAACCCAATCTGCTTATAAGAATAGAACTGAAATGTTAGATTAGACGTGATCTTGATCAAATAAATAGGCTACTTTGCACCAAATTCTGAGATAATATGCTCTTAATCACAAAATTGAGGGAAGGTTTCTTGCAAATTCTGACATGCAAGTTAATATTGTTATAAAGAAACTTACATCTCAGTTTAGCAAACTCTGTCAGCGAGGCCAGATCATGAAAAAAATCGTTGTAATTGAACCCGGGTACCAAGACTACCAAGAAGAGCTGAAGGTGCTCGCCGAGTTCGACCCGGTGCTGGAAGTGGTGAAGCTGGGCACCCCGCGCGAGCAGGTGCTGCTAAAGGCAGCCGATGCCGATGCCATCATGGTGCGTGAGGCCCTGGTCGACAAGGCGCTTTTGGATGCAGCCACCCGCTGTCAGGTAGTGGTGCGTTACGGGGTGGGCGTGGACAACATCGATTTGAACTACGCCAAAGAACGGGGGATAAAGGTCGCCAACGTGCCCGATTACGGCTCCGAGGATGTGGCCGAGCATGCACTAGCGCTGCTTCTGGCCGCTACCCGCCGCATCGTCACCCGCGACAGGGACGTCAGAGCGGGGATCTGGGGCGTGGGACAACGGGAGATAATCCCGCGCATTTACGGCAAGGTGCTGGGGGTGCTGGGTTTTGGACGCATCGCCAAATGCTTCATCACCAAGGCCAGGGGGCTGGGCTTTAAAGAGATCCTGGTAAGCGATCCGGTACTGACTGACGAGCAGGCCGCGCAGTGGGGGGTCACGTCCTGCGATCTCAAGACCTTGTGCAGCCGCAGCAATTTCATCTCGGTGCACGTGCCGCTTCTGCCCTCCACCTTCCACATGATAGGCGCCAAAGAGCTCGCGCTGATGGATCCGCTGACGGTGATTGTCAACGCGGGACGCGGCGGCATCATCGACGAGGAGGCTCTGGCAGCGGCACTCAAAGACGGCAAAATTTTTGCCGCCGGCATCGATACCTTCGAGCAGGAGCCGGTGGACAGACAAAATCCGCTGCTCCGGCTGTCCAATACCACCGTATCGGATCACAACGCCTGGTATACGGTCGAATCGGTCATCGAGCTGCAGCACAAGGGCGCCCTGGAGGTGTACCGCGCCTTCAAGGGCGAGGCACTGCTGCATCAGGTCAACCGGTAAGGCTTAAGTGACTTCGGCCCTCTCCAAGTCTTAAGTTCAGTTTCTGTATTGTTATTTAAAGGAGAATTTCATGAGCATTGATAACGCGCTGATTGAAGGTTTTCGGGGGATTTTATCCTCGGCATCGGTGGCGGATGCCTGCGATCTGGTCATCGGCAAGACCTGCTTTTTGCCGCCTTACATCCAAAACCGCATCAACACCAAGAAAATCGTCGGCCCGGCCGTGACCGTGCTGGAGACGGCCACCCTGGAAAAACTGCCGCCCAAGCATGCCTTGGACCTCATCGATGAGGCCGGGGAGGGCAGCGTGCTGGTGATCTCCGGCGACGTCGATCTCTCGGGGGTGGCCATCTGGGGCGGGCTTATGACCGCCGGCGCCGTGGCCAACAAGTTTGAGGCCACCGTCTTAAACGGCGGAGTGCGGGACGGGGCGGAGATCAAGCGCGACTACGATTATCCGGTGTTCGCCACCGGCCATGTGCCGGGCACCACCTTGGGACGCTATAAGACGGTAGCTGCCATGGTGCCGGTCAAGATAGGGGAGATCACCATTTTCCCGGGCGATCTCATCTTCGGTGACATCGACGGGGTGGTGGCGGTACCCGCCAAGTTCGCCTCCGCCGTGCTCGCCGAGGCCAAATCCATCGATGAGCGTGAAACCGAGCAGGCCAAACTGATTATTCAGACGGGCTCGCTGCGCGAGGGGCTGGCCAAATACGGGCGCATTTAGCCTCAGGGCGCTGTCTTAATTTATCAACTTCAACTTTGACCATAACTTTTAACCGCTAACTTACACAGGAGTTATCCATGAACAAGTTCAGTAAATTAGCCGCCGCCGTGGCAGCGGCCTCCGCCGTGACCTTAGCCTCTCAGGCCGTAGCCGCCGAGCACTATAAGGCGCAGGTGGTGGCCGAGTCGGTGTACCAGTGGACCGGGGTGACCATGTCCAGCAAGGATCGTACCTTCGTCAACTACCCCACCTGGGTGGTGCCCAGCCCCTTTAAGGTGGCCGAGCTCGTCAACGGCCAGGAGGTGGCCTACCCCTCCGAGGAGGCCAACAAGCTCTTTACCTGCGTGCAGAGCGTGGTGGTGGATGATCAAGACCGGCTGTGGATCCTCGATCCGGCCAACCCGCAGTTCACCGGCGTGGTGGAATCGGGCGCCAAACTCTTCCAGGTCGACTTAAATACCAATGAGATAGTCAGGACCTATGTCTTCCCCGCCGAGGTGGCCGACAAGGGCAGCTATCTTAATGATGTCAGAATCGACACCGTAAGGAACATGGCCTACATGACCAATTCCACCGAGGGCGGCATCGTGGTGCTGGACTTAGGCAGCGGGGAGTCCTGGGTGGGACTGGACAACAGCGATCCCAGACTGTGCGCCAATATTCCGGCCATTCCCTTTGAGTCCACCGGCGACTGGACCGGCACCACGCACTCCGACGGCATTGAGCTTTCCAAGGACGGCGCCACCCTCTACTTTGCGCCCATGACCGGCAACGTGCTCTACAGCGTGCCTACCGCCATGCTCATGAACAAGAGCATGACCCCCAAGGCCCGCGCCATGTACATTGAAACCGTTGACGCGCACAGCGTGCCCTGCGACGGCTTTTTGCTGATGGGCGACAAGCTCTTCATGGGCGATCTGCCGGTGGAAGGCGTGCGCGTGTTCAACCTCAAGACCGGCAAGGGCGAGCTGGCGGACATCGGCATGAAAGTGCGCTGGGCCGACACCTTCACGCAAGATCACGCCGGGAATGTCTACTTCACCACCTCGCAGATCAACTACGAGGTGCCGGATCGCGAGACCTACAAGATAGTAAAGCTCTCCAAGTAAGAGTGAAGTAAGTCAGCCTGGGATCCTCAGTTTGCCCAAAGGATCTCAGCATGACCGCCCATAGCAGATTAAGCTAAACTCCGGTGTAACCATCGGAGTTTTTTCTCACCTTCTTTCCAATCTCAAGGAGATCAAGCATGTTGGCATCACATCTGACGCTTGCAGACAAATACAACTACCTGGACGAGAAATTCAAGAGCGCCTATCAGTGGCTCAGACAAAACGACGCAGCCAAGCTCCCCGACGGGCGTTATGACATCTCAGAGGGGGTATACGCCCTGGTGCAGCGCTACGAGACTCTGCCCAAGGCCAAGTGCCGCTATGAGGCCCATAAGGAGTACTTTGACATCCAGTACCTGGCAGCAGGGCATGAGTGTTTCGGGGTGGCGACTTTAACGGATAAGGCGCGCCTTACAGAGAGCAATGAGGCCGGGGACTGCTACTTCTACGCCGAGCCTGAGCTTACCACCGAGGTCAACCTGGGCCCCGGGGATCTGGTGATTGTCTCCCCCGCTGAGCTGCATATGCCGCGCTGTCTGTATAAGCAGGCAGAAAACGTGGTCAAGGTGGTGATTAAGGTCAAGGTCAATTAGTCTTGCGCCTGCCATTGGCAGCTGCCGCAGAGGTGCCGACACCCAGGGCGGCCTGCTGCCGCCCGTGAAAGGTGCGGGTATACGCAACAGGTTGAGGCCGGGGGTGGCAGCTTGGCTTGCTGCCGCAGCCCCGGTTGGGCTCTTGCAAGTGTCAGGTGCACTTATGGGGGCTCTTTCCATAACGTTGTCATTGAGTTAGACCTTTCTCCCTAAAATGTGCTGAAGGCTAAGGTATTGACGGAGAAATACCCGCTATAATCCCCGATAACTGTTGTTTGCGGGGACTTTTTTTGACCTTTGTTCTTTAGGCTTTCCCTGTGGCACTCAGATTAAAGCGTAATTCAAGGAACAGCGATGGCGGCACCTGATCAGAACCCCAAATTCAAACGCTCCAAGGACCGTTGCGGTGTGGTCACCCGCATTCCGGTCTTCGATCAGTCAGGTCAGACTCTGTGCTACTCCATCCGCTATACCGCAGGTGAGAATTACAAAGCCAAATCCCTGGAGCCCAAGCACGTCATGCATGTGCTGGTGGGCTATTACGTGCGCCGCGCCGTCAATTTGTTCGTAGGCGATCACGGCAATGCCATGGTAAGCATGCCCATCACCCCCGACATCCTCAAGTACTCGCAGCTCATGCCCAATCAGCGCTTCATCCTGCACCTGCCCCAAAAGCAGGAGGTGACGCCCTCCAATCTGCATGTGCTCAGTCTCTTGCGCAAGGTGCATATGCGTGTGGCGGCGGATGTCTATACCATCATCTATACCCGCTGGGCACAGGCCCTCAAGAATTTCAGCTACGCCATCATCGATATGGAAGGCGACGTGTTGGAGCAGCTGCATCTGGCGCATAACATCAAGGTGCAGGCGCCCTGGATCAAGCTCATCGCCGCCAATATCCCCGATCCCGACTACATCACCAGTGCCTTCAGCGCCGGCATTGATTATGCCGCCGCGCCGTTTTACCCGGTGAGTCTGCAGAAAAAGCGCATCTCGCCTGTCGCGCTGGGCAAGGCCCCGCAGCTGCTCTCGGATGTGTGCAGCGTGGTAATGGAACTGTTCTCGGCCAATCCCGATCACAATCTCTTTTTGGAGCTCATGCACCGCTACCCGGCGGTCAACTCCTTCTACATGCCCTTTATCGAGTTCATGCAGCTGGGCCCGGAGCCGCGCGAGGCCGGGGCGCAGGTAGAGCTCTTCCATTTCATGGATCTGGAAGAAGCGCTGATCACCCTGGACTTCCGCATGATTGAGGTGCTGGTCACCTCGCTGAGTCTGAGGCTGTTGGAGAGTTTCTTTGAGGCCGAGGAAAATGCCGAGCGCGGCATTATGACCTATGAGCCCTTCAAAACGGCACTTCTGCGCGGACAGATGGTGGTGCTGCTTGCCGAGAATTTAGATAGCCTGGAGAACCGCGACAACCTGCCGCTCTTTACCATGGGCGCCTGCATTCACATGGAAAGCTTTGCCCCCGAAGGTGCGGGGGATACCACCATGATGTTCAAGGAACTGCAAAAGCTCATCAAGGCCGACATCGATGCCAACGCCCAGCTAAGCGGTCTCTACGAGATCATCACGGGGCTGGAGGTCATGGATTTAGACCGGGTGCTCTTGGCGGCCGAAAAACTCAAGCTTACCGAGCGCAATCTCACCTCCACCTACGAGAAGGCCATGATCTGGGCCGAGCAGGCCGTCAAGATCATGGGCAAGTGGCTCTGAGACACCTGACGACATCTGAACTGTCGCCTAAGCGTCCGTATAAGAATAACTTTTCCAATTGCAGTGTTGACGCGGGTTTATGGCCGTTCATACAATAGACGCCATGAAAGACAAAACCAAGATCTTGTACACAAGAAAAATTCAGATCACCAGATCAGAGCCTGCTTATGCCGAGCTTGATCACATGATGTTTTTGTCTAAGAACCTGCTGGCGCTGAGGCAGCTTAAAATCAGCGTTAAGTGCCCGTATAATTGAAGCTGATCTGCTATAGGCCCGGACGCAGATCTGCGACCGGGCTCCTGGTTTCAGGCAGCATGGCCCTGTTACACGCCGCATGCAGATGCATTCAGGCGGCCGGCTGACTGTTGTCAGCGCTGTCAGTAGACCGAATACATGCGGGCAATCTTGCCGCGATCAGAGGTCTTGGACAGAGCCAGTCGCAGCAGCACCGCTGCTTTTTGCGGTTGCAGATCATCCGCCCTCACCACATTGGACAGGTCGTACTCATCGCTGGGGGTTACCAGTCCCGTTCCCACACGTGAGCTGCGCACCACCACCAGATCATCTTGGTGCCGCTTTACGGCATCTTTCCAGTCCACGCTGTATTCGCCGTTGCCGGCACCGGCTATGACCACGCCCCGGTAGCCCTGGGAGGCATAGTAGTCAAGGATGGAGCCGGGGCTGTCCACGTTGAAGTAGGCCACCGCGACCTTGGGCAGGGTTTTGAGAAAGGAGGCACTGAACTCGGTGTCTGTCGTATGCTGGCGGGAGGGCAGATCGTAAAAGGTTACGTTGTCGTCAATGACATAGCCCATGCAGCCGTACTCGCCCGAGCTGAACGCATTCACCCCGAAGGTGTTCACCTTGCGCACGTCACGGGCCCCGTAGATGCGATCCGAAAACATCACCATCACACCCTTGCCGCGGGCCTCACGGCTGGCAGCTAAGGCCACCGCCTGATGCAGGTTCATCGGACCGTCGGCCGAATTGGCGGTAGAGGGACGCATGGAGCCGGTGATCACCACCGGCTTTTTGGTCTTGACCACCAGATTGAGGAAGTAGGCCGTCTCGTCCATGGTGTCGGTACCGTGAGTGATGACGATACCTGAGATTTTAGGATCTCCTGCAAGTTCGTTGATGCGTCTGGCAAGTTTCAGCCAGATCTCGGCGGTGATGTCGTCGGAATTGATGTTGCAGATCTGCTCGCCCTTGATGTTGGCCACCTCGTAGAGCCCCGCGGCGCGCACCAGATCCTCGATATTATAGTAAGCGCGGTTAATAATTAGAGCTTGAGCGAAAATTATGGTACTATCCTCTTAACCGGAGGTAAGTGCCATGTTCGTTCGTAAATTCAAACAGGATCGCCAGGAATTGTTGGCTGAAGGTAAAAGCATTGTTAGGTCTAGCGCGGACTCAAAATAT
>JAFUGP010000040.1 GCA_017469335.1 Succinivibrio sp. | reverse complement strand
TCTCTGGGAGTCCTCTGAGTTTTCGTGTTTGTTTATTGTTTGCGAATTATACAGAGACTCCCTCCTGTTTTTTTAGCTAAAATCGCTTTCGAGGGGTAGTGATCTTGCCCCCCGATCCCCCTAAAATATCCATTGAACCACTTTTTTTGCCGCTGAAAACAGCAGGGCCGCAATCTAAAGACTGCGGCCCTGCTCAACAAGGTTTGGGGGATCTGGACAATCCCCCGCTCTGGTTTCTAGACCTGGAAGCGCTCCACCATCTTCTGCAGCTCGTTGAGGTTGCCCACTGAACTGCTGACCGTACCCTGCGCGGTCTGCACATGCCCGGACAGGCTCTGCGAGCCTTCGGTAATGCCCTGCATGTTGGCAGAGATCTCCGCAGTGGCGGTGGTCTGCTCCTCGGCGGCGGTGGCAATCTGCGTGATCTGCGCGTTCACGGAATTGACCTTCTCGATGATGACCGAGAGCAGGTCAAGTACCTGTCCGGTTTCGCCGGCGAGGTTATCCATGTTCTTCACGGACTCGCTCATGGACTCGTTGGCGGTGTTGGCGTCCTGCTGGATCTCGGCGACCATCTTGGTGATCTCCTGCGTGGATCCGGAGGTACGGGAGGCCAGCGAACGCACTTCATCGGCCACCACCGCGAAGCCCTTGCCGGCCTCACCGGCACGGGCGGCCTCAATGGCTGCGTTCAAGGCGAGCAGGTTGGTCTGGGAGGCGATGTCCTCAATGGTCTGCACGATGGTGCCGATCTTCTGGGACTGCTCCACCAGTTTGGACACCAAATTGGCGTCACCGCGGGATTTCTCGGCCTGGGCACGGATCTCCTCGATGGTGGTGTTGATGAGTTTGACGCCGTCCTGAGTGCTGCGGTTGCTCTCGTCGGCAGTGACGGCCGCGTTCTGGCAGTTCTTGGCGATGTCACCGGTGGTGGAGACCATCTCATCGGAGGCGGCGGCCACGGTCACGGCCTTGTTCTGAGTGTCGTTGGCGCTCTGATCGATGAGCTGCGTGATCTCATGGATGGACTGGAAGTCGTTGACGGCCTGGCCTACCGAGCCCTTGATCTGGGCGACCAATTTCTGCAGGGCATCGCCCATGCGGTTGAGATCGCCTGCCAGATCGCCGAACTCATCTTTGGCGCTGAGATTGATGCGGTGCCTCAAGTTACCGTTGGAAATTTGTTTGGCCGCATCCACGCCCATCTGCAATTTGGTGACGATATCGGAGGACACTATTTGCACTATTACGGCTGAGATGACAGCCGCGGCAATCAGCAGACCGATGATGATCCACAGAGGCAGCGTGGAGGTGTTCTTCTCCACCTCACCTACCGTAAAGTTAATCTGGCTCTCAGTAAGGCCTTCGATGGCCTCACCGATTTCCTCCGTCAGCGGCCTTAAGGTCTCGCGGTTTAGCTGCGCCACGGTAGCCTTGTCACCGGCCTGCAATGCCGGGAAGAGCTGATCGGCGCAGAAAGCGCGCAGTTTGTCGATGCCGCTGTGCATGGCATCTAAGTCTTTTTTGTCAATGGAGGTCGGCATGCCGCGGCTGGCTTTCACCACCTCATCTAACTGGGCGCGCAGCTCGGCCATCTGCTGTGCGCTGGCCGTCTCGGCCTGTTGTCTGATGTTGAAGAGATTGTTGGAAAAGGTTTCCATGGCTTTGTCCACAGCCATGGTCTGAGCGTGACGCACACTCATGACTTCGTGGATCTGCGCGGAGCTCTGATTGAAGTTGTAGACGATGAAAATGGAGGTTAAGCCTATGGCCAGCGTCAGCACGAAAGCTGCCGCAAAGGACAATATAAGCCTGGTCTTGACTGAGATCCGCATGAATGGTTCTCCTTAGTTGGTGGTCAGCAAGTAAATCCTGTTTGTTTAGCGCTCATTCTGAGAAAACCCCGGAAACCTCAGTCTCATGCACCTGCCTTATAAAACACCTAAACTCCGCTGTTGCGGAGTTTATCTGGTCTTTCAGAGGGGATAAAGCCACGCACCGGCCTTGAGGGCCTGCGCCGGCGATAGGACATATTCAGGCAGGATCGGGCAACTGTCCCCATCCGCGGTGGTTAAAACGTTCATGTTACAGAGGCATTCTCAGTGCGCTTTCATCATAAACCATGCGGAGGCATAAATTACGCTGACATGTATAGTAGTGTGAGGCGGCAAGCATAAAAACCCCAAAAACAGCTTTTTATGCCCATCTGAGCATGCTGACGCGCGGGCGGCACGGTGGGATGCGACTGTCAGGTGAGCGGGGAACGGCACCAAAGTTCAGCGCACTAACCTGTGTTTCGAGGCACTGCGTCAGAATAGCCTGTCAGATCACAGCGTTGGGACAAACTTATTTTACAGAGCGTACCTGCTGTTACAATGCTGATATCCTTATTGGTTTTTCATAAACTGCGCACGGGAGAGAGTCATGGCAGATCCAAACTCCAAACTGATGATTGTTTATGCCGGACCCAGCGGCTCGGGCAAATCCACCCGTTACCGTGCCGACCGGCAGGCCGATCCCTATCTGGCCTCTCTGCCCATGTGCAGCCCCGATGAGTTTATCGAGCAGGTAGCCCGGGAGCACGGTTATGATCAGGCCATCAGCGTGCCGCCTGAGCAGATGTCATCCATTCTGATTGAGGCCATCCGACTGTTCAGACAGAAACGCGATGAACTTTTTGCCGCCGGCAAGTCCTTTGTCTACGAGAGCAGCGCCTGCTCCAGACGTATCATCCGTATCCTCGATCAGGCCTATAAGCTGGGCTATTTTGTGGATATACGCTATTACGTGCTGATGTCGGGGGAGCTTACTTTGGAGCGCATCAAAGAGCGCGTTAACCGGGGCGGTCTGGGCATGCCTCCTGAGGATCTGCTGCGCAACTACAAACGCGCCATGGCCCTGCTGCCCAAAGTGTTGGCGCGCTCTGACAAGGCACGGGTATACGACAACTCGGGCGCGGAGCCTGTCAATCTCATCCTCTCCAACGGTCGCGGTCGCTCCATCAGCTTCGGACCGAGCACCACCTTCACCCGCGGTGAGATGCGCAAGTACGTCTCCAAAATGCTCTTTGAGCGGGCCCTGCTCTACCCTGAGAACTGAGAGCTCAAGGTCAGGGGCAGTGGGAGAGGAATTCCTCATCGCTCAGTTGTGAGCTTTGCACCGCCGCGCGGATGGCCGCCGACATGGCCTGCGCGGCTAGGGTGCCCACCACATTGAGATCGACCTTCAGCTCACCGGCCGATACCGCGTACACCGTATCCCCGTCATAGAGCGTACCTACCGGCACGATGGAGCGGGCGTAGGCATGGGTGGTCAGCTCGGCCAGCTTGCCTAATTGCGCCCGGTCCAATGCGGCATTGCTGATCACCATGCCGATGGTAGTGTTGTTTTTTGTGCCTCAGCTCCCGGAGCCCGGGCGTAAAAAGCCTCTCTCGAATCGACAAAGCCCAGGCGTCGCTCATCCAGAAGACCGGCCAGCTTAGTCCCGTTGCGCTCGTCTATGACATCGCCTAAGGCATTGACCACCACCAAGGCGACCACCTTAAGTTCGCCGGCCTGCAGGACAGCAATGCCCTGTCCTGCTTTCTGTGCCCGTCTCATGCCGCGCAGCTTGCCTACTGTAGCCCCGCTGCCTGCTCCGTAGCTGCCGCTTTGGATGGTACTGCCTGAGAGTGCCAGCTCACAGGCCTGTCTGCCCATGGCGGCATCAGGTCTGCGGGCGGCACTGCCGTAGCCTAAGTCATAAATATCGCTCTGCACCACGATGGGTACTTTGGCCCGGCCGGTATCGAAGCCGATGCCATGCTCCTCCAAACAGGACATCACCCCGTCCGCGGCGGCCAGTCCATAGGCCGAGCCTCCGGCCAGTACCACCGCGTTGACCGGAGTGGGGGCTGCCCAAGGACCGATCACCGGACTCTCGCGGGAGGCAGGCCCTCCGCCTGAGATATGCACTGCAGCCTGAGCACCCTGCGGGAACAGGGCCAGTGTCACCCCGGTTTTGGCTTCATCGTCTGTCACACTGGCAAATTTGACCGCATCAAAGGCGTTAAGCTCAATGGTGCGCGGCCTTAGTACGTCCAAGGCGGCATTACCGCCCAGGCTCCAAGACACAAGGGCGATGGCGGTGAGCATACGAGATAAGCAGGTGGACATGATGGCTCCTTAACAATAGATATCTGGCATATTTCAAATGCAGTTGCAGACGGATCACCCCGGGGTGCGAGATCAAACAGCAG
Source organism: Succinivibrio sp. (assembly GCA_017469335.1). Taxonomy (GTDB): domain Bacteria; phylum Pseudomonadota; class Gammaproteobacteria; order Enterobacterales; family Succinivibrionaceae; genus Succinivibrio. The sequence continues at coordinate 676 of JAFUGP010000040.1, read as the reverse complement.
CATGTCCCATCAGCCTGGACGGTCTTCTTCTTTGTTGATGGGCAGTTTGTCTGCCGCCTAAGACCAGGCATGCTCGCGGTTTATGACGCAGTTCTCTGCCGGGCGAACAGTCCAGCTCAGCCTAACTTGTCACCATTGGTCACGGTCCGCTCCGGCGTGATCAGCACCACTCCCCCGGCACTGTAGGTACCGAGCACCAATACCTCACTCATGAAGTCGGCAATCTGCCGGGGCGGAAAATTGACTACCGCGAGAACCTGTTTGCCGATCAGCTCATCAGGCCGGTAGTGTGCGGTTATTTGAGCCGAAGATTTTTTACACCCGATTTCAGGTCCGAAATCCACCCTCAGCTGATAGGCCGGACGACGCGCCTTCTCAAATACCTGCGCCTCAACGATGGTGCCGACCCGGATATCCAGTTTCAAAAAGTCTGCAAAGCTTGCCATGTTCATTCCGGGTGAGGACCTATCTAGAGTTCGTCCTGGCTTTTAAGCGCGATTAGTCCTGCGGCATCAGCACCAGGCACTTTTTGCCGCGAAAGGCGATGCCGTATTTTAAGATGGCGGTATAGCCGCTCTCTGTAAGGCCGTGCTCGTATTGTTTCTCCTCAATCTGCGTGAGGGCGGTCTGACAAATCTCCTGTACTTCCCGGGGAGTGGCGGCACTGTCTGCTTTT
>JAFUGP010000039.1 GCA_017469335.1 Succinivibrio sp. | reverse complement strand
GTGCAAAATGCACTATGTTTTAATTATAGACAATTATCTAATTAATGTCAAGCAAAAATATGGAATAACAGAGGGATATTGGTCACAAAAAGGGGAGAATTAGATAGAAGTTGGTGTCTTAATTAGGGAAGATGACGTTGATACTGCGGCAGTGTGGCTGACAGGCATAGCGGATTTAGGCGTTTCTTCATGATTGAGATTTTAAAGGGTCTGGGTGCGAATATCGAGGAGGCGCTCTCTAGGCTGCCCGAGCAGGTGGAGCAGCCCAGACTGGCGATATTTTTCAGTGCCGACCACGATGTGCAGTCCGGTGCGCTCAAAGTGGCCGCCCGTTTTCCCGACATCCCAACCCTGGGGTTGTATTCCATCGACGTGCTGCATGCTGACGACAGCCTGGATGCCCGCGCTGCCGTGGTGGTGCTCTGCCGGGATTTCTGGATCTCTGCGGGGGTAATCACCGATTTGAGCGAGTGCCCGGTGCAGCATATTCTGCGCTTTGAAAATGCCGCCAAACGGGTGATGGCCGACGATCTCTCCACGGTGTGTCTGGAGTACTGCACCGGCCATGAGGGACAGCTGGTGACCACTCTCAATGCCGTGCTGGAGAATTACGGCACTCCGCTGATGGGTTCCACGGTGCTGGATCTTGAAGATCCGGAGGGCAACGTGGTGGCCTTCAACGGCAAGATTTACAAAAATGCCTGTGTCTATGCCCTGATCCGCAATCTCTGCGGCCCCATTCATGTGTACTGTGAAAACATCTACGACCGCGATGATGACCGGGAGCTCTACCAGATCACCAAAATGGACCGCCCCAAACAGATCCTCTGGGAAATAGACGGCAAGCCGGCGGCCGATGTCTACTGCAACGCGCTGGGGCTGAAAAATTATGAGGATATTCTTACCGCCATTACCTACTATCCCTTAGGGCGCATCATCGGCGACAACTTCTATGTGGGCTCGGTGCGGCAGGTCACCCCCGACGGGGGGGTGGTCTGTGCCAAGGTCTTCAATGTCAACGATGCCATCAGCATCCTCAACTGCCGCAACTTTCGCGCCAAGGCCGAGCAGACTGTAAAAAGAGTGCTGGAGGAGAACCCGCAGCGCATCTTTACCCTGACCGGTGACTGTTACCATCGCTATCTGCTCTACCGGGCCGAGGATTTCATGGGACAGCACATTGCCAACCTGCACCGTTACGGCGAGCACGCGGGCAATATCTGCGGCGGTGAGCAGTATCGTCTGCAGCACGTAAATCACAGCCTGGTCATGGCGGTATTCAACGCGGAGTAGCAATTATGGCTCAATTGGATGAGGCGCCGGAGGAGGGCTTGGGCGCAGGCGGCGACTCCATCTCCCCCGAGGAGAAAATCTACCCCTTAAGTTTTGTGTGCGATTACGTGCAGCGCAAAAAGGATTATCTTTTGGCCCTGGAGGGGCAGACTCTGCGCGAATCGCTGGCCATCCGCGCCCAGTCCGAGCGCAATATTGCCAAGCTGCAGGAACTGCTTTCGGGGGATCCCAATGTTCCGCCCCAGCTGCATGAGCTGTTGGAGGGACTGCGCAGCCAGTACCATGATATCTGCTCTCACACCGTCAACCTCACCACCAAAAGCCTGTTCTTTGAGGATATCGACAACATGCTGCAGCAGGCGCGGCCCTTTATGGGCCGCTTGCTGTTCCGCGATTCGCTGACCACTGCCTACAACCGTTACTTTTTTTTAAGCCGCTGTGACTCCTTTATGAAGGAAACCGATCCGCAGGCGGGTTTTTCGCTGGGCTTTTTGGATATCGACAACTTCAAAAGCTGCAACGATACCTTCGGCCATGAATACGGGGACGAGGCCCTTAAGTACCTCTGCCGCACGGTCGATGAGGTGCTGGTGACCTTGGATCGCACCTATCTCATCCGCATGGGCGGTGATGAGTTCATTGTGGTAAGCACCCAGCTCACCGCCGATGAGTTCACCGGGATCATGATAAAGATCCAGCAGCAGATTGCCGCAGGTGAGGTGGTCTGGCAGAAGCAGCGCGGCTCCATCCGGGTGAGCATCGGCGCCGGCAACACCCTGCGCGATCAGGTAAAAGATCCGCTCAAGCTCTACCATCTGGCCGACAAGCGCCTCTATCAGGCCAAAAATGCCGGCAAAAACCAGGTGGTGGCGGCAGATTAACGCAGAGCACCCGTCACTAATTGCCAGTTTGCTGTCTTTGGCACAGCGCAGTTTTCAGCACCACAGCGGCTTTCCCCCGGGCAGGATCGGTGCTTGGGTTGTGCTGTCTGTCGGTGCATTTGGGCACATCCCGGGTGTTTGGTGGGTGTTTGGTATAAAATTAAGCAGTTTTGTGACCTTTGGGTCTTTTGTCCTAGCTATGAGGTGTAAGCAGATGCCTCGGGGAGTAAATAAATGCGTTTGGTAAACAAGTGGATTAAATCTTTGAGCGCGCTGGCTCTGGCGCTGCCGCTGCTCGCCGAGGCCGCGGCCTACAAGAGCGAGTACCGCTTAAGTGTGGTGCCCGGCCCCACCTCCGGCTGGGCCAAGACCGCCGACTATTTTGCCGATAAGGTCAAGGAGCGCACCGCAGGGCGCGTCAACATCAAGGTCTACCCGGCCGCGCAGCTGATGGCCGGCAAACAGACCTCCGAGTTCATGCTGCTGCGCAACGGCTCCATCGATTTTGCCTTAGCCTCGACCATCAACTGGTCCCCGCAGATCAAGGAGCTTAATCTGCCGGCCCTGCCTTTTGTGATGGCCACGCAGCCTGATCGCTACAAGGCCACCGATGCCATGCTCGCCGGCAAATCCGGCAAGCTGATGATTGAGGCGGTGGAGAAGAAGGGCGTCAAATTCTTAGGCTGGGCCGAGAACGGCTTCCGCGAGCTCACCACCTCCAAAGGTCCCATCACTACCCCCGATGATCTCAAAGGCCTGAAGATCCGCGTGGTCGGCAGTCCCATTTTCATCGACACCTTCAATGCCTTAGGCGCCAATCCGGTGAACATGAACTGGAGTGAGGCCACCACCGGTTTTCAGCAGGGTCTGGTGGACGGGCAGGAGAATCCTACCAACGGCATTAATCTGACCTTGAAGATCTGGGACTTCCACAAGTATTACACCGACTGGCATTACATGAACGATCCTCTGCTGATGTGCGTCAATCCGGGGGTCTGGAAGAATTTCTCGGCTGAGGATCAGCAGATCCTGCAGGAGTGCGCCGCACAGGCCGAGCTCTACGGCAAGGCGCTCTCCCGTCTGGGCATGGACGACGGTGCCGCGCTCAAATACTTAACCGAGCTGGGCCTGGCTCCGGGGTATGACGATCCCTATAAGGTACTCACCGACAACGGCATGGAGATAAGCAAACTTACCCCCGAGCAGCTGCAGCTCTTTTACGAACGCACCGCACAGGCACGGGCTAAGTGGGAGAAGAATCTCGGCACAGAGCTCATCGAGGCCCTGCATGCCGATCTGCAGAGTGTGCAGTAAGCTTAAGTGTTAGCTTAATCCGCCGGCGGCTCCCTCAGACAGGGGGCCGTTTTTGCCTGTCAATACGAGGCCCGCGGTATTGGTGCCGCGGGAGCCTGTCATGCTGGACTTATTAAACCGTTACGCCGAGGAAGTGGTGGGTGCTGTGATCCTGGCCATTATGTCGGCGGTTACCTTTATCAATGTGGTGGTGCGCTACGGCACCAACTTCTCCTTTGCCTGGTCCGAGGAGGTTACCATCAATCTCTTCGTCTGGGCCGTGCTTTTGGGGACAGCCGCGGTATTCCGCGAGGGCGGTCATCTGGGCATGAATCTGCTCTATAACTCCTTAAGACCGCGCGGAAGGCTGTGCTGCGACGTGCTCAGCTTTGGTCTGTGCCTGGTGTTTTTTCTGACTCTGGCCTATTTCGGTATGCTGGAGGTGCTTGACGAGGCGGATATAGAGGCCACCTCCGAGTCTTTGGGAGTGCCGGTGTGGCTTTATACGGCCGCCACCCCCCTGCTCTCCGTGCTCTGCATCTTCCGGGCCGCGCAGCACTATCTGGGCCGTAAACCGGCCTTGCAGCTTTAGGAGGTCATATGCAGGAAGTCTTCACCGATCCGGCCTTCTGGCTTATCACCCTGTTCATCATTCCGCTGCTGTTTCGGGTACCCATTGCCATCTCGCTGGGCTTTGCGGCAGTGGCGGTAGCCTGGTACTGGGATCTGGGTACCGCCATGATCTCCTACAATTTCTTCGCCGGCATTGCCAAGTTCCCGCTGCTGGCCATTCCCTTTTTCATCATTGCCGGCTTCATCATGGAGCGTGCCGGGATAGCCGCCCGGCTTATCAACTTCATGGAGGTGCTGATGGGCACCATGACCGGCGGTCTGGGCGTGGTGGCGGTGGTGGTGACCACCTTCTGGGGAGCTGTCAGCGGCTCTGGTCCGGCCACGGTGGCTGCTTTGGGGCTTATTCTGATCCCGGGCATGGTCAAGGCCGGCTATGACCGACCCTTTGCGGCAGCCACGGTTTCGGTGACCTCAGGGCTGGCCATTGTGATCCCCCCTTCCATCGCCTTCATCATCTACGGCGGTATCGCGGAGGTTTCGGTGCCGGCGCTGTTTGCCGCAGGTTTCGTGCCCGGCATCGTGGTGGCGTTGTTTTTGCTGCTCACCGTGGTGGTGATTGCCCGGCGCCGCAATTATCGCGGCAAGCCTCAGGAGAAAAGTCTGTTTGAAGCTTTCAGGGAGGCCTTCTGGGGCCTGCTCACCCCGGTGATTATCTTAGGCGGTATTTACGGCGGCGTGTTCTCACCTACCGAGGCGGCGGCCGTGGCTGTGGCCTACGGCTTGTTTGTGGGTATTTTCATCTATAAAACCATCCGCACCCCTCATGCGCTCTTTGAGATTTTCGGCAGCAGTGTCAAAGCCACGGCCGTGGTGATGATTGTAGTGACCTGCGCCGGTCTCTATTCCTGGGTGGCCTCCGCCGTGGGACTGGTGGAGAAGGGCTCGGCGGTGCTGCTGGCCGTCTCTGACAGTCAGTGGATTGTACTGCTCATGATCAACCTCATTTTGCTGTTGTGCGGCATGGTGCTGGACGCCATCTCCATCTATTACGTGCTGCTGCCTTTCCTGCTGCCGATCGTGGCCCATTTCGGCTGGGATCCGGTGTGGTTCGGGGTGGTGATGACGGTCAATCTGGCCATAGGTCAGGTGACGCCGCCGGTGGCGGTGAATCTGTATATGGGCGCTAACATCAGCCACATCACCATGGAGCAGATCAGCCGGGCCTCGCTGCCGCTGTTGGCCGCCTCTTTAGTGGCTCTGGCCGTGCTGGTGGCCTTTCCCTCGCTGTCCACCATGTTACCTAAGGCCTTAGGACTGATGTGATTTAGCCTGTGCTGCGCGGGCTGTCGCCGCGCAGCAACCTGTCCTACTCTCTTCGGGCAGGCCCTCCGCGCCGGGCTTATAGCTGCCTCTGAGCCTGCCATCTCAATAGCCGTCAGGAGGTCGCTGCTCCGCCTTGAGTGTGCCGCTCTCAAGCCTGAGGCTCTGTAACGGCCGGGAGTGCGCCTCAGCAAAGGGGGATAAAGAGATAAAAGAAAAGCGGTCGCAGCAACTTAATGCTGCGCCGCCTGAAGGCGGATGCTTTGAAAAAGGAGGTCTGAAACAAAAATCCAAGTAGGAATTTGCGCATCCGCGAAGCTATTGTACCTAAGTGGCCGCTGTCTTTTCAAGTCATGACGTCATAAGCTTTGGCACTTTGCCGTCAAACCTCACAAAATTACGGACAGCAGATTGATTTATAAGGGATCTTTGCGGCCTGGCGGGAGATCAGCGCGCGTTAAACCAGGCACTGAGCACAGCGCGCGCCTCGTCAATGCCGATTTTCTGAGGAGCCGAGAAGGGAATAATGGTGAAGGTGCCGTCGAACTCATCGAGCATGGTGCGGACCTGCTCGGTGGCATTGCGGCGGGCGTTGGTGCCGAGTTTATCGGCCTTGGTGAGCAACAGCAGTGCCGGCAGCTCAGCGGCGATGGACCAGTCCAGCACCACCCGGTCATGTTCCTTGAGCGGAGTGCGGATGTCCATGGTCACCACCAGACCCTTTAAACAGCGGCGCTGCTGCAGGTAATCGGACATGGCCTTCTGCCACTTCCTCTTCATGCTCTCAGGCACCGCGGCATAGCCGTAGCCGGGCAGATCGGCCAGACGAAGCCCAGGTTCAATCTCAAAGAGGTTGATCATGCGGGTGCGACCCGGGGTGGCGCTGGTCTTGGCCAGCTTTTTCTGCTGGCAGATGGCATTGAGCGAGGTGGATTTGCCGGAGTTGGAACGGCCGATAAAGGCTATTTCGGCGCCCTCATCGGACGGCAGGGTGGACATGTCAGGCGCACTCAGCAAGAAATGTGCCTTTTGAAACAGGATCTGACGCGGCTCTGACATGTTGCTCTCCTGAGGCTCTAAGTCTCTCCAGCTTGGCTTTATTTGCTGGAGAACTGCTCCAGGATCTCGTCGGGGGACATCTGAGAGTGTTCCTCGAACTCGCGTACGACCGTAAACTCGGTATTGTCCATGGCCAGCTCCAGGTAGAACACGTTATTGTTCTCGGTATAGAAGGTGACCTTGCTGCAACGCGGGTTATCCAGATTGACACTGATGCTGATGGTCAGCTCTCGCGGCAACGCCAGCATTTTGGGCTGGGACTGGGTGATGCTGGTATGCAGCTGATCGCTGATGTTCTTGGTGAAGTTGCCCAGTACCTGATTCATCAGCTCGCCCAGGGCGTTGCTGACTTCCTCGGAGGTGAAGTTCTTGGCCTGCTCGGCTTCACCGATGCCCATGGAGGTCATATAGGCGCTGTAAATCTCCATGGCCGTGCTCTTGGGGAAGTTGATGATCACCATGCCGGAGAAAGAGCCGGTGAACATGGCAAAGGTTCCGATATCCGGGGTGAGGGTGGTCTTGGAAATCTTCTGCACCATGGGGGTGTACTTGACCGAGCGTTTGGTTGCGGTGCTCAGGACGTAGGAGACGCTGTCGCACAGCGAGAGCATGATGTCATCAGAATTCATATTGCTTTTTGCAGCTGCCATAAAAACCTCGCACACTAAAGTCAACAAAGGTGCATAGCTGCCTATGCACCCATCAAAAAACCGGTCTGACACAGGGGTCAGTATTTCGGATTATAGCAAGCGCCGGGCGGTCATATAGTTAAGTGTGTAGCATATCGGCGCTTGGAATGGCGGCCTTTGTTCAGGAGCTCCCGCGTTTTAGTTCCAAATTGAGCTCTTTTATTTTGCGCGTTAAGGTATTGCGTCCCCAGCCCAAAAGCTTGGCCGCCTCCTGTTTGTGGTTGCCGGTAAAGGAGAGCGCCGCCTGCAGCATCACCCGTTCAAATTCCGGCACGGCCTCCCCCAGAATATCGCGCTCGCCGGCCTTGAGTCGGCCATCGGCCCATTTGCGCAGCAGATCCTGCCAACTGCTTTCCTTGTTGAGCGAGGAGACAGCCGGGAGCGCTTTGGCGGCGGCGCCTTTTTGATGCAGAAATTCTGAGGGCAGATCGACTAACTGAATATCGCGGCCGTTGACCATGATGGTCAGATACTTGCACAGGTTTTTCAGCTGTCTGACGTTGCCCGGCCAGCTCTGGCGGCATAAAAACACCAACACCTCGGAGGTGAGCTTCTTGGGTTCGGTGCGGCTTTCCAGGGCAAACTGACTTAGGAAGTGCTTGGCCAGCATGGGGATGTCGTTGTTGCGCTCGCGCAGGGGCGGCATGGTGATGTTGAGCACGTTCAGGCGGTAGTAGAGATCCGCGATAAACTCCCCGGTGGCAATTTTCTCTTCCAAATCCTCCGAGGTGGCCGCTATCACGCGCACCCCGCGCCCTAAGCCCGCCCGCTCACTGACACTCTGCGGGGCGTGTTCCTGCTCCACTAACAGCTGCAGCAGCCTCGTCTGCGCCTCCTTGGGCATATAGCTTATTTCATTGATGAAGAGAGTGCCTCCTGCAGCCTGACTTAAGGCACATTGCCCCTGGTCGGCGGAGCTGCCGAAGAGCTCCCGCGTTACGCTCTCCTGCTGCAGGGAGGCGAGGTTAATGCTGATGAAAGGGTCTTTGGGGTGAGCGCCGTGGTTATGCAGCGCCAGTGCCACCTGCTCTCTGCCGGTGCCGACCTCGCCGTTGATGAGTACCGGCAGGGAGGTATGCGAGACCCGTCCGATGAACTTGAAAACCTCCTGCATGGCGGCCGACTTGCCGATGATTTCGGCGGCGGGTGCCTGTACTGCGGCGGTCCCGGAAACGATGCCTTCCCGCTCGTTCTTTAATTTGAGCACATTGAAGCGGTGCACCGCCGCGCGTCTTATCACTGCCACCGCCTGCTCGATGTCAAAAGGCTTGGGCAGGTACTCAAAAGAGCCGCTCTCATAAGAATCAATCGCTGCGGTGAGATCGCTGTGAGCGGTCATGATGATGAAGGGGATATCCTCATCGGTTTCGTGCACGGTCTTGATGAGATTGAGACCGCTGATGCCGGGCATGCGGATATCGGAGACTATGACATCGGGCACTTCCTGTTTCAGCGCCTCCAGAGCCTCATCGCCATTCTCGAACAGGCGATGGCCGATGTTGTTGACCTCCAGCGCCTTGTCAAAGACGAAGCGGATGCTGGCATCATCGTCTATTACCCAGATCATTGGATTCATCGTGGTTAACCTCCGCACCTGCGCCTCTCCCGGCCCAGGTTTTCTGCTGTATCTGAGGTGCCTCTCCTAAGGCCCCTGGAGCGACTGTCCCTGCTTGAGCAGGGGCAGGGTGATTCTGAACTGCGTGAGCTCGGGACTGCTGCTGCACTCCAACGCGCCGTGATGCCGTTCGATGATGTTCTGGGCTATGGACAGGCCCAGACCATTGCCTCTTTCGCGGGTGGTGACCATGGGATAGAAAATCTTGGCCATGATCTCCTCGGGGATCTGCGGACCGTTATTGGCGATGGTCACCATCAGGCAGGTGGGATACTTGCGCTCGCGGATCACCGAGCCGATGACGGCACGGGTGGTGATGCCAAGCCGGGGAGCGGGGGTACGGCCCTCGGCCATGGCCTGCAGGGCATTGCTGATGATATTGAGCAAAGCCTGCTGCATGGCATCCACGTCCATCTCCATCTCCGGCAGGCTGGGATCATAGTCCTTGACGACACTCACCTGTCCTTCGGCCTGCATGGCGGTCAGGGCCAGTACCTTCTCTATCACGTAATGAATGTTGGCCCATACCCGCGGGTTGGGGCGTTGCGGTCCCAGCAGCCGGTCGACCAGAGTCTTGAGCCTGTCTGACTGCTCGATGATGACGGTGGTGTAATCCTTAAGACCTTTCTGGGAGCCGTAACTCATCTCCAAAAGCTGTGCCGCGCCGCGTATGCCGCCTAAGGGGTTCTTGATTTCATGGGCCAGCGAGCGGATGAGATCGCGTGCGGCATCATGCTGGGAGTGACGCTGTACCGCCTCGATGATCTTCTGCTGGCGGGCCAAGGAGCGGATCTCAACCACCAGACCCTGAGGCGGATTGTTATACAGGCCGATGTAGATATTGCCGGTAAAGCTGTGCCCGGGCTCAATGGTGAGTCGTACTCCGTTGGCCGTGAAACTGCGCAGACTGTGGCGGATGGGCACCGAAAGATTGTCGCGCAGCGCCTTTTCGCTCCTGTCGATGATATCGCTGAGCTTGAGGGTGAGAATGCGTGAACAGGACATGCCCAAAAGCTGCTCGGCCGCGGCATTGGCGTAGATAAAGCGCAGATGCAGATCGGTAACGAGGATGGCGTTGTTCACGCTCTCCAGCACTACTTTTTCATCGATTGTGTTGGTATTGACCATCTTTGCGCCCCAAAACTGCTCACTGCCTTAAACTGTAGCGCAATCTGCCTCATAAGTAACCACGCTCCGTTTAGTTTGCACTATAAGAGGGCACAGAACAAAGGATATCCTGGCCGCCATCGTGTCTCCGGATAATCTAACCTGCTGTCATTTAATCAAAACCCTGCAACAACCGGGGCTCGGGGCGGGAGCGGGGATTGGTTGATGCTAAATTTTGGTGCAGCACCGCCGTCAAATTGCCCTGAAAACGTGCATTGGTCTCTCCGTACGGCTCTTCTCCAAGTTGCCTGAGAGGCGGTGGGTAAAGTCAGGGATGCGGCGTGGGCTTGTGAGAGTAAGAATGGGGAGTGCATAAACACGCAGGCAGCCTTTAAGACTGCCTGCGATACTGTCTTACTGGTTGAAATTAATCGCCTTTTTTGCCTCCACTGGCGCGGAAGGCCCGCACGCGATCCAACTCGGAGAGGTTCTTCTTGCGCAGCCTCAGGCTCTTGGGGGTGATTTCCACCAGTTCGTCCTCATTGATGAACTCAAGGCTCTGCTCCAAGGACATATGTACGGCTGGTGTGAGGATGATGTTGTCATCGGAGCCTGCCGCGCGTACGTTGGTCAGCTTCTTGGTCTTGAGCGGGTTGACGGTGAGATCATTGGAGCGGTTGTGCAGGCCGATGATTTCGCCTTCGTAGACTTCTTCGCCGGGATCGGCAAAGAGCCTGCCGCGCTCCTGCAGGAACCACAGGGCATAGGGTACCGTCTTGCCGGTATCGTTGGAGATCATAACGCCGTTTACGCGCTCGCCGATGGTGCCGCCCACGTACTCATCGTAGCAGTCAAAGGTGTGGTACATGAGCCCGGAGCCTGAGGTTAAGGTCAGATAGAGCGTCTGAAAGCCGATAAGACCGCGCGCGGGAATGCGGTAGTCTAGTCTGACGCGGCCCTTGCCGTCGGGGGTCATGTTCTTGAGCTCGCCGTGACGGCGGCCTAACTCTTCCATCACCGGCCCCTGATGGTCCTCGTGCAGATCGCAGGTGAGGTTCTCATAGGGCTCCAGCGTACGGCCGTCTTTTTTCTGCAGGATCACCTCCGGTCGGGAGACTGCCAGTTCAAAGCCCTCGCGGCGCATGGTCTCGATTAATACCGAAAGATGCAGCTCGCCGCGGCCCGAGACCTTGAAGCGGTCGGTATCCTCGGTACGCTCCACGCGCAGCGCCACGTTGTGCACCAGCTCCTGGTGCAGACGTTCTTCGATATTGCGCGAGGTGACAAACTTGCCTTCCCGGCCGGCAAAGGGGGAGGTGTTGACACAGAAATTCATGGACACGGTAGGCTCGTCCACGGAGAGCGCCGGCAGGGCTTCAATGAGGTCGGGACAGCAGATGGTATCGGAGATCTTGAGCTCGCCCAAGCCGGTGACGGCCACGATATCGCCCGCCTGCGCCTCGTCGGTGCTCTGGCGGTGCAGCCCCAGGTAGCCCAACACCTGCCCTATCTTGCCGTTTCGGGTATTGCCGTCGCGGTCGATGATCACCACCGGATCGTTGGCCTTGGCCTTGCCGCGTTTGACCCGGCCCACGCCGATGACGCCGACAAAGGTGGTGAAATCCAATGATGAGATCTGCATCTGGAAGGGACCTTCCAGATCGGCCTGAGGCGGCGCCACCTTGTTGATGATGGTCTCAAAGAGGGGCTCCATGCTGTCGCCGTGACTGCTCTCGTCCAGTGAGGCCCAGCCCTCGAAGGCTGAGGCGTAGACCACCGGGAAATCCAGCTGCTCATCGGAGGCGCCCAAATTGTCAAACAGATCGAAGATCTGATCGATGACCCAGTCGGGACGGGCTCCCTCGCGATCGCACTTGTTGACCACCACGATGGGCTTGAGCCCGGCGGCAAAGGCCTTCTGGGTGACGAAACGGGTCTGGGGCATGGGACCGTCGAAGGCATCGACCAACAGCAGCACCGAGTCCACCATGGACATCACGCGCTCCACCTCGCCGCCGAAATCGGCGTGACCGGGAGTATCGATGATGTTGATGCGGTAGCCCTGCCAGTTGATGGCGGTGTTCTTGGAGAGAATGGTGATGCCGCGCTCGCGCTCCAGGTCATTGGAATCCATCACGCGCTCCTGCCCGAGCTCATTGCGCTCAAGCGTGCCGGACTGGCGCAGCAGCTTGTCCACCAAAGTGGTCTTGCCATGATCGACGTGGGCGATGATGGCGATGTTGCGGATCTTGTTAACGTCCATGCTCTGTTCCTGCTTAGCTGAAAACGGGCCTTATTTTAACGTATTTGGGTGCCGCGGCGCGGGAAATCTGCACGGCTCTTAAGGCCCGTTGCCCTTGACCTGCTTTGGCGGACAGGCGCAGCTAGATAAGATGTCAGAGCTCTATCTCGCTTTTGAAGGCCACCACGGCCTGACCGGTGATCTGTACCGCGACAGGCCGGCCTTGGTCGATACTGACATGCACACGCATGCCGCCGTCGCGGCCGATGGCCTCGCCTTGCAGAATTTTGAAGTCAAAGCAGTCCGGGGAGTACAACTCACGGCACAGAGCGTAGTGCACCAGGTACAGCCCCAAGGGACCGTTGGCATTGCCCGTGACCGGATCTTCGGCGATGCCGATGGCCGGGGCGAACATGCGTCCGTGTACCAACACCTCCTCCTGTGGATGCAGGGTAAACACGTAGTAGCCGTTGCAGCCCACCTCCTGACTGATGGCGGTGAGGGCGGCGGCATCGGGGTGCAGACGATGCAGCAGCGCCGTATCTTTAATTCCCACCATGATTTTGGAGTGACCGGCCGAGGAGATGGCCACCGGGCAGTCCGCTCTGAGATCTGCAGGCGTGATCCCCAAGGCAGCACAAATTCTCTCCACGGTCCTGTTATCAAAGGGCTCTCCCACCTCAGGCTCCCCCTGGGTCATGATGATGGAGTAATCCCCGTCCTCTTTTATGATCTCCACCGGCAGTAACCCTGCCTTGGTTTTCTGGGTATGGACCCCTAAGGCGGCGCCTTCCAAGGCCCGCACGTAGTGAGCGGCAATGGTGGCATGTCCGCACAGCGGCACCTCGGTGGTGGGCGTAAAGAAACGCACCTCCGCGTCATAGCCGTCTTGTTGCGGTTTGAAGATAAAGGCGGTCTCCGAGTTGTTAAGCTCGCGGGCAAGCCGCTGCATCTGCGCCTCACTCAGGCCGTCGGCGTTGGGTACCACTCCGGCCGGATTGCCGTGCAGATGCTCTCTGGTAAAGGAGTCAATCTGATAGATACGGTAGGCAGTCATAGTAATTTCTCCGCTGTTTCAACCATCCGGGGGTGCTTGGCGGTGGTGCGGGCACAGGAGCGCCCGGACGCGTTAAAAAGGCGCAGCTCAATCATCTCAAGCCGCGCCCGGTCGTGACAGGTAAGGGAACTGCGCTTACAGCAGCTTTTCAATCTCCGGGGCAATGGCCGTGGGGGTAGTGGTAGGCTCAAAGCGGGCCACCACCTCACCGTCGCGGTTGATGAGGAACTTGGTGAAGTTCCACTTGATGTCATCGCCTTCCAAGAACTGCGGGAAGTTGCGCTTTAAGACATCCATCAGGGGCCCTGCCACCGGATGGGACTCGTCGAAGCCCTCAAAGCCCTTCTGGGAGACTAAGTACTTAAACAGCGGCTGAGCGGTGGGACCGCGCACGTCGCCTTTCTCGAAGATCTGGAAGGTCACGCCGTAGTTGATGCGGCAGAACTCCTGCACCTCGCTGTTGCTGCCTGGCTCTTGCTCGGCAAACTGATTGCAGGGGAAGCCCAAAATCTCCAGCCCGCGGTCCTTATATTTGGTGTAGAGCTGCTGGAGTTCATCGTATTGGGGGGTAAACCCGCACTTGCTGGCGGTGTTGACAATCAACAGCACCTTGCCCCGATAATCCGACAGTGCTTTTGGTTCGCCTTTGGAGGTTTTGGCGGTGAAATCGTAAACGCTCATAAATGTTGCTCCTTAGTAGGTTGACAAAGACCATTTCAAGTCCAAGTTCAGTCTAGCATAGCAGCACCCCCTAAAGCAGGAGCGCTCGAGCGCTTGCTTAGACTTGCCTCTGAAGTGTGAACTGGATTAAGGCGCAGTAGCTGCGGGTACCAAACCTGCTTTCAGGTGGTTGAGCAGGTTGCCCCTGAAATACGAGGGGACTTGCCCAGATCATGGTAACTTGCAGCTGCAATCAGGACAGGACATGCTAAGCTGGGGCCTCCCTGACATAAACCGGTCTGTTTGGGTGGGGTTGCGCTAGGATGGATTGAAAAACAAATAAGGTGTTTATGGTTAAGAAACAAGCTGTTATGCAAAAGATACGCAGTTTTGACTGCAAAAAGAACCAAGGCGGTCTGCCCAAGGGAGCCAATCCATAAGAAATTTTGATTAAGAGACAGATCAGATCAAAATGATCTCAGACACTCCTGCGTTAGAATTGAGCGGGGTTTTCTGACCTGCTGTGGTGGCGCACAGCGTGGGGCCGGGACCATTGTCAATTAAGCTGCCGCCGCCGGCGGCCGATTATTAGGCGTCTTAAACCGAAGGACTTCACATGAATTCTTGGAATGACGGTTACATCACCGATATTGAGTACACCTACGGCTACTACACGGAATTAAACCCGGTACGCGCCACCTTTGCCTTCCTCAACAAGGGATTAACCCCTCCTCAGCGGCTTTTTGCCGCCCCCGATGCCACCGCCTGCGAGTTAGGTTTCGGGCAGGGCATGTCGGTCAACATTCATGCCGCCGCCGGCACCTTGAAGTGGTACGGTACCGATTTCAACCCCGGTCAGACTGCCTTTGCGCAGGAGGCGGCCGCCGCCGCTCAGTCAGGGGCACGTCTGTTTGATGATTCCTTTGAGGAGTTCTTAAACCGCCCCGATCTGCCGGATTTTGACTACATCGCCCTGCACGGCATCTGGAGCTGGATCTCCACGGAAAACCGCCAGTACATCACCGACTTCATTGACCGCAAGCTCAAGGTGGGCGGTGTGGTCTACATCTCCTACAACACGCTGCCCGGCTGGACCGATTTTGCCCCGCTGCGTCATCTGATGTTGGAGCATTCGCGCGATCTCAGCGCCGCCGGCAGCGGTGTGGTGCAGCAGGTCGAAGGTGCCTTGGGCTTTCTGGATAAGCTCATCCAGAGCGAGCCGCTTTTTGCCCGCAGCAATCCGCTGGCGGCCAAACGCTTGGAGCAGTTTGCCAAGATGGATCGCCACTACCTCGCGCACGAGTTCTTCAACCTGGACTGGGCACCGCTGTACTTTGAGGAAATGGCGGCTGTCCTGGAGCAGGCCAAGCTGTCCTTTGCCTGCTCGGCCACCTATTTGGAGCATATTGACGGCATCAACCTGACCGCCGCGCAGCGTCAGCTGCTCTCCGAGATCCCCTCGGAGCGCTTTAAGGAGACGGTGCGTGACTTCATGGTCAATCAGCAGTTCAGGCGCGATTACTGGGTCAAGGGCGAACGGCGCCTGAGTTCTTTGGAGGCTGCCGAGCAGATCCGCGCCCTGCCCGTGATGCTGCTCTCCGAGGGCGATAACCTCGCCATGACGGTGCACGGCGCCTTGGGTGACGCGCAGATGAACGAGTCGGTCTACCGTCCGGTGCTTAAGGCCCTGGCCGATCACGAGATCAAGAGCGTGGCGGAGGTAGAAAAGCTCTCGGGACTTACGCTTACTCAGGTGCAGGAGGCCTTGATGGTGTTGGTGGGGCAGGGCCATGTCTACCCGGTGCAGAGCGCCGAGGCCATCGAGCAGTGCGCCGTGCGCGCGGCGGCCCTAAACCGCTACCTGATGAAAAAGTCGCGCTTCAGCGGCATCGGCTATCTGGCCTCGCCGGTGACCGGTGGCGGCATCAATGTCGACCGCTTAAGCCAGCTCATGCTCTTGGGTATCTCGGAGGGACGGGATCAGGTCAAGGAGCTCTCCTCCTTTGTCTTTGACATCCTAAACTCCCAGGGGCAGCGCCTCATCAAGGACGGTCAGACCTTAGAGAGCGAACAGGATAACCGCGCCGAACTCATGAGATTGTGCGAGACCTTTAAGGAGAAGGCGCTGCCGCTTTATCAGAGGCTGCGTCTGATCTAGCCCGTCCCTCCTCCTGCAAATTCAGCGGGGCAGAGTCTCTTGCCCGGCCCCGCTCTCCCTTTTCTCTTTTAAATCGCAGTCCGGCGTCCTGTCACCTACAATCTCTTTGAATATTCCGCTTGCTCCGGCGTAACCGCTTTATTTTGCATGAGATATAACATCTGAGCGCAGGCAACGTTCAGCCTGGCGGTCGTTAATCATGAGCTTATTTATGCTGGCGTCTTCCTCCAACAACCGCTTGTATCCTTAGATCTTGTGGTTGTTTTGCTGGTAGCGGAGAAAAGCACCAGTCATTTTTCACCGACGGGGCACTTGCTTGGGAAAAAATGTAAAAGAATGAGCGCGATTATAAGAATAAATGTATTTTGACCAGCACTCAATTTGGGAATAAGTGTAGAATAAAGTAGAACAATTAAGGGAATAACTGTATTTCTGATGACCAATTTTATAGGAAAAAGTGTTAAACCATGCTGCAGCGCAAGATAAGCACACGGATAAATCAGTACTTTTCATCAAACTCCCCACGTATACTGATAGTAGACGGCGCACGGCAAGTCGGTAAATCCTTTATCATCCGCCACCTGGGACAGAGCAGGTTCAAGCACTATGTCGAAGTAAATCTGCTTGAGGATGCCAACGGAACTCGTCTGTTTGACAACGCCGTGACGCCTCAGGATTTTTATCTCAGATTAAGCTCGGTGGCAGGCAACGGATTAGGTTCAAAGTCCGACACACTGGTTTTTTTGGATGAGATCCAGGCTTATCCGCGACTTATTACCATGCTCAAATTTCTGCGCGCGGAGGATCGTTTTACCTACATAGCCAGTGGGTCACAACTGGGATTGGCTTTGGCCGACACCGCTTCAATACCTATAGGCAGCATCGAAACCGTGCGCATGTTCCCTTTGGATTTTGAAGAATATCTGATGGCTCAGGGAGTCGGTCAGGAAGCTCTTGATCATTTCAGAGAGAGGTTTGAGCATAAAGAGGCTCTGGATGAGGGATTGCACCGACTGGTACTCAATCATTTCAAACGTTACCTGTTGTGCGGAGGTCTCCCCGGAGCCGTCAATGCCATGACGCAGACTTCCGACATACAAGCGGTCAGGCGCATACAGGACGATATACGCAGTTTTTATGCCGCAGATGCCGGACAGTATGACCGGGAAAGGCGCCTTAAGATCCGCCGGGTTTACGATCTCATCCCCTCCAACCTGCAACAGGCGCGCAAGCGGGTGTTCTACAACCGCATCGAAGGTAAGGTGGGCAGCCGCTTTAACGACTATGCCGAAGAGTTTGATTACCTGACTGCCTCCGGTATCGCCCTGGAGGTGCGCGCCGTATCCCAGATAGTATTTCCCCTGCTGCAATCCACTCAAAAGAATCTGCTCAAACTGTACTTAAATGATGTGGGTCTTTTGACCGGGCTGCTCTACGCCCAGAATGTGGGAGCGGTGCTGGATGATACTCTGGGGGTGAATCTTGGTGCCGTCTATGAGTCAGCAGTGGCCCAGGAGCTGGCCGCGCACGGTCATCGACTGCATTATTACGACAGTAAAAAACACGGTGAAGTAGACTTTTTGATTGAGAACAAAGAATTTGCCTCTGTGCTTCCTATAGAGGTCAAGTCAGGGCGGGACTATACGGTGCACAGCGCTCTGGATATGCTGACTGCGCACGACACTTATGGCATACGCAGTGCCTATGTGCTGTCTAACGAGCGCGAGGTAAGTACCGAGGGTGCGATAAGCTATCTGCCCGTGTACTACGCCATGTATCTATGACCGCTCAAAGCCACTATCGCAGGCTCATGGGGTCGATAAGCGGTTTTCCCGCTTGCAGTCAGCCTGCTGCGACTTTGGAGGCAGAATGCTTAAAAATTGCGTAAATTGTCATTGAAATCAAGCCAATTCTGGACAGAATCAAGATCAAACATGTGGTAAATTAAGGTCGAAAACGCAGTGACCGGCTAAGGATGCGCACCCAAGAGGGGCTTGATCCCCATTCTTATCCAGGTGCAAGTAAGGGTGTCGCAGTAAGGACCCCTGAATTCAGGAGCCCTCCTGCTTGAGTCCAGCTGTCAGTTACCTAGCCAGCACCACCGGGCAGAGTTCGGCTTTGAGCGCTCCTCCCTTGATCTCTACCTCGTCATCATTGAGGAGATTACGGTAGTGCCCGTCCGGCAGTTCGATCTTGACCTGCGTTTCCTGACCCTGCACCCTGAAGATGCCGATAAGTGAGCCCTGGTTTTTCCTGCCTTGCTGCTGTCCCAGGATAAAACCTCCTGCGGCTTTGAGTGTGCAGATGCTGTCGGTCATGACCGGGTGATGTTTTAGCTTGCCAAGTGACTGCAGGAAGGCACTGAGATCCTCTCCGTCCTGCCAGTTGATGGAGTCCCGCTCAAAGAGATTGGGCAGGTGGGAGAGGGCGCGTTCCTGTCCGGCGTAGATTAGGGTAGGCCCGTGCAGGAAAAAGCTCAGGGCGGTCCAGTTCTTAAGTTCGCTGCCCTGCAGCAGCGAGGCGGCTCGATCCTGGTCGTGGTTTTCCACAAAGCGCAGTTTGGCGTAATGCTCGGGGTACAGCCATTCCTGAGCATTGAGGTAATTTGCGAAACCCTCAAGACTGAGCTCTTTGCCCAACACTTTGCGCCACATCTTGTAGCCGTCGTAATCGTAGGTGGCATCAAAAGCCTGCAGGATCTGCACATCGGAGACGACCGGAATATTGCGCCGCCTGAGATCCAGTAAAAACTGCGGATCCACCGATTCGCTCAGCCACAGGCAGTGGGGATTGACCTCTGCCACCTGCCTTTTGGCCTCCAGCCAGAACTCAAGCGGCACCATGGAAGCGACATCGCAGCGAAATCCGTCCACGATGGCTGCCCACTGCTTTAAGGTCTCAATCTGATAGTCCCACAGTTCGCGGTGGGAGTAGTCCAGGTCAATGATGTCGCTCCAATCGCCCACGCGGTTGCCAGGGCGTCCGTCTTCCTTGTGGTAAAACCATTGCGGGTGCTGCTGCCACAGCACCGAGTCGGGGCTGGTGTGGTTGTAGACCACATCGATGATGAGCTTAAGTCCCTGGGAATGGCACTCTTCAGCGAGACTCTTTAAGTCCTCCTTGCTGCCCAACTCGGGGTTGATATCCCGGTAGTCACTGATGGCATAAGGAGAGCCTAACGTGCCTTTGCGGTTTTGTCTGCCGATAGGGTGCAGCGGCATGAGCCAGATGATATCCGCGCCCAGAGCTTTGATCCTGGGCAGCTGTGCTGTGATGGACTTGAGATCACCTTGAGCGGAGAAATTGCGGGGATAGATGGAATAAATGATTTGATTGCGCATTATGGCTGACATGACACTCTCCTTTGAGGAAACTTTCTATGGCGGATATTAGCCTTTTTTGTGCCCGGATGGTTAGACAAAGGTGTGATCCTGAATTATATTAGGTCAGGATGCAGCGCCAAAGTCAGGCAGCGCCGATTGCGCGGGTACCCAGCTCCCGCGCCGTAGTAGGCCTAATAGAGAGGATATTTCAAAATGGCATTACCAGCAAAGCTCCCCAATCCCTCAAAATATGCCCGTGATGAAGTTATGACCGAAGCTGACTGGGAACACTATTATGAATTGAGAGAAAAAACCGATCGGTATGTTTCGCAGGACGATAAAAGCAAATTAACCAAATTATCTATTATTTCCTACGAGAAGAAAGACTGGGAAACTTATAAGAAAGTAGGTGGCTTGTTACCTTTGACGCCGAGTTTAGCCATCGCTGCCAAAGATATATACGGCCTAAAATCTGTT
>JAFUGP010000038.1 GCA_017469335.1 Succinivibrio sp. | reverse complement strand
TCTCTGGGAGTCCTCTGAGTTTTCGTGTTTGTTTATTGTTTGCGAATTATACAGAGACTCCCTCCTGTTTTTTTAGCTAAAATCGCTTTCGAGGGGTAGTGATCTTGCCCCCCGATCCCCCTAAAATATCCATTGAACCTAAATTTTCTAATGGGACTTCAGAAAATATCAAATGCCAACGTCCGTTAAACATGCTAAACATGGAATGCTCACCTTAGGGTGAGTGCCCCAAAGTTACACTTTTATTTCCGGAGTCATCATGCGAAAAGTCCTCTACGGTTTTCTGTGCGCCTCTTTTATGGCCGGCAGCGCTGCGGCCGCCGGTCCGGCCGGTCAGCTTTTGGATCTCTCCAAGCTTGAACATGCCACTACTGCACCGGATGCACCCGTGGTCTATTACTCACGCCAAATCACCCCCGAGGCCATGCTCAAGCTTTACGCAGCACTGGGACGTCCGGCCACCGGCAAAGTTGCCGTCAAGCTGAGTACCGGCGAGGCCGGGAACAATCACTACCTCTCCCCTGCCTTGATCGCTCCCTTGGTAAAGAGCATCAACGGTACCATCGTCGAGTGCAATACGGCCTACGGCGGCTCCCGCGCCGACACGCAAAGCCACCGCAAGGTCATCAAGGATCACGGTTTTGATGCCATTGCACCCGTGGACATCATGGACGAGGAAGGCTCCATGTCCATTCCGGTCAAGCAAGGTCAGTACTTAAAAGAAGATCTGGTAGGCAGTCACCTGGCCAACTATAACTTCATGGCCGTGCTCAGCCACTTCAAGGGGCACGCCATGGGCGGCTTTGGCGGTGCACTCAAGAACATCTCCATCGGCGTGGCCTCCTCGCAGGGCAAACACTTAATTCACTCGGCAGGACACACCACCGAAAACGCCTGGACCTACCAGGACGGTGCCTATGCCACCTACACCTCACCCGAAAAACTGGAGAGTCCGCAGCAGCTGGAGTTCATCAAGTCCATGGCCGAAGCCGCCAAGGCAGTTTCCGACTATGAGGGCGAGGGGCAGCGCATGCTCTATATCAGCGTGCTCAACCATCTGTCGGTGGACTGCGACTGCAACGGCAATCCGGCTGCTCCCGACATGCATGATATCGGCATCATCGCCTCCACCGATGCGGTGGCCATCGATCAGGCCGGTGTCGATCTGGTGTGGCTGGCTCCGGACAGCGGCTCGCTCAAACAGCGCATGGACAGCCGTCACGGTCGCGATATTCTGGAGTACGCGCAGTCTCTGGGCCTGGGTAAAACCAATTACCGCATCGTGGACATTGACGCTCAGTAATCAAGCAGGTTCCGGGCATGACCGAGTGGGTTCTGCGCTTTGGCCGCCATTTTCTGTTGGAGTTCTGGTCCATCGCCCCCTGGTGGCTGGCCGGTACTCTGGCAGGCTCGGCGGTGGCGGTGTTTTTAAAACGCCGCCTCAGCGAGTGGGTGACCACAGTGCAGGGACAGGGGCGCACATTGTGGCCTAATCTGCCGGCCGCCCTGCTGGGTCTGCTCTCGCCGGTGTGCATGTTCGGGACCATCCCGCTGGTAAATTCGCTGCGTCAAAGCGGGGTTCGCGAGGATTACCTGTGCAGTTTCATGATGGGCTCGGTACTGTTAAACCCGCAGCTGGCGGTGTATACGCTCGCTCTGGGCGGAGAGCTCACCGCGCTGCGAGTGGTGCTGTGTCTGATCATGGGCACCACTGCCGGGTTATTGGTTTACCTCTTTTATGTGAGCAGAGGAAAAAACTTCCTCAACCTGGAAGCAGGCGGCTGTGGCCGGGATCGCGATACCGATCCGCTGCTGTGGCGGCGCTATCTCAAAAACGTAGGCCGCAATTTTCGCGCCACCGGCGGGTATTTCCTCGCCGGTATTGCGCTGGCGGAGCTTTTTATGAGTGCAGTCCCGACCGCCGCGTTTGGCGAGTTTTTCCGCGAACAAGGCCCTCTGGGGGTAGTGCTGGCGGCCCTGCTTGGCATTCCGGTCTACGTCTGCGGCGGCGGCACCATTCCGCTGTTGAAAGTCTGGCTGGACTGTGGCATGAGCAGCGCCGCGGCCAGTGCTTTCATGCTGACGGGGCCTGCCACCAAGATCACCAATTTGAGCGCGCTCAAGAGCACGCTTGGTGCAGGTGCCTTTATCTGGTACCTGGTATTTTGCGTGCTCTTTGCCATAGTGGCAGGTCTGATGCTGCTGGGGTATGAGCACTGATTTTTTAATATTTTGTTTTTTAACCCAATTTAATTTCAATCACCTACAAAGGAGTTTATTATGGCTTGTTTTACCGCCGCAGTTGCCGAGGCCCTGGTGGTTTACGGTGTCAAAAAGACCGTGGAACATCACACACAGAAAACCGGAGTATCCTCCCCCTGGCCGCAGCGGCTCGCCCTGCTTTTTACCATGCTGGTGGGAGGCTCCCTGTTACTGGCCGTTGAACATGTCTGGCACGGTGAGATCGTGCCCTGGTATCCCTTCTTAACCGCGCTGAACTCCCCCGAGGACACCTCCGCCATGCTGCATGAAATCCTCACGGTGGGAGTCAGCATGGATATCGTGATCACCGCGCTGTGGGCCGGTGTGCTGTGGGTTAAATCACTCAAGGCCGCGCCAGCCGCTCAGGTAACTGCATAATGTGCCTGATCATCACAACACTGTGCGCGCTCCTCAGCGCCCTGCTCTTTTTTGGATGGGACAAAGAGAACGCGCACCATACCCGTACGCTGTTTTTGATGTATGGCGCAGCGGCAGCCATGTGGTTTACGGATCGCCTGTTCGCCGTGGCGGAGGGTGAGGAGTTTTTGGAACTGACCTTATCCGATGCCTGCCTGGGGTTTACCGTCGCCCTGTGCGCGCCGGCAGCCTTGTTCCTGTATCATCTCAAGGATCGCTGGCAGAGCACCTCCGGCAGCCTAGAGCAAACACGGGAGAGCGTATGATCCCCACTGACGAGGTTTTCAGAGAGTACTTCAAGGGCCATCCTCAACTGGCCGTGGCACTCTCAGGCGGTGCGGACTCTTCATATCTCACTTACCTCACCGCGCGCTACTGCGCTAAAACCCAGGCTTATTTCATCAGGACGCCCTTAGTCAGAGATAGTGATCTGTTTGATGCCTGGAAAGTATGCGCAAAGTTTGACGTGAAATTTACGATACTTGAGCTTGACCCGCTTAAAGAGGAGCTTATCGCGGCCAATGGCCCCGAGCGCTGCTACCACTGTAAAAAGCTGGTGTTCAACGCCCTGCTCAATTTGGTCCGCTCCGATGGGTTTGACGAGCTTGCCGACGGCACCAACGCTTCAGATGACGGGAGTACGCGGCCGGGCATGCGGGCTCTGGCCGAACTTTGCGTGCTCTCCCCGCTCAAGGAACTGGGCCTTTGCAAACAGGACGTGCGGGAGGCCTCCGCGCAGGCCGGTTTGTTTACCGCTCGTAAGCCCTCCTCGGCCTGTCTGGCCACGCGCTTTCCCTGCAACACCAGGCTGACCGAGGCAGGATTGGCTCTGGCCGCGCGCTGCGAGGAGCAAATCGCGGCGTTGGGCTTTACGGGCTTTCGGGTGCGCTGCGAAGGGGAGAGTGCGCGTTTGGAATTAACCGCTGAGGACTGGCCGCGCGCCATAGAGTTGCGAGAGAAAATCCTGGCGGCGTTGCAGGAGAGCTTCAAACACGTCTGCCTCGACCTTAAATTCAGGCAGAACAGCTAGGCAGAGCTCTGCCTCACTTTAGGATTGGCCAAAGAGAACATGTTGGACGACCACGCATTACACGAGCTGTTATCCGGGGTAAAAGACGGCAGTCTTGAGCCTGAAAAGGCCGCTCTCCTGCTCAAGGAGCAAGCCTTAAACGGAGAGTTGGGCTATGCCCGGCCCGATTTTGCCCGCAGCCTGATGACCGGCCAGGGCGAGGTCATCTACGGGGCCGGCAAGAGTGCCGCGCAGATAGCCGCCATCACCCGTGAGTTGCGGCACTGCGGTCAGGAGCGGGTGCTCATTACCAGACTCAGTCCTGCCAAAGCACGTGAACTTGAGAGCCTGGGGGATTTTACCTACGATGAGGCCAGCTCCTTGGGTTATGCGGGCACCCTGCCGGAACCGGACGGGATGGGTACGGTGGTGGTGGCCTGCGCCGGCACCAGCGATCTCTATGCCGCCGAGGAGGCCGCGCTCACCGCGCAGTTCTACGGCAATGAGGTAACCAGACTGTATGATGTGGGCGTGGCCGGACTGCATCGTCTGCTCTCACAGGTTCCGGCGCTGCAACATGCGGCGGTGGTCATCGCCGTAGCCGGCATGGAAGGCGCTCTGACCAGTGTCATAGGCGGGCTGGTGCGCTGTCCGGTGATCGGGGTGCCTACCAGCGTAGGCTATGGCGCCTCCCTGCAGGGGATGGCCGCCCTGCTCTCGATGCTCAACTCCTGCGCCACGGGAGTCTGCGTGGTCAACATCGACAACGGCTTTGGCGCCGGCGCTCTGGCCTCGCGGATCAATCATCCGCAACTCAAATGCGCCGACGCCGCGCTCAATCTGCCGGGATGGCAAAGATGAAAGCATCAACCAAGTGAGGCAATTACATGCGTCTTGTGCATCTTGATCTCAGCAACGGCGCCTCAGGCGACATGCTCTGCGCGGCGCTGCTCGGATTGCAGCCTGATCCCCAGGAGGTGCTGGACACCCTCAACCGCGCTCTGCCTCGGGGCCTTAAGGTCAGCTATGAGCGTCAAAGGCGCGATAGTCTTGAATGCGGCCGATTTGAAGTGCACTATCAGGGCCGCACCTTAGATGAACTTCCGCCGCCTGAGAGGGGATCCTCTGATGCACGCGAACCTGAGCAGCACTCCTCTGAGCGCAGTGGCAGCGCTCCTGCCATCAAGGCTCTGAGAAAACGAAGTGCCGACACCTTCGGTAAGGGCGGCCTGACACCATATGCCTCAGCACAGACTGCCCATATCCACCTTCATGGTCATGACCATGAGCACGATCACCCACATGATCACCCGCATGATCATGATCATGGCGGCGTTACCCACGCTCACCGCTCCCTTACTGAGGTACTGGAAATCATCGACGCCCTGCCGCTGCCTAAGGAAGTCTTGGACCATGCCCGCGCGGTTTATGAGTTGCTCGCTATCGCCGAGGGCCGCGCTCATGGCTGCGAAGTGGGTGAGGTACATTTTCATGAAGTGGGCAGCCTGGATGCCATCGCGGATATCTGCACCTGCTGCATGTGCCTTACCAGGCTGCAGCCCTGCAGCTTAAGCGCCACACCCATCACGGTGGGCTTTGGTGAGGTGCGCTGCGCTCACGGCATTTTGAGCGTGCCCGCCCCGGCCACGGCCTTGCTGCTTGAAGGTCTGCCCTGTATGGCAGGCGGCGTCGCCGGTGAGCGCTGCACGCCCACGGCAGCGGCACTGCTGCAGCATTTCAAACCTAACTTTACGCAGCTGCCGCTCATGATCCTGCAGCAAAGCTCCGGCGGTGCCGGCAGCAAAACCTTTCCCGGGTGCGCCAACGTGCTGCGCGCCTATCTGGGTGCGACACCGGAAGCTGAGGGGGAAAGTGAGCAGGTGACACTGCTTAGCTGCAATATTGACGATCAGAGCCCCGAAGAGCTCGCCTATGCCTGCGAAGAGTTGCTCGCGCAAGGTGCCCTGGATGTGTGGCGCACGCCTGCGGTCATGAAAAAAGGACGTCTGGGCTGTACGTTGTACTGCCTGTGCCGGCGCCAGCACGAACAGCACTTAGGCGATGTAATTTTCGCGCAGACCACCACCTTGGGGATCCGCGTGCAGGTGATAGAACGCCGCACTTTGCCGCGCACGCTCTCCACTGTCAGCACGCCCTTAGGGGAGCTGCGCTACAAAAGCTCCGGGCGGGGTTTTGACCGCGTCAAGTTTGAGTATGACGATCTCGCTGTGGCGGCACGCAGGCAGGGGATGAGCATCTCACAGGTAAGAGAGCTGGCACAGGAGGCCCTCAAGTCCTCCGTGCAGCCGCATAAATCTCCTGCCGACTCAAAGTGAAGATGCCTGTGAGCGGTCAGCAGAGCCCGGGCTTGAGGTGACAGAGCGCCCTCAGCCGCGCCGCCACTTGGTGCCGTCAGGTCCGTCCTCCAATTCCACGCCCTGCTCTTTTAGCTGGGCGCGGATAGCATCGGCGCTTTTGAAATCGCGCGCGGCGCGGGCCGCCTGACGCTGGGCGATCAGTGCCTCAATCTCCTCTGCGCTCAACTCAGATGCCGCATCACCGGCCACAGAGGTCAGATAGGCACGCGGCTCCTGTTGCAAAATGCCCAGCACCTGGCCTAACTGTTTAAGACGGGCCGCCAGGGCGGCACGCTCCGCATCCTGTGCCCGATTGAGATCCCGCGCCAGATCAAAGAGCACTGCCAGCGCGCCGGGAGTGTTGAAGTCATCGTCCATGCAGGCACAAAACCTCCGCTCGTACTCATCCTCACACAGAGTATCAAAGGAGGCCGGCGTCACCCCGTCCAAGGCCGTGTACAGGCGCTTAAGGGCGCTGCGGGCCTGATCCAGGTTGTCCTTTGAGTAGTTCAGCTGACTGCGATACTGAGCCGAGAGCAGAAAATAGCGTACGGTCTCGGCATCGTACTGCCCGAGCACATCACGGATGGTGAAGAAATTGTTGAGAGATTTGGACATCTTCTCTTCATTGATCATCACCATGCCCGAATGCAGCCAGGTATGGGCAAAATGGTCCTGATGAGCGCTACAGCTTTGCGCGCGCTCGTTTTCATGATGCGGGAAGATAAGATCGGAGCCGCCGCCGTGGATATCAAATTCCGTCCCCAGATAACGGCTGCTCATGGCCGAGCACTCAATGTGCCACCCTGGACGTCCCGGCCCCCAGGGCGAGTCCCAGGCCGGCTCACCGCTTTTGGAGCTCTTCCACAGCACAAAGTCCAGCGGATTGCGTTTGCTCTGCCCCACTTCCACCCGGGCCCCGGCCCGCAGTTCGTCGAGTTTCTGCCCGGAGAGGCGGCCGTAATCGGCATAGGAATCAATGTCGAACACCACGTCATGATCAGGTGCCACATAGGCGTGCCCGCTTAAGAGCAGTTCCTCGGTCAGTTTGATGATCTCCGCTATATGCGCCGTGGCCCGAGGCTCGATATCAGGACGCTGTATGCCCAGCGCGTCAAAGTCACGGTACATCTCGCCTATAAAGCGCTCGGCCAGCTCGGTAGTGTCAACTCCCAGCTCATGCGCGCGGCGGATGATCTTATCGTCGATATCGGTGATGTTGCGCACATAGGTCACCTCGTAACCTGAATAGCGCAGATAGCGCACGATGACATCAAAGTTCACGAAAGTACGCGCATGGCCGATGTGGCAGAGATCGTAGACCGTGACCCCGCAGACATACATGCCCACCTTGGGAGGGTGAAGCGGAATGAATTCACTCTTCTGGTTGGTTAAGGTGTTATAGATTTTAAGCATGCTGCAACCTGCGCTAAACGATCATCAAAACAGAACCGACACCTGAGCCCCGCGCCCGGCGGGACGACTGAAAAACTGCGGCAAGTATAGTTCAAAGCGCGTTTAAAATCAAGTACAAAGCACTGCCCCATCGGCACAGTCCCACCCCCGCGTTGCCCCGGGAGCCCTCTGCCGCACCACCGTGGCGCACAGTCTTAACCTGGTGCAGGGCACCATCATACCCACGCGCAAGTGGTTGTAAACGGCTACCGCTAGACGCCTTTGGCAAATGCAAGCGCAAAACGCACTAAATTTCACTTTCGCGATCCCCTCCCCATGCAGAGCATCCTAAAATCAGGAAGGTTCACCGCTTTTGCTATGATCCCCTTCGTGGAGCAACCACCCTGGACCTTATAGGTTCCGGGCCGGCCGCAGGAGGGCCTGTAAGGCTTTGCTGCGGGCTAACAAAGGAGATGTATATGGGGAGTGCAATCTTCTCTTTCGTCTATTTTGCGGGCTTCTTCGCACTCATCTTCTACATGCTGTACATGTGGCAGCGCAAAATGCGCTGAGGCTGTGGCCCAGGTTGAGTCAATCGCCCCGGCTGTCTCGCGCCGCAGGACCGGTTTTCTGCCATAGGCAGAACAGAGAACAATATAACGCGGTGATTTAGGCAGTCGTTACCCGTGAAGGCGGCCTTGGGGAAACCCAAGGCCGCTTTAACATGCAAATCCTCACACCTGCTTGCGCCGCTGGTGCGGCTGTCGTATCCTAAGCACACGCTTTTTTCAGGAGGCGTTACATGAAGAATTTTTTTGCCACATTTTTAGGCCGGGCTGCGGCCGTCACGGCATTATTAGCCTGTGCTGTTACAGCCACGGCCGAGGGGAGATCGGATATGGTTATCTTGGAGACCAACTTAGGCAACATCACCATTGAGCTTGACCGCGACAAGGCGCCGGCCACGGTGGAGAATTTTGAAAACTACGTCAAGTCAGGCTTCTACGACGGCACCATTTTCCACCGCGTGATCCCCAACTTCATGATCCAGGGCGGCGGTTTCACTGCGGAGATGAGCCAGAAGAAAACCAATGCACCCATCAAAAACGAGGCCGCCAACGGACTTAAAAATGCGCGCGGTACCATCGCCATGGCCCGCACCAATGATCCGCACTCGGCTACCGCCCAGTTCTTCATCAATACCGTGAACAACGACTTCTTGAATTTCCGCAACGAGACGGTGCAGGGCTACGGCTATTGTGTGTTCGGCAAGGTCACCGAGGGCATGGAGGTGGTCGACAAGATCAGCGCCGCCAAGACCTCCAGTCACGGCATGCATGATGACGTGCCGGTGGAAGCCATCGTCATCAAAAAAGCAACCTTGCAGGAATAAGGTGGCTCTTTACCTCATCTCCGATCTGCATCTGGCCTCGGACCGCGCCGCACTGTGCGAGGCCTTTTCCCTGTTCTGCCGCCGCCTGGACGGACAGGATTGTCTGTATATCCTGGGCGATCTCTTTGATTATTTCATCGGTTTTGATGAGCAGGACGCGGCCCATTTACAGGTCAAAGCAGCCCTGTCTGAGGCGGCCGCGCGCGGCGCACGAGCCTTTTTTATCCACGGCAACCGCGATTTTCTGCTGCAGGAGGAAGATGCCCGTACCCTGGGCCTTACTCTTTTGTCCGACACCATTACCCTGCCAACCGACAGCGGCCGCGCTTTGCTCCTGCACGGCGATCAGCTCTGCCGCCAGGAACTGCCGCTTAAGCTGCTGCGTGCCTTAGGCCGCAGCCGCACTGCCCGGGCGCTGTTTGCCGCACTGCCCGCGCACTGGCGCCACGCTGTGGCCCGTTTTGTACGGGGCAAATCCCAGCAGTTACAGCCCAAACGATCCGCACTGCCTCACAAGTACGGGCTGCAAAAAGAGCAGACTGCCGCCCTAATGCAGTCACTGCACTGCAATGTGCTCATCCACGGGCACTTTCATCTAAAGGAACAGGGAAATGACGAGTTTTTCCCGGGATCGGTGCGTCTGGCTTTAGGCTGCTGGGGGGAGAACTACAGCTACATCAGAGCCGAGAGCATGCCGCAGGATACGTCAACTGCCCCAGAAGAGACCGTGTGGCACAATTTTTCTCTGGTGGAACTGCCTCTTACGACTCTCACCTCTTCCTAACCACTGCTTGAAAACCTGGCGATCATAGGGGTGGCTGGCAGCTTAAATTGCCCGGCAAAAGCGTCTTGAAAAGCAGGTCTGCAGGCCAGATAATACGCAAGATGATACGCAAGATAACACAGGCAGACCTGAATGGACAGCTACTCACCGCCCTACTCCCTTACCTCGCAGATGCTCTCCCTGATAGCCGCCATCTCCGAGAAAATTGGCCTGCTTACCTCGCATAATGAGCTGGAGAAAAGGCCGCAGCTGCGACGCAACAACCGGATCCGCTCCATTCACTCATCCTTAAAGATTGAGGCTAATTCCCTGTCACTTTCTGAAGTAAGAGGCATCATCAACGGTCAGACGGTCATCGGTCCTCAAAAGGAGATCCTGGAGGTCAAAAACGCCTATGCCGCGTATGAAAAAATCCCGGAAATCGTACCGTCGAGCATCTTTGACCTGAAACGGCTCCACGGCATCATGACGCAGGGGACGGTTGAAAGTTCCGGGGAGTTTCGCACCACCGGTGAGGGGGTGTTCTCAGGCGGCCGCTGCATCTTCATGGCCCCGCCTCCGGACCGAGTGGAGTGGCTCGTAAAGGATTTGCTCTCCTGGCTCAGGCGCAGCGAGGGCAAGGTACATCCGCTGATTGCGGCGGCGGTTTTTCACTATGAGCTGGTATTCATCCATCCTTTTGCCGACGGCAACGGCCGCATGGCCAGGCTGTGGCATACGGTCATTCTGTATCGCTGGCGCAACATCTTTCAATATCTGCCTTTGGAAAGTCAGATTGAAAGATGCCAGGAGGAGTATTACCGCGCCATCGCCGACAGCAATAACGCCGGCAACTCCACCGTCTTGGTCGAATTCATGCTCACGCTGCTCGATAAGCTGCTGGATGAGGCTCTCTTGCAGCTGCGTAAGTCCCCGGTTGAGACCGGCATCTACGTCAGGAAACTGCTGGATGTCATGGAGTATGAAGTGCCTTATTCGACGCAGGAGCTGCTCTTAAGACTTAAGTTGAAGTCAAAGGAAACCCTGCGCCGGCATTACCTGCATCCGGCGTTGGCTCAAGGGCTGATCCGCATGAGTCTGCCGGATAAACCTCAGAGCAAAAACCAGTGCTATATCAAGCAATAGCAAACAACACTCTCCTAGGCATCTTCAGCCTGGAGGTTTAGAAGGGGCCGGAATATATGGCCCCAGGCGAGAGCTACTTGTCTTCCTCTACCGCTTCTTTCCAGTTGGACTCGTGAGCCTCAGTAGGCGCGGCGGCTTCGGCGGCAAAACGCGCCACGGCATCATAATTGGCCCTCACGCCGCTGGGAGTGTTGCGGTATTTGACCGCGTGATCCCTGACGATGCCCAAGGAGCCGGCCTCGGTGGCGGCATCAATATTGGCGCCTAAGAACACAAACTCCCACTCCGAGTTCTCCTGCTTTTTCTCGATGAGCTTTTTAACCTGGGCTTTCTTGTACTCCTTGGAGTAGTTTTCCTTGCCGTCGGTGATGATCACAAAGATCACCTTGTTGTCCTTGGCGTCTATCTTGCTGTAGTCCTGCACCTTGCCGATGGTGCGTCCCACCGCGTCAAGCAGCGCGGTCATGCCGCCGGGCGTATAGTCCTTGGCGGTCATGGGTTCAATGTTCTTGATGCTCTCGCGCTCATGCACCACCTTGTACTGATCGCTGAAGAGCACGGTAGTCACGTCAGTGGCCACATCCAGCTGGCGCTGTTTCTCCAGCATGGAGTTGAAGCCGCCGATGGTGTCATCCTCCAGACCGCTCATCGAGCCGCTTTTATCCAGCACCAGCACCAAATCGATGTGCGAGGGTTTGATTTTCTCCTTGACGCTCTCCTTTTCGGGCGTTTCAGCTGCGGCACCCAGCGCCAGTCCCAACAATGCCAGCCCCGCCAGCGCTGCGCCCCATCTGCCTGCCTTGTTCATCATCTCACTCCTCATCAGCTGTATCACCTACCCAGAGCCGATCAATGGGCATCGGCCCAGTTGGCAGCACTGCCCGTGCTCACCGTCAGCGGAACCTTGAGCTGCACCACCGACTCCATTATAGCGGCAATCCGCTCCTGAGCTTCAGCAAGAGCGCTTTGCTTGACCTCAAAGATCAGCTCGTCATGTACCTGCATGGTCATACGCACCGTATCCTTGGGCAGAGTCCTTATCCAGGCGCCAATCTCCACCATGGCCTGTTTGATGATGTCGGCCGCGCTGCCCTGCATGGGAGCGTTGATGGCCGCGCGATCGGTATGCCCGAAACGGTTTAACGCGGCATTGATGCTGACCTCATGCCCCATCAGCGTGGTCACCATGCCGTTTTGGTGTGCGAAGTCCTTAATCTTATCCATGAAGGCGCGGATCTTGGGGTAGCGGGAGAAATAACGCTCGATGTAGTCGCGCGCCTCATTCAAATCCATATTGGTCTGACGGCGCAGTCCCACCGCGCCCATACCGTACATGAGCCCGAAATTGGTGGCCTTGGCCTTGGAGCGCTCCTGCGGCGTGACCTCCTCAATGCTCTTTCCCAGCACTTCGGCGGCGGTGGCGGCATGAATATCATGTCCGGCTTTAAAGGCCGCGATGAGCCGCTCATCCCCGGAGAGGTGAGCGATAAGCCTTAATTCTATCTGCGAGTAGTCGGCACTTAAAATCACGTAACCCTCAGGCGCGATGAAGGCTTTGCGGATGAGCTTGCCTTCCTCGGTGCGCGCAGGAATGTTCTGCAAATTGGGCTCGGAAGAGGACAGGCGGCCCGTCACCGTACCGGCCTGATTGAATGAGGAGTGCACCCGCTTGGTACGCGGCGAGATGTCTTGCGGCAGGCGATTGGTATAGGTGGTGATGAGCTTGGCGAGCTCGCGGTAGCGCAAAATGAGATTGGCGATGTCGTATTTGGGCGCGATCTTCTGCAGTTCCTCTTCGGAGGTGGAATAACCGCGCACGGTTTTCTTGCCCGGCGGCGGCACCTGCAGCACCTCGTAGAGCACATGACTTAACTGCATGGGCGACTGGATGTTGAAGGTCATGCCGGCGGCGGCGTAGATCTGTGCCTCCAGCTGACCTAACTCGCCCATGAGCTTAACATTCTGCTCCCTGAGCACTCCTGCGTCCACCAGCACGCCGGTCTGTTCCATCTGCGTGAGCACGTGCAGAAGCGGCAGTTCCTGTTGCAGGTAGAGATTGTACAGCGTGGTTTTTTGCTTGAGCCTGGGCAGCAAAGTCTCATACAGGCGCACCGTCACCTCGGCGTCCTCGCCGGAGTAACGGGTGGCATCCTGCACGTCCACCGCGGCAAAGGGGATCTTGCGTTTGCCGCCGGTGACCTCGGCATAGGTGATGGTGCGGTAGTGAAGCTCGTGTTTGGCCAGCTCATCCATGCTCACGCTCTGCTGTGAATCCAAAAGATGCGCCATGAGCATGGTGTCCCCGCTCACCTGCTTTAAGGGCAGGCCGTTGAAGTGCATCACCTGCAGATCGAACTTTGGATTATGTCCTATCACCACCACCAGAGGATCATTGAGCACCGGCAGCAGGATCTCCTTGATATCCTTGAAGCCCAGCTGCTGCGGTACTCCCAGGTAGGAATGATTGAGCGGGATGTAAAAGCCCTCGTGCTGACGCAGGCTCAGGGAAATGCCCACCAGGGTGCTGTCGGCAGGTCTTAGGGAAGTAGTCTCGGTATCAAACGCGACGAACCTGCCCTTTTTGATCTGCGCGGCCAGCTCCTGCAGACGCTTTTTGTCCGTCACACACTCAAACACACTGCCTATGCTCTGCCAGGTGTCCAGATCATCATCTGACTCCCCGGCGGCAGGAGCGGCAGATTTTTTTTCGCTCAAGGCTGCCTCCTGCCCGGCCGCGGCACCCGCAGCTACGGCAGCGGTTGCGTCAGAGGCGGTGTCATCGAGCCCCATCTGTCTGGCTAACTCGGCATAGGCGCGGCGAAACTCCAGCTCACCGTATAAGGAGAGCAGCGCCTCATTGTCAGGCTCCGGCACCTTTAGTTCCTCAAGCGGCACCGGCAGGGGCACATCGGTTTTGATGGTGGCCAACTGATAGGACAGCCGTACATTAGCCATTTCCTGCTCCAACTTGGCCTGAAAGGTTTTGGCACCGCGAAACTCCAACTTGGCAATTTCAGCACGCCGCTCATAGATCTGCTCTATGCCGCCTAAACTGTTGATGAGCGCTACGGCAGTTTTATCTCCCACCCCCTTCATGCCGGGGATGTTGTCCGACGAATCCCCCATCAGCGCGAGCAGATCGATGATGTGTTCAGGTCCCACGCCGTATTTGTTCACCACGGCATCGTGATCGTAGAACACCTCTTTCATGCCGTCGTAGAGCCTCACGCCCTCGCCCACCAACTGCGCAAGATCTTTGTCGCCGGTGCAGATGAGCGTGGAGATCTGCCTGCTCTGTGCCTCCCTGGCATAGGAGCCCAAAACGTCGTCCGCTTCCACCCCCGGCACGACAATCAAAGGATAGCCCAGCGCCTTGACCAGGCGGTGCACGTACTCGACCTGTGTAACCAGATCCTCCGGCATGGCCTTGCGGTTGGCCTTGTACTCGGGGTACAGAGTGCTGCGAAAGCTCTTGCCGCGGGCATCGAACACCACTGCCGCGGGCACCTTGGCAAAGTTGCGGCGCAGCGAGCCTAACATGTTGCTCATCAGCAAGGTAGCTCCGGTGGGGATGCCTGCCTTGGTGGTAAAGCTGCGCCGGGAGGCGTAATAAGCCCGGTAGAGAAAAGACGAGCCGTCAATTAAGAGAAGATCCGGCTTTGATTCCATATGCATCAGGCCCAAGGCCCGCTCCTGCACTGTCTGATAATGATGATCCCCGCCATGAACCTGAAGATACCCGGGCTGCCCGGACGGTCACCTGGGCAGTGAAACCGCTCCTCAGACAGTCCCTGTGGTGTAGTCCTGCAGAGGAAGGCGCTCTGAGCATCAGATCCGCTGTCAGGTCGCAACCTCATCTACTCTGCCCGGTGGGGTCCTGAACTTGATTGTACCCGACCTGCACCATGACGTCATTACAGGGACCATAAGAGACAAACAGAACTCCTGACTTTTTCATGGCAGGGCCCAGCGCGCCGCAGGCCCGGAATATTTACCGCTACCCCGCGTCGACTGCCGCCGCAGCTGATAGAATGTGGTCTCTCTGACCTTGCCCAAAGAATTGGGGGTTGAATTTGAGGATTGCTGCCATGCCGGAATTTCCCTACAAGCGCCTGTGGTTTACCCACATCTTCATCATCGTGCTCAGCAACTACGCCGTACAGATCCCGCTGACCATCTTTTCCATCAATACCACGGTGGGAGCTTTCACCTATCCCTTTATTTTTCTCACCACCGATCTGACGGTGCGCCTCTACGGCCAGCATAAGGCCAGAAGGGTTATCTTCGCCGCCATGATCCCCGCGTTAATTCTCTCCTATATAGTGGGTACCATCTTTGAGCATGGCTCTTTCTGCGGGTTTGGCAGTGTCTTTGCCCTAAGCGTCTTTGTGCTGCGCATCACGGCTGCCTCGCTGTCGGCCTATGTGGCAGGGCAGTTGGCCGATATCTTCGTGTTCCAACGTCTGCGCGAGCTTAAGACCTGGTGGATTGCCCCGGCCTGCTCATCGGTGTTCGGTAACCTGCTCGACACCATCGTGTTTTTCTCGGTGGCCTTCTACCACAGCCCCGATCCTTTCATGGCCGCGCACTGGGTGGAAATTGCCACCGTGGATTACGCCTGCAAGCTGGCGGCCAATCTGAGCATTTTCGTGCCGCTCTACGGATTGCTGCTCAAGGCCCTGATGCGCCTGTTCAAACCGCAGCTGGCGGCCCTGACGGCCTGACAGTCAAAAAGCTGCAATCATCCAAAAACCCGGACGGGTGCGCAGCAAGCTGCCCCCAAAGGTCGCAGCAAACTGCCCACGCAGGTTAAAACAGTGCCACGGTACCGCCACAGATGTGAGTTTTAGTTGAGCTTAGTGACCAGGCTGCCGACGTGACTATGAGCGCATGGTGCGGCAGATAACTGTCAACAGACAAGACGTCCCGGTGATACTGAGGACGGTATGGGGAGGATCTATGATGAGACGGCTTTACAGACGCCCTAAACGGCCTGAACCGTGTGAGCAGAAGAAAGTGGTTTTCACCGGCACCATCACGGCGGTGCAATCGCGTTCCAAGGTCTGGCGCTACAAGGTTGACAACCGCACTCATACACTTCTGGGCTACAACCTTTTCTTCGATGGCGCGGTCTGGGACAGCGCGGGAGTCCCCCAGGAAGTGCGCACTTTCTGTGTCGCCATCTCGGCTTTGCAGCAGCAAAAGTTGCACTTTCATATCGGCGATGAGGTACAGGGAGCGGCCTGGACCAAACAGTACCCCAAACTTGAATACGCCGACTATTACCGTACAAGTTCATTAAAAAAGCTCAAGGCAGCAGCTTTTCGCCCCGATGACACCGCGCAGTGGCGTGAGGCACTCATGAACGACGACTTTGACTATGCCAGGCCGCCCTGCGGCCCTTTCACCGAGGAGGTACCGGCGCAGGCTGTCTACGACGAACGCGGCTGCAGAATGCTGGATGCCAAGCTCTGGCGGGGACGCTGCCACAGCTGCAAGTGGGCGGCCATGGGCAACGTCACCATCGAGTACGATTTCGGCGTCAGCCAAAAGCACCGCTTTGAAACTTTCTGCTACGGGCCCAAGTGCTGCCCGCTCTATGAGATGGGCAAGCCGCGCAGTGTCCCTGAAAAGCGCCACGGCAGCGTCGATGACGACGGAGTACTCGACGACTGCATCACCTACCATCGCTCAGACTTTGATTAAGGCTCTCCTGGGGAAAACACATGAGAAAATACAGCGAGCGTGACTTTAAAAACCTTGAATTCCTGCGCTTTTTTGATCTGGGCTGTAGTAGGCGTGCATCTGGCCTACTTAGGGCTCAATTCCCACCCCGGCTTTGACTGGCTGGTAGGCTGGAGCTCAGGCTGGCAGGCCGTGGAGATGTTCTTTCTCATGTCCGGGTTCTTTTTGTTCTATCACGTCAACACCCAGGAGAGCGTGCTGCACTTTGCCCTGCGCAAGTGGCTGAGGCTCGCGCCCTTCATCGTGGTACTGACGCTGGCAGGTTACCTTCTGGCAGGCTTTGACATCCTGCAGTACCCGCTCTCGGTGAACATCTTCAACTCCCTGCTCTTGCTGGACTGGAACACCCACCACTTCGGCCCGGATGCCACCATCATCTACGTGGCCTGGTTTGCCAATGTGCTCTTCTTTGTGTCCGTGCTGTACTTCTGCATCCTAAAAGCCCTGCCCCGTGAGCAGGCCACCCTGGTCATAGGCCTCATTTCCCTCTTGACCCTTTTTATGTACAACCGCCACCTCTATATCATCGTGCCCTTTATCTATCCTCTGGTGAGGGCGCTCTCCTACATGGGCTTTGGCTATCTGCTGTGCCTGCTGTGGAAAGCGCGCGAGCAGGCCCGGGCGGGCAGAAACTGCGATCTCAAGGTGAGCGCGCCGCGATGCTACCTGCTCATATCCTGCCTGGAGGCATTGTTGCTGGGTGCCATTTTCATCAGCCTGTTCGCCGGCTCCTCAGGCGGCAGTGCCGCGCCCGGTGACCTGGAGATACCTGTAGATGAGATAGCCTCGCTCACCGCCCTGACCTGGTTTCCCGCGCAGACGCGCTGGGCCTTGGGCGGTGTGTGGCTGCAGCTGTGCTTTGCCGCGCTGTTCTGGCTCTTCTTATGCCGCCAGGGCGTTATATCCAGGCTGCTAAACCACCCCGGCTCGGTCATGCTCGGGCGCTACTCCTATGCGGTGTTCTTAGTGCATACCCTGGTGGTGCGCGCCGTACGCGATTACCTTGCTCCCGCGCAGAGCACCTGGGCTCTTGATCACCCGGTATTGACGGTAGCTGCCGTGTGCCTGCTCATCCTCACGCTCTCGGTGCTGGCCCACCACCTTCTGGAGCAACCGCTTCTAAAATGGGCCGCGCGCCAGCTCAAATAGGAAACCTCGCCCAAGCACCCGGCAGTGGCAAGCGGCGGTCAACAGCTCTCAGCGCTGATACCACGCCAGGGTGGGATCGGCCTCTTTGAGAACCTTGCCTGCCAGATAGGAAGCAAGATCCACGATGGCAATGCGCTTGTAATCATACGGCGGATGCGCGGTGCGGGCGAGCACTACCTTAGGATAGGCATCCTTGATCTTAAGCAGTGATGTCACCTCACGCTCAAAGGTTTGAGGATTGTCCAGGTTATCGCAGACCTGGATGTACCAACGGCTGCTGCCCTGCAGGGCAACAAAATCTACCTCCAGCACTCCCATTTTGCCGGTGTAGACCTGGTAGCCCCGCCGCAGCAGTTCCAGCGCCGCCATATTCTCATAGGCCCTCCCGTAGTCTAAATTACGCTGCCCCTGCACGGCGTAACGCACCCCCAGATCGGCCAAATAGTATTTGATGTTGCCCTTGAGGTAGGCACTGCCTTTGACATCGAAACTATGTTGGGGGTAGAACAAAAATGCGCTACACAGATAGTCAAGATAGTGGCCGATGGTCACCGGGTTGGTTTTACGCTGCTGCGCATTCAAAATACCGCACAGACGATGGGCGGAGGTCACATTGCCGACGTTATCAAGCAAAAAGGCACTGACGCTCTCCAATACCCCTCCGGCACCGGACAGACGGTAGCGTTGCACGAGATCCCGCGTCAGGACGGCGCTATAGATGTCCTCCAAGTAGCGCCTGCGCAAGGTCTCGTCCTGATACATATAACTGCCAGCCAGTCCCCCGGCAACCAGATACCTCTCCAGCATCAAAGCAGGATCGGCACTGCCGTGATAGCGCAGAAATTCACTGAAGCTAAAAGGGAAAACACTGATATCTACGTAGCGCCCGGTAAAGAAAGTGGCCAGATCCGAACTTTGCAGGAAAGCGTTGGAGCCGGTAATAAAGATGTCAAAAAGCCGTTTGCTGTGCAGACTGTTGAGGGCAAGCTCAAACTCCGGTCATCCTGGGCCAATCCTGCCCGCGCTGGGTTATAATGGCCTCAAGCGCTGGTGCCCTACCGTGGTGGCACTCAGACACATGACAAGGAGCCAAAGCTATGAGCGATAAGGTTTTACACATATCCGACAACGAGTTTGAGCAGCAGGTTCTCAAGGCCGAACAGCCGGTGCTGGTGGACTTCTGGGCCACCTGGTGCGGTCCCTGCCGCGCGGTGGCGCCGCTGATTGAAGAGCTGGCCGAGGAACTGCCCAACGTCAAGTTCGTCAAGGTGGACATCGATCAGAACACCGCCTACGCCTCGCAGTACGGTGTGATGAGCATTCCCACATTGCTGTTGTTCAAGAACGGCGAGGTGGCCGGCAAGCAGATCGGCGCCATCTCCAAGAGCGCCCTCAAAGGCTTCATCGAAAGTTTTGCCTGACCCTCGCCGCCTGAAATTCTCCGCAGCCCCGCAGCAGTCAAAGCGGGGCTTTTTGTTGCCTAGACCCAGCCAAGCACAGGCAAGGCACACAGCAGGCTACGGCGGGTCGGCGAGGGCTCAAGACCAGCCAAGTAAACCCACGCAGAACTTACTGTGTATAATGGGCACGGCAAAATCCGCTCCCGGAGTTTTGCACTGAAAATTGGCCGCTATTTTAGGTTTTGAATTACTACCCATGTCTACCAATATTTTGCTTTTGTGCGGCGGCGACGGAGCCGAGCACGACATTTCCCTGATTTCAGCAGATTTCATCGAACAGCAGCTCAAACAGACCGCGGATTTTAACGTGATCCGCGCCACCATGCATGAGCAGCGCTTCATCACCGCCGAAGGCGAGGGGGCCTTTGACGCCCGCCGCAACTTCTGTACGACCCAGAGCAGTTACCAAATCGACTGCGTAGTGCCCTGCCTGCACGGCGTTCCCGGCGAGACCGGCGATATCCAGTCCTTCTGCCGCATTCTGAACCTGCCCTACATCGGCTGCGACAGTGAGGCCAGCCGCAAGTGCTTCAACAAGGTCACCACCAAGTTCTACTTCGATGCCTTAGGCCTGCCCAACACACCCTTTGCGCTGTTGAACTTTGACGATGAAGTGGCGCACCGCAAGGCCGCCGAATTCTTTGACCGCTACGGGGATATCTATGTCAAAGCGGCCAGTCAGGGCTCCTCGGTGGGCTGCTATCACGTGACCAAACGTGAGGAACTGCAGGAGCGCATCACCGAGGCCTTCGGTTACAGCTCCGAGGTACTGTTGGAGAAGAACATAGTGCACCGTGAGCTGGAGGTGGCCGCCTATGAGTACGACGGTCAGTTGTGCATCACCACCCCCGGTGAGATCATCATGCCGGACAACGTGTTCTACACCTTTGAGGAGAAATACAGCAAGAACAGCGCCACGGTAACCACCGTTGAGCCGCAGGGGCTGAAGACCGAGGAGGTGGAGAACATACGCAGCATTGCCCGTCAGGCCTTTATCGGTCTTAAACTGCGGGATCTCTCGCGCATCGACTTTTTCTTAAGCCCCACAGACGGTATTCTCATCAACGAGATCAACACCTTCCCGGGCCAGACTCCCATCTCCATGTTCCCCAAACTCTTAGAGCATAACGGCCACAATATGGCGGAGTTCTTAAGGCAGGCTGTGCAGCGCGCCATGCAGCGCTGACAGATTGCCAAACAAAAAACCGCTCATCTGACCAAGACGGGCGGTTTTTGGCATAGTCTCAGATTTATTGCCGAGGCTTTGGTCTAGGAGCGCTTCATGGCCTCAAAGAACTCTTCGTTGGACTTGGTCATGGAGAGTTTGTCAATGAGAAACTCCGTAGCCTCGATCTCTCCCATCGGGTGCAGGAACTTGCGCAGGATCCACATCTTCTGCAGTTCATCAGGCGAGGTGAGCAGTTCCTCGCGGCGGGTGCCCGAACGGGTCACGTCGATGGCCGGATAAACGCGTTTTTCGGCAATCTTGCGCGAGAGATGCAGTTCCATGTTGCCGGTGCCCTTGAATTCTTCGTAGATCACCTCATCCATCTTCGAGCCGGTGTCTATCAGTGCGGTGGCGATAATGGTCAGCGAGCCGCCTTCCTCGACGTTGCGGGCCGCGCCGAACAGACGCTTGGGCTTTTGCAGCGCGTTGGCGTCCACACCGCCGGTAAGCACCTTGCCCGAGGACGGCACCACCGTGTTATAGGCGCGCGCCAGACGGGTGATGGAATCCATCAGGATCACCACGTCGCGCTTGTGCTCCACCAGGCGCTTGGCTTTCTCCACCACCATCTCGGCGACCTGCACGTGGCGGGTGGCGGGCTCATCAAAGGTGGAGGCCACCACCTCACCCTTGACCATGCGGCGCATCTCGGTCACCTCCTCGGGGCGCTCATCAATGAGCAGCACAATGAGGATACACTCGGGATTGATGGTGGAAATGGAATGGGCCATGTTCTGCAGCAGCATGGTTTTGCCGGCCTTGGGCGGAGCCACAATCAGGCCGCGCTGTCCCTTGCCGATGGGAGCTACCAGATCAATGACGCGGGCGGTGAGATCTTCTTTGGAGCCGTTGCCCACTTCAAGTCTTAAACGGGAGGAAGCAAACAGCGGGGTGAGGTTTTCAAAGAGGATTTTGTTGCGGGAGTTTTCGGGCTTGTCGAAGTTGACTACATCGACCTTGAGCATGGCGAAGTAACGTTCGCCTTCCTTGGGCGGCCTGATCTTGCCCGAGATGGAATCACCGGTTCTGAGATTGAAGCGGCGCACCTGGCTGGGAGAAACATAAATGTCATCAGGACCTGCCAGGTAGGAACTGTCCGCGCTGCGCAGAAAACCAAAACCGTCGGGCAGGATCTCGATGACACCTTCACCGTAGATGTCCTCGCCTGACTTGGCGCAGAATTTGAGCAGTTGGAAAATGATCTCTTTTTTACCCAGGCGGGCGGTATTTTCGATGCCGTTCTGCTCACACATCTGCACCAGATCGGCCACCGGAGTGTTCTTGAGTTCGTTAAGATTCATAGATAGATGAAGAAAGTAAGGAAAAAATGTTCCTGCTGTCTGTAATTGAATAAGGAAAATGAAAACAGGAGAGCCTGTTGCTTGCACTTCTGATCCGGCAAAACACGAAGGGGCCGGAATACCTCATGGGAACTGACAGTCAGAAACACTGCCACGGCTATGATAACACAACATTCTTGTTAGCACGGCTTTTTTTTGAACTGATTTGGCACCTAGGCGGCCACCGAAGCTGACCTGGACGTCTTATTGAAGTCACAGCCTGCTCACAGCTCAAACTGCTCTAAAGAGACAAAACCAAAGCGCCTGACCATGCTCAGACGATCCTCATAGTGCTCCAGATGCCCGGTGTAGAACGCCCGGGCCGCACCGGGCGGCTCCTCTCCCGCAAAATCCACGCCGTTTTGCCTGAGCACCTCCCGCACCCGCCGGCCGATAGCCTCCCCCGAATCGATGATGGTCATGCCAGGCAGAAGCTTTTGCAGAATATCCCGGATAAAGGGATAGTGCGTGCAGCCCAGCACCACCACGTCGGGTTTTTCGCTCTCGGGCAGTGCGCAGATGGGTTTTAGAATTTCGGCTATGGCCTGTTCATCCACGCTGCCGCGGGAGACGCGCAATTCGGCGATGTTGGCCAGATCGGCACTGCCCAGGCACAGTACCCTGCAGTCAGAGGCGAAATCGGCTATGAGCGCCTTGGTGTATTCTCGCTCCACCGTGCCGGGGGTGGCCAGGAGGGCAATGATCTTCTTTTGGGAAAGCGCGGCGGCCGGTTTGATGGCCGGCACCACCCCCACCACCGGCAGCGTCATATGCTGCCGCAGCGTGGGCAGCACTACCGTGCTGGCCGTGTTGCAGGCCACCACCACCGCCTGCGGCTCAAATCTCCTGCAGGCGCCAGTCAGCAACTCTCCGATCCGGCGCAGCAGAAAGCTTTCGCTCTTGCTGCCGTAGGGAAAGCACTCGTGGTCAAACAGGTAGAGTCCCTCCAGCTGAGGTACGGCCTTTTTTACTTCCTCATAGATGGACAGGCCGCCCACTCCCGAGTCAAAAAACAGTACTCTTTTATTTTCCATCGCAATCTGCCACAATCGGCGGCGTCACCCACACCCTCTCACAGGAAGATCATCATGCTGCCGCCGCTCTTATATACCACCGATCCTGATCGTTATCACGCCTATTTAGAGGAAAAATGTGCCGCAACCTTACAACTCTTCGCTGACCATGGCTTAAGCCACCCGCAGCCGCAGATAGTAGCCTCGCCTGCCGAGCATTTTCGCATGCGCGCGGAGTTCGGCATCTACTTTGAGGATCAAAAACCGCACTTTTGCATGTTTGAGCCCCACACCAAACCGCGCGTGAGAGTGCCCCTTGACTCCTTTCCCATGGCAGCGGAGCCCATCAACGCGGCCATGGCAGCCTTAAGCGCCCACTTAGGAGACTACCGGGTGCTGTGCCACAAACTCTTCTCCTGCTCTTTTCTAAGCGCCTCAAGCGGTGAGACGGTCATCAGTCTGCAGTATCACACCAAGCTTGACGAGGCCTCATTCACTCAGGCGGCCACGGAGCTTGAAGAGTTGTTAGAGCGGGAAGGACTTAAGGCGCATGTGGTGGGCCGTGCGCGCAAGCAGTGTGTGGCGCCCTCGGGCACGGCAGTTGCCGAGACCCTGAGAGCGGGTACCAGGACCCTTGCCCTGCTGCAGCACGAGGGGCACTTCAGTCAGCCCAACCACGCCGTATGTCAGGAGATGGTGAATTTTGCCTATGCGTGCAGTGAGGGTCAGCAGGAGCAGGATCTCCTGGAGCTTTACTGCGGCAGCGGTACCTTTACGGTGTGCCTGGCCTCATCATTCCGCCGCTGTCTGTGTACCGAGGTCGCCCGTGTGCCCGCCCAGACCGCCTTACAAAATCTAGAGCTCAATCATATAGTCAACACCAAATTGGTACGCCTGAGCGCAGCCGAGGTGCGCGATGCCCTGTCCGGGGTGCGCCCTTTCAAGCGACTGTTGCAGGCTGAGGTAGAATTGGACGACTATGATTTTTCCACCTTATTGGTAGATCCGCCGCGCTGCGGCATTGACGATGAACAGTCCAGACGCTTTTTGCAGCGTTTTAACCGCGTTATTTACATCTCCTGCAATCCACGTACCCTCTGCGCGGACATCAGTGCTCTGGCGAACACGCATGTGATCCAGGCCCTGGGGATCTTTGATCAGTTCCCCTACACCCCACACGTGGAGACGGCAGTGTTGATGTCACGGGTTAAGCGGTAAGGTGCGATGCGGAGCTGTACATGGAGCACACATCGGACATCGCTCAGATCATGGAAATCGCGGGCAGTCCTCTCGTCTTCAGGCGGATGAGTGAGTTTGAGTGAAGGGGTGTAGGCTGCCTTACAAATTGAAAAGTAGCAGGAACGTGAGATTGGATGAACAAAGATCCTTTTGAAGAATATATCAAAGAGTCCGAGCCGGACAAGCGTGACAAAGGCTATGCCTGGCATACGGCCATCGGCCTGCAGGCGGTTGACGGGCTTAAGACCTCCGCATACTTGATGCACACCGCAGTCCGCAATA
Source organism: Succinivibrio sp. (assembly GCA_017469335.1). Classification (GTDB taxonomy): domain Bacteria; phylum Pseudomonadota; class Gammaproteobacteria; order Enterobacterales; family Succinivibrionaceae; genus Succinivibrio. Next base: position 478 of record JAFUGP010000038.1, on the reverse strand, counting down.
TTGAGGGCGAGATTTCTTTCGAGGAAGCAAATGCGCTTGTGCAGAGCTATTACGAGCAACATCCTGCCCGTGACGCGAATGACCGTACTGAGGAGGCGGATAAGGTTTCGGCCAGAATTGCAGCACTTCTTTCGGAAAAAGCATTCAGTTTCACTCCAGGCGAATATATATCCGTCCACCGGCAGCTGTTCACCGGTATCTATTCCCATGCCGGACGCATCCGGGACTATAACATCACCAAAAAGGAATGGGGGCTTGACGGTGCTACAGTGCTTTACGGCAGCGCCTCAGATCTGAGGGCTGCGCTGGATTACGACTTCTCAGAAGAAAAGAAGTTCGGTTCAATGGATATTTTAGGGGGATCGGGGGGCAAGATCACTACCCCTCGAAAGCGATTTTAGCTAAAAAAACAGGAGGGAGTCTCTGTATAATTCGCAAACAATAAACAAACACGAAAACTCAGAGGACTCCCAGAGAT
>JAFUGP010000003.1 GCA_017469335.1 Succinivibrio sp. | reverse complement strand
GCCGCCGCAGCGGTAGTCTCCACGGCAGCGCAGGCTACCGCTTACACCAGTGTGGGTGCTGCCGTGGCGGCCGGTGCCATCACCGGTGCGGGCAATACCCTGACCTCTTCGGCGGCCAATGCCGCCGGTACGGTGATTGTGGCTGCCGGGGGCGAGCTGACGGTGAACAATACCTCGGCTGCCACCGGGGGCGGACTTAATCTGACCAATCACGGCACGCTCGTAGTAAAGACCATCTCTCTTGGTCATGCCTACGGCACTCTCAATAATGACGCGACCGCCACGCTGTCTGCGGCAGGGAAAGCTGCGGCAGCGAAGTTCAACGCGCTTAACAACTCCGGCAGTCTGACCGTAGCCACCTCGGGCGGTACTCTGACCTTCAGCGCGGCGAGCAATACCGGGAACATCAGCTATACGGGAACATCGGCGCTTACTTTGAAGCTCTCCAACGGTGTGGACGGTGCGGCCGGCAGTATCTACGCGACCAAGTCTGCGGCCATAACGGTCTCGGCGGCCAAAGGTGACATTGAGCAGAAACTTATCTCGGCAGGTGCCGGGGCACTGACAGTAAACGCCAAGTCCGGGGCGGTCAATGTGGGCACGATTCAGACCCAGAGCGGAGCCATTACGGTCAAGGCCGGGGGAACGGATAAGGGCACCATTGATTTAGGACAGGTGGTCACCTCGTCCGGTGTCATCTCCATCACCGCCGGCAACAGCATTGCCATCGGTACCATCAACACCACCAAGGCAGGTGCGGCCTACGGCGTAACGGTCAAGGCAGGCGGTGAGCTTTCAGCCGATGTCATCAATTATGCCGGTACGGGCAAAGTCTCCCTGACCGCGGCCAAGAGCGCTGACATCATCGTCAACTCCCTCGCGGCCAAGACCGGCTCGGTGTCCATCAAGACCGCCAGCGGCGGCAGCATTGTCTTAGGCACGGTGGATGTGAACACTCTGTCCGCCGCAGCGGCTGCCGGCTCCGATTTGACCGTTACCGGGGCGTTGAATGCCACCAAGACGGTGGATATTTCCGCTGCCAAGGGCACCCTGACTTTGCAGGGTGAGGTGACCGTGGTAACCGGCACGGTTGACATCAGCGCCAATGAGATTGTGCTGGAGAAGGGGCTGAAAGCTCAGGCCAGTGACGGCAAGCTCACCAAGCTCGCCGGCGGGACCACGGTGGATGTGGCAGGCAGCATCGTGACCTCAGGGTCGGTGGCCATTACCACTACCGCGGCAAACGGCTCCATCACGCTGCATGATGTCTCCACCAGGACGGCTCGCTCAAGTGTCAGGTTATGTGGCCACAGGGCTGAAAGCAGGCAGCGTCATTAGCTTCCGTCGGCGCTGCCCTTCAAAGCTCAGGTTCAAATTACTCGTCGGTTACTGAGGCGCTGTGCTCTGCCGAGGTCGCTCCACTGTGCGGACTCTTGGTCCTGGCATTAAACAGCTTTGCAACCTGTGGCCACAGGCACTGCAACGACCTTACCGTCAATACCAGATACAAAATGCCCAGAGCATGTTGATAGGCCGACACAGCAGCCGGCAGATGCAGGTGAGACGCAAAGATCATACCAAGCGGCAACAGGTACCAGATCTTGATCTTGAAACCGGCCCGCCCACGTTCCTCGGACAGATAGAGTACCAACGCGGGCATTAATATAAGTACGGCATAGTAGAAGATGCTTGGCGATAGTACCAGGATGCAGGCGGTAACTGCCAGCATCCGTTCCCACTCTTCAAAGAAAGGTGCCGCCAGCAGAAAGAGCAAACTCAGACCCAGCATAAGAACTGCCGTCAGAGCTTTAAACCAGGGGGCTCCTGAGGCGGAAAACCATCCCTCCAGCACCCCGTTGATCCCCATGCTGAACGAAGCGTACATATAACTGCCCGACCAGGCCAGGATTTTTCCGGCCGCAGCCACCACATTATCGGTAATGCCCCCGTTGAGAGGTATAAATGATCCGGCCAGGATGAGCAAGCTCAGTGCCCCCAGCATCAGAATATCCCGCCACTGTCGGCGATAGAGCAGCAGTATGCCCAGCGCGGCGGGCGTGATCTTTATGTTTATCGCCACCGCCAGAGCTGCCAGCGCTGTTACGCGTACCAGACGACTTTCACTTTGATAGTAGAAACAAAAAAACATGCTGCACAAAATTGAGAGCATCACCACATTGCCCCGCTCCAATGTTGCCAGATACAATCCTGATAATAACAACACCAACGTGCACAGTGCCCGTAGTGCCGCACTCATACCCCGTAATCTGTGAAAGATGAGCAGCGCCTGACAAACCATCAGGCACGTGAGCGTGATGAGTACGGCCAACAGGAAGGGAAACTGCCTTATCACCAGATGATATTCAGACGGAAAGCCGTCTGTCAGGGAGCAGTAAAAATAACCGAGCACATACAGAAGCGGCAGGTGATTGGTCTCTTTGAGCGCATCCGTATAGGGATCAAGTCCGGCGCTGGTAAACGGCACGATGGAAAAATCATTCAAAAGCAGATCCCCGTTTTGGAAGAACAAGGAGAGTGCGGCCGAGTGCAGTCCACCGCCCAACAGTTCACTACCCCAGCTCAGCAGGCCAATTAACGAGATTGCGGTAAAGAGCACCGCCAGAGCGGGAATTTTTTCCGTCACTGTCACCTCGCCCGTTCTTTTATACCGGGAATAAAGAATGGCAGCTCCCAGGGCAAGCAGGAGCAACAGTGGCAGTCGCAGGAAAGCAGCCGACCAGTGCCAACCGTTTAAACTGAACTCCGTAATCAAAGCGCCATCCTGCAGTTGCGCGGGATCAAATACCAGGTACAGAGCAATAAAATTGCGTGAGGGGGTTACTGTCAGCTCACCTCTCTGGACCCCGCTTTGTCCGGGCTGAGGCGAGAGTTTGAACTCCCCTAAGTTCAAAGGCTCCTGATCAGGAAAGGTCAACAGCAAAGCCTGGACTTTCAGAGGTTCTGAAGCTTTGGTGTGTACCGTCACCCGGGCAGAGCTCAGTGAGGAAAATCCCGTGCCCATGTTGCGCGGCACGTTGTAAAAGCAAGCCTTCTTATCGGGAGTCAGAGCCACTCCGCTTCCCATCTGACCGTCCGCTGACAGTGCATTCAGATGTCTTTCGAACAGTTCGTTGAAATTCCAGGGAGATGACGGCAATACCAGAAACTCCAGTCCCAAGGCAAGGATAATTCCTCCCAAAAGTACCCGCACAGCGGAGCGATCCGATAAGACATCGCGCCACAGGTTTGACCAGCGGGTGCTCACGTAGTCAGCATAAGCAGTCATGGACAGCACTCTTTTCTTGCTTGCAACAAAATTCACACAGGGCCCCTTATAGAGCCCCTGCACTTTGACGTGCATTATGCCACAGTTGAAAATGTCAACGCTCAGACTTAGCCCTCCGGAACAAGAGCACGCTGTCAAGGAAATAAGATGATATGGTGCCCCGCCCGGTCCGGACTGCTTCCCGTAAAAGCCGCATCGGTTAAGCTGCGGGGCCATTCCTCTCCTCAGACATGCCGCTCTTTATGTGATAGAATTTGCAAAAATTGCGGTATGGATCTGTCAAAGGTCACAGACGGACACTGCAAGCAAAAGAGCTACTGATCTCAGGACATAGAACGCATGAAGCCTGACCATTCAAGACAAGCACTTACCCCATCAGCGTATTTTCGCGTTATAACAATAAAATACAAAATACCGGGTTTTTGCTCAACCGTCATAAACCGCCATCCCGGCATCCGCGCAGTGTATGGTCAGCGGCCTTTTCAGGTGTGACGGGGGCTTGACATGATCATTACCAAAACCCCCTTTCGCATGTCCTTCTTCGGCGGCGGTACTGACTACCCCGCGTTCTACCGGGAGCACGGCGGCGCTGTGCTCTCCACCACCTTTGACAAGTACATCTATGTCATAGTGCGCCACCTGCCACCTTTTTTTGATTACGAAAACCAGATCACCTACGGCAAAATCGAGCGCACACGCTCGGTCTCCGAAATAGAACACCCTGCCGTGCGCAATGCTATGCAATACCTGGGGCTCTCCAAACTCAGGGTGGTCTATGAGTCAGATCTGCCGGCCCGTTCGGGATTGGGATCGTCATCGGCTTTCGCGGTGGGCATGCTAAACGCTTTTCATGCCCTGCAGGGCAGTTACGCAGGCCCCAAGCGCCTCGCTGACGAGGCCATTTATGTCGAGCGGGAGCTCTGTGCCGAGGACGGCGGCGTACAGGATCAGATAGCCGTGGCCTTCGGAGGTTTCAACCGCATCGACTTCAGTGCCTCAGGCTATACCGTCACCCCGCTCATCATCTCAGGAAACAGACGTGATGAGCTCTGTTCTAACCTTATGCTCTTTTTTACCGGTTTTGCCCGGCTTTCCTCAGAGATAGCCCGCCATCAGTCCGCCGCTATCAAGGATAAGCAGCAAAGCCTCCTCAAGATGAAAGAGCTCGTCGACACCGCACAGGACATTCTCACCGACAGTTCCAGATCTTTAGATGATTTCGGGCGCTTGCTTGACCATACCTGGCGCTTGAAGCGCGGCCTGACCTCCGCCATCTCCACCTCCGACATCGACGGTATCTATGAGCGTGCCATTAAGGCAGGTGCCTTAGGAGGAAAATTATTGGGTGCCGGCGGCGGTGGGTTTCTCGTACTCTATGTACCTGTGCCGCAGCAAAGTCTGGTACGGGAGGCCTTGTCCAATCTTCTGTACGTGCCCTTTAAGTTTGAGGAGGAGGGCTCGCGGGTGCTCTACTACCGCGACGAGGAGACCTCGCCGCTCTCAATCTCCCGCCCTCTCTCCGATCCCGGCACTGAAATCACCGCTATCCTTCACAGGAGCTGAATATGACTACCGCCTTAATCACCGGCATTACCGGTATGGTGGGCTCGCACCTTACCGATTACCTGCTTGAGCATACCAACTGGAACATCGCAGGCGTCTGCCGCTGGCGCTCGCCGCTTGATAACGTGGCCCATTTGCTGGATCGCGCCAATAAAGGGGATCGCCTCACCTTTCGCTACGCCGACTTAAACGATCAGATGTCCCTTGTGCGTGTCATCCGCGAACTGCACCCGGACTACATCTTCCACCTCGCCGCGCAAAGCTACCCACAGACCAGTTTCACTGCGCCGGTGGATACCTTAAACACCAATATTCTGGGCACCTGCCGTCTGTTGGAAGCCCTTCTGGAGCAGAGCCGACTTGATAAAGAATATAAGCCCGTCATCCACGTCTGCGCCTCCTCGGAGGTATTCGGCAAAATCCCCCGTGACAAGGTTCCCGCAGGCGGCATTCACGAGGACTGCCCCTTTGATCCGGCCTCACCCTATGCCATCTCCAAAATCGGCACCGATCTCTTAGGCCGCTATTACGCCGAGGCCTATGGCCTGACCGTCATGACCACCCGCATGTTCACGCATACCGGTCCCAGACGCGGTGATGTCTTCCATGAGTCCACCTTTGCCAAACAGATTGCTCTCATAGAGCGCGGTGCCATAGAGCCCGTAGTGAAGGTAGGCAACCTCGACTCACTGCGCACTTACGCCGATGTGCGCGACGCGGTGCGCGCCTATTTCCTGCTGGTCACCGTTAATCCTGTGCCCGGGGAGTATTACAACATCGGCGGCACTCATACCTGCACGGTGGGTGACACACTGAAAACGCTTATCTCCTTCTCGCCCCGCGCCGCCGAGATCAAGGTTGAGACCGATCCCTCTCGGCTGCGCCCGGTGGATGCCGATCTGCAGATCCCCGACTGCTCCAAGTTCAAGGCTCATACCGGCTGGCAGCCTGAGATCCCCTACGAGACCACCATGCGCGATCTGCTTGACTACTGGCGGCAGCGCAGTGCCGACGCTTCCTCCTATCTGGTACGCTGAGAGGCGATCATGAAGATAGCTGTCTTAGGTGCCGGGATCTCCGGTCTGTCTGTTGCCCGTCTGCTGCAGGAACGGGGGCATGAAGTAACGGTCTACGAGAAAAACGACCGGCCCGGCGGTCTGGCCCGCTCGCGCTTTGTGAAAGGTTATCTCTACGATCCCTACGGCGGGCATATCTTCAATTCCAAACACCCGCAGGTAGTGGACTGGGTATTCTCGCTGTTGCCGAGTGACAAATGGGTACACAACGTGCGCAACGCCAAGATTTACCTGGACGGTCATTTCATCTCCTACCCCTTTGAGCTCTCCTTATGCGAGCTGCCGCTTGAAACCAGACTTGACTGTGCTCTTGATTTTCTGAGGGACTCAGAGCGTGGTGTTGAGCCTGATAACTTCCGCGACTGGCTTGTCTGGAAGTTCGGCGCGGGGATAGCGAATAACTATCTGCTGCCCTATAACGAGAAGATCTGGGCCTATCCCTTAGAAGATATGGAAACTGGTTGGATGCGCGGCAAGATGCCGCTGCCCTCGGCACGGGAGCTGCTTACCTCACTTCTTTTAAGCGATCCCACCGAGCGCAAGATGCCGCATTCGACCTTTTACTATCCTCTTGAGGGCGGGATCCAAAGCCTGATGGACTCCGTGGCGCAGGGCCTGAACTTAAAGCTGAACACTCCCGTGACCTCCCTCTCCCGCTTAACCGACACCGCAGGATGGCAGGTGAACAAGGATGGTCCCTACGATAAGATAATCTGCACTGTACCTCTGCCCGAGCTGCCTGAAATCATGGAGTTGCCAGACGAAATCGCAGACAAGATGAGGGGGCTTAAATACAATTCCCTGACCACCGTGCTCTTTTCTTTCCCACAGAACACGGACATCTCCTGGCTGTATATTCCCTCACGCCGCTATCGTGCCCATCGTGTGGGTTTTCAGAGCGCACTCACTCCCCGTGCCTGTCCCGCTCCGGCGGCCGACAATCCTCATCCTGACCTAGGATGCGGCGCACTGGAGATCATCGGTCCGCGCTTTGAGGTTGGTGCTGACTTTGCCTCCCGTACCGACATACTGCCACCTGAATTGGGCTTTACCAAAGTGCTGGACAGTGCTTTTGCACCTTATGCCTACGTGATCCACGACAAGGCCATGCGCGGGCGCCTGGAGGCCATTCAGGAGCATCTCGCCGCTCTGCCGGGCTTCATCACTCATGGCCGCTGGGGACTGTGGAACTACAAAAACATGGATCTGTGCATTCTCGACTCCATGAACCTGTGTGAGAGACTCTCATGACTTTGATCATCGACCTGACGCCTGATTTCATGTTCAAAGATGAACGCGGCAGCCTGACGCAATTAACCCGCCGGGGCTTTTCGCAGGTAAATTTCATCACTTCGGTGCGTGGTGCGGTGCGTGGCGGACATTATCACCGCTTCAACGCCGAGGCTTTTTACGTAGTGGCCGGGGCATGCAGGGTAAGTGCCGTTTTAGGCGGAGAGCGTGAGGATAGGATCTTTCGTGCCGGGGATTATTTTCTCATCCCCCCGTTAGTACGCCATTCCTTTTTATACCTGGATGACACGCAGCTCATCTCCATGTATTCCCTGGGCGCTGAACTTAGCTTGCAAACGGAGCAGCCTCTTATGGATATCTTTGCAGATCCGTCAGATGCTGCCGCAGACTCTGACGCCGCATCACAAGAGCCTCTGATCCCGGATATACCGGTCGTTAACTTAAAACTCTGAGCGGATCTTTCATGAACACCAGGCTCCCGGAGCAGGCCGCGGTCACAGCCGATGACATACTCACCGAGTTAATCGCCCGCTACCCGCAACTCAAGCACCTCGCCTCTGAGATCAGCACCGCCTGCTCTCTGATTGCCGATGCCTTCACCGGCGGACATAAACTTCTGATTGCCGGCAACGGCGGCTCGGCCGCCGACAGCGGACATATCGCAGGGGAGCTGGGCAAATCCTTTAAATTCAAACGCACCTTGCCAAAGGCTGAACAGGAGCGCTATGACGATCTGTTCGGTGCGGACGGTAAGGCGTTGGCCGCAGCTTTGGAGTGCGGCCTGCCCGCCGTGGCGCTGCCCGACTTTACCGCACTTAATACCGCCATCATAAATGATTTGGGCGGCGAGTACGTCTTCGCGCAGGGAGTGAACGCCTTAGGGCAAAAAGGCGATGTGTTTCTGGCCATATCCACCTCGGGCAATTCCCAAAATCTGGTGTCGGCCTGCATGTGTGCCAAAGTAAAAGGACTGTGCTGCATCGCTCTTACCGGTAAGCAGCCCTGCAGACTGGACTCTCTGTGTGAGCATGTAATTCACGTACCCGAGACCAAGACCTTTAAGGTTCAGGAGCTGCATCTGCCCGTTTATCACGCGCTCTGCGCCATGCTGGAGGCGATATTTTTTGCCCAACCCGGGCAGAGCTCAGGGGAGGGTGCATGTATCTCATAATCGGCGGGGCAGGATTTCTGGGCTCCTACCTCGTAAAGGCAATTCACGCTCTGACCTCTGAAAGCGTGGTGGCCACTACCCGCGCCGCGGCGCTGCCGCCAGACACACCTCGTCTTAAGTGGCGTAGTTGCGACGTCGCGGACTTTGACAGCGTAAGGGCTCTGCTGTCCGGCCTGCCAAAGCACGAGGCAGTCAAGATCTTCTATCTGGCCGCCACTCACCATCCCGATCAGGTGGAGGCCGCGCCTCAGGAGGCCTGGGAGGTCAACGTCACCGCGCTCTCGCGCTGTTTAAATGCTCTCCCCTCCTCAGCCCGCCTGTGTTACGCCTCTACCGACTGTATTTACGGAGAGAGCGCAGCCCAAGAGCAGTTATCCGAGGACTCATTGCAGCGTCCGCTCAACACCTACGGACGGCACAAATGCGCTGCCGATGCGCTGTGCCGTTTTGCAGGACACACAGCGCTGCGCTATCCCTTTCTCATCGGCCCCTCTCTGGTAGCGGGGCGTCCGCATTTTTATGACCGCATAGCCTCAGATCTGCAGGCCGACCGCCCGGTGGACATGTTATCCGACTCCTTGCGCTCCGCCCTGACCTTCGCTCAGGCAGCCTCACTGTCGGTGCGTCTCATGGAGCTGCCCGGACCATTGCCCCCGGCAATCAATGTCTGCGCAGACCAGGCGCTCTCCAAATACGACATCGGTCTTATGATAGCCACCACTCTGGGGGTTCCGACGCAGTTAGTGCGCCCCGTAACCTACGCTGACTCAGCCGCTCTTTTCGCCCCGACCTCCGCCCAGTCAGACCGGACCGCCGTGCCCCGCGCCCGCTCCACGGTTATGTCCAATGCTTTGCTCAGAAAAATTCTGGAAGCAGAGGCCATAAAATTATCTTTTACCCCCCCCCATACAGATTTATCTAGTTGTTAATAAAAACATTTATGTCAAACTTCACCGTCTCAAGCTCAGCCGTCCGCCCACGCTGTGCGCTGCATTACCTGCGGCGGCCTGAGTTATCGCCGGCTCTTTTACTTTGGTACGACGGAGAGAGAACTGACATGAATCTCAACGATAAAATCTATATCGCAGGTCACCGTGGCCTGGTAGGCAGTGCTATTGAGCGCTGTCTGCGCAAACACGGTTTCCATAACCTCATCATGCGCACTCACGGTGAGCTGGATCTCTGTGACGCCGCAGCCACCGATCAATTCATTGCTGATGAAAAACCTGACTGCGTGATCCTCTCTGCCGCCCGTGTGGGCGGGATTGTCGCCAACGACACCTACCCGGTGGAGTTTTTTGAAGAGAACATGCGCATCGGCCTCAACGTCATAACATCTTCTTTTAAGCACGGCGTAAAAAAGCTCTGTTACATGGGTACCGGCTGTATCTATCCGCGTGACTGCCCGCAGCCCATCCGCGAGGAGTATCTGCTGACAGGTCCCTTAGAAAAGACCAATGAGATGTACGCACTTGCCAAGATCTCACTGCTGAGGCTGTGCGCTGCCTACAACCGCGAGTATGGCACTTCCTACTTCGGCGTCATGCCCTGCAATCTCTACGGTCTCAATGACAGCTTCCGCACTCCCGGCGCTCACGTGCTGCCCATGCTGGTACGCCGTTTTCATGAGGCCAGGATGTCCGGAGCCAAAACAGTGTCCGTCTGGGGCACCGGTAAGGCCCGGCGCGAGTTCATGTGCTCGGATGATTTGGCCGAGGCACTGCTACTGTTGCTGAACAAAGAGGACGAAGTTGTGCCGGCCGACGGCCTTAATTATTTCAACATCGGCACCGGCTCTGATCTGAGCATCGCTGAACTCGCCGCGCTCATCAAAAAGGCAGTAGGCTTTGAGGGTGAGATTATCTATGATCCCTCCAAACCCGACGGTACGCCCCAGAAGCTCTTTGACGTCTCCCGCATACATGCTGCGGGCTGGCGCCACCGTATTGAGCTTGAAGAGGGCATCGGCCTGGTGTACCGCGATTTCCTCTCCAACCCGGAACTGCGCAAGTAGCTCCCTATTTCGGACCTGAACATGGAAGCTTTTAACAACGTATCTATCCTGCTCCCCACTCTCAACGAGACAGAGTCCTTCGGCAAGACGGTGGACATCATTTTGACCGAGAACAATCCTGCCGATTTGTGCGAGTTCATTGCCATAGTCTGCGAGCGCACCCTGCCGGAGACACTGCAGGCCATTAAAAGCTGTGAGGAACGCTGTGCGCAGGCTAAAGTGCCGCTTAAGCTCCTCTACCAGACTCACCCCTTTGCCGGCGGCGCGGTGCAGGACGGTATGGCAGCTGCAGCAGGCTCTCACACGCTCATGATGGCACCCGATCTGGAGACCGATCCCCACAGTGTCAAAGATTTCATTACTGCGGCCAAGGCACATCCTCAGGATATGATCACCGCCTCGCGCTGGCTCAGCCCCGGAGCCTTTGAGGGCTACAGTCCGCTTAAATACGTGCTCAATTTTATTTTTCAAAAATTTTTCTCGCTCTATTATGGCACCTCGCTGACCGACATGACCTTCGGTTACCGCCTGGCCCCGGCATCATTGTTCAAGTCCATCGCCTGGGAAGAACTGCGCCACCCCTTCTTTTTGGAAACCCTGGTAAAACCACTGCGCCTGGGTATTATCGTGCATGAGATCCCCACCAGCTGGAAAGCACGGGAAGAAGGTGAGTCACAGAACACTCTGCTGCAGACCTTCAAATACCTGCCCATCGCATTCAAGGCCCGCTTCATGACCCGCGATCAAATCTTAAGCAGAGATAAGTCCCATGCCTGATCTGCACTCGCTCATGACCCGCCTGTTTAAGACAGATCTCGGAGAGCTTGTTCGTTACGGTCTGAGCGGTGTGGGGGCTACGCTGATCAACATCGCCGCATTCTGGGTTCTTTCCTCACTGTGCGGCGTGTACTATCTCACCGCCAACGCGCTCTCATGGATCTTTGCCTTTATCTTCGCCTTTCTCACCAACAAGCTGTGGGTATTTCACAGCCGGGGACTGCGTACCCGCCGCGCCATCTTCGAGTTCTGGGGGTTTTTGGGCTCAAGGTTATTTACCCTGCTGTTGGACATGCTGCTCATCTGGCTGTTCATCGCAGTATTTTACTGGCCCGATCTGTACGCCAAGATCCTGGATAATCTGGTGATCATCGCCGTAAACTACCTCACCGGCAAATACCTCGTCTTCCGTGCTCCGCGCCCCTGAGCAGCTCCCGATGCTGCCTTCACCTTAAGCCACATCCATCTGCAAAGAAGCTATGACCTCACTCTCAGCTGATACAATATCCACCGGGACCATACCCCCCACAAACTCCTCAGATCTCTGTGCTGCCGTGATCATGGCCGGCGGCCGCGGTACCCGTATCGCCGCGCTTTACCCTGATCTGCCCAAACCCCTGATCCCCTTAGACGGCATCCCCGTGCTGGAGCGGGAGCTCATCTCCCTGCGCGAGCAGGGCTTGCGACGGGTAATCATCACCGTCAGCCATCTGGCCGATAAAATCATCGCCTATTTCGGTGACGGCTCCGGGATCTCACCTGCCACCGGCAGGCCATTTGACCTTGACATCTCCTACTTCCGTGAGGAAGTACCCTTAGGCAACGCCGGTGCGTTGCTCTACCTGCGGCCTTACCTCGCCGATGACTTTTTGCTCTTAAACGCCGACTCGCTCTTTGAACTGGACATTAACCGCCTGCTCGCTTTCCATCACGCTCACCACCCTCTGGCCACCATCCTCACTCACCCCAACTCCCATCCCTACGACTCGGGGTTGATCATCACTGACAACCAAAACAGGGTGACCCGTTGGCTGACCAAAGAAGATCTTCGTCCAGAGTACTACCATAATCTTGTCAACGCCGGGGTGCATGTACTCTCCGTGCGCCTGATTGACGACTACCTTGCCGCTCATCCTGAGCTGAGCCCCTGCCTTGCATCAAAAACTGCCAATACCGAGCTGACTCCCGGCGCCCCCTCCGCACCAATTGCAGACAACCTTCACTCGCAAAAACCGGACACGGTTTTACAGGACCCCTTAAAAGCCTCACGGCAGGATCACGCTTCCCTGATTTTCAGCGCAGCCCCTATCTCCATAACTGATCCTGATGTCGTTGCAGGCAAGCGACAAGGGTGCGGGTCCGGGAGAGGGAAAAGTTCCCCCTCCCGCAAAGGAACAGGGGGATGGCCCGGAAGGGGTAATCTTTCCACCTTCCGCCTTGACTTGGACCGCGACCTGCTCCGCCCCCTAGCCGGAAGCGGCCAGTTGATTTCCTACAGGAGCCCAGAATACATAAAAGACATGGGTACTCCCGAAAGACTTGAGGCTGTGGCACGCGACGTCAAAGCAGGCCTTCCGCAAAGCCGCTCGCTGCGCCACCCGCAGAAGGCAGTCTTTTTAGACCGTGACGGCACGCTCATCCGCTACGTGCCATTCTTAAACGATCCTGCCAAGCTGGAGTTGCTCCATGACGCAGCAACTGCCATCAGACAACTCAACAACTCAGGCTATCTGGTCATTCTCGTCACCAACCAGCCGGTGATCGCCCGCGGAGAGCTCACCTTTGCAGGACTTGACGAAATTCACCGTAAGCTTGAGACTCTCCTGGGCCGTGAGGGCGCATACCTTGATGCCATCTACTTCTGCCCCCACCACCCGGATAAGGGCTTCCCCGGCGAGATCCCCGAACTTAAAATTACCTGCACCTGTCGCAAGCCCTCTCCCGGTCTTCTGCTCAAAGCTGCACAGGATTTTAATCTCAATTTACAACACTGTTGGATGGTGGGTGACGCGACCTCTGACATCGCCGCCGGACAGGCCGCTTCCTGTCACACCATCATGGTACCTCGTGACAGTTCTCTGTGTGAGGAACTTCCCGACTGCGGACAGGAGCGCTCTGCCGACGATCTTCTAAGCGCAGTGGAAATGATTCAGGACAGCTGACCCTCCAGCCCGCTATTAAACCCTCTGGCAAATAAAATCACCGCATCCGCAAATTGCAGTGTATAATCAGCTCTGGGATAAAGCGGCTGCCTTTGGCCGCATATTGGAGAATAAATGCATTTTTGCTTTAGCTTTCAAATAGTTACCCCCCCCCCGCAGGGTTTAATTTCTAAGCTTTTCAGGACGACACCGGTCGTCTTGACTCTCCTTTTCTCTTCTCTTTTATCCCGGTCCCTCATCATTGCAGACACTTTTTTAGTGCATGGATTTTCTGTGCGGCTGCTCTTTGGCCGTGCCTGTGCCCTGTTGCTGTCTTGCCACCCCCTTCTGACTTCCCTTCACAGGTTTTACGGATATGCGGTCTGTCCTCCGGCCGCATCTGCCTGCCCTGCAGGCTTACGCGGAGGACGTAAGTTTGAATCATATGTTGAATGCCCGTCTGCCTCAGGTGGCTTGATGTCACTTTAGAGGCGACGGGTCTTTTCGCATTTGATCATTCGGTTTTGGTTGGAAGGCAGTCCACATAAGGCATGAGCGAGAGCTTCGGCACTAAAGTTTTAACACAGATGAAGTCCTTCAGGCGGCTCACTCGGGTGTTCCCTTCACACCTGAGGGAGGGCGCACGCTCTCTGTACCCGCTTAAGAAGGCTATGAATGCGCTTAAGACAGTTTCTGTCAATTTCGGCGCAGCAGCCGCGATCCCTCAGCTGCCCGTGATGTGCGCAATGATCCCACATCTGTCCGCGATCTCTGTCCCCCTCATAAGCTCTCTGCAGGCACACCTCTCCTTAATAAGCAGCACTGTCTCAGAGCACCTTCACGCAAACACCCTTAGGGATGTTTACGTGAATGTGCTTGCACATTCATCCGTTCCGGTTCACCCGGACGGAGGTCACGCAAGGTTACCTTGCGCAAAAATTACTAACCCAAAGCGTCAGCGCAGTCTGCTGTTCAGACTGCGTTATCAAGGCGCTTCAAATACGGGATTTAACATATGATTAAGTTGACAAGGTCAGCTCTGACCATGTTACTGGCGCACTATCGCGCAATCTATAAAAACGCCTACATTAAGGGCGCCATTGCCGCGGCGGTAGCCGCTGGTGTGGGAGCTGCTTCTACTACTGCGGCAGCTGCTGATTACACCGGTTGGGCGGCTGCGGCGGAGTCCATGGGCGCCGTTACCGGCGGCACCAAGACCGGAACCTTCTCGGTCGGAGCGGCGACCGGCACCATTGTTGTCGCTAACGGCGTCACTCTGACCATGAGCGGCGCTGCAGAGGCTAGCTCTGTGACAGGCAGCTCTGCCCATCTTACCAACGCCGGTAAGACCAACATTAGGTCCTTATCGATTGCCCAGGCTTTTGGTAATTTCACCAATACCGGAACCTTGACTCTGATCTCCAAATCAGGCTCGGCTGCTCTTGGTAAGGTAACCTTAAAATCATTAAATAACACCGGAACCATTGGGGTGACTGCCAAAGGCGGTACGCTTTCAGTAACCAACGGTATCACGAACAACGGTACGGTAACTCTGACCGGCTCTGCATATACTTTGAATGCCAGAGTAAATGGTATAGATGGCACCGGTACCATCAAGGCTACCGGCTCTGTTCTGACCATCAACGGGTCTACAGGCGGCGTGGTACAGGGTACTATATCTGCCACAGCCGGTTCGGTGACGGTTACCACTATCAATGATGGCGAGATTAACCTCGGCACTGTGAAAGCCGGCACAACAGCAACGATCTCTGCTGGCGCTGGCGATATAGCGGTTAATGGTTCGCTGACCGCTAGTGGTGCCGTTGAGGTTAAAGGCAAGACCAGCAACATTACCCTCGCCGACATTTTCACCACCGGCTCGGCCGGTGCCATTACGGTCAGCACCGGCAGCTCTGCCGAAATCACTTTGAACGGCAAATTGAACGCCAGCGGCACTGCCGGTAATATCTCCGTC
>JAFUGP010000037.1 GCA_017469335.1 Succinivibrio sp. | reverse complement strand
GCGAGCAGGATAACTTGCTCTCGGGGAGAAAATTAAGCCACAGTCCATGGCAATGTGCCAACGAGCCGATCATTATTCGGCGTGAGGCGGTATAATAACGGGTGAATGAATTTAAGGCCGTCAATTACTCAGGCCGAAAAAAGCTCCCGCATTTTTCGCGGGAGCATTCTCTCAAGATTCAATGTGGGGTTATCCCCCGGCGGGTGTTCAGAGCACGGCGCCTAATTCCTGACGGATCACCGCACCGGCACCACGCAGTCCGGCCAGTTTGTCGGTGATGACATAGACCGGGATATCCTTTAAGAAAGACTTGAACCGGCCCTTGTCCTCAAAGGCCTGCCTGAACTGCGATTTCTTGAAGAAGTCCAGGAAGTGCGGGACCACGCCGCCTGCGATGTACACACCGCCGAAAGTGGAGAGGTTCAGCGCCAGGTTGCCGCCGAAACTGCCCATCAGACGGCAGAAGGTGTTCACCGCCTCCAGGCAGTCGGGATCCGGGGGATTGCCGAAGGCGCCGTTGGTCACGTCGGCCGGTTGCATATTGGGCTTGACACGCTCATTGCGCATGGCAATGGCCTCATAGAGATTCACCAGTCCCGGACCCGAGAGCACCCGCTCGGCCGAGACGTGGCCGATACGGCCGCGCAAGGATAGCAGGATCATGTCCTCGTTGACGTTGGCCGGGGCCATGTCCACGTGACCGCCTTCGCCCGGCAGCGGGATCCAGCGCTCCCCAACCTTGATGATGTGCGCCACGCCCAGACCGGTGCCGGCGCCGTAAACGGCGATGGGAGCACCTTCCACCGGCTTGGTGCCGCCTATCTGCACCAGATCCTCACTCTTTACGCAGGTCACCGACATGCACATCGCGGTGAAGTCATTGATGACGTCCAGGCGTTTTAATTTGGTGTGTTCCTTGAGCTCGGAGATGGAGAAGGCCCAGGGATTGTTGGTCATCTGCACATAGTCACCGTCGATGGCCGAGGCGATGGCCAGACAGCCCATGTCAAAGTCCTGACCGCACTCCTCGCGAAACTGCAGCACGCATTTTTCCAATGAGGGATTTTCCACCGCCGAATAAATGATTGGGGTTGAGATGCTGCCGTCGGCCAGATTGACCAGGGACAGGCGACAGTTGGTGCCACCGATGTCACCTACCATGGCAATACCGCTTAATGTGCTCATAAGCTCTCCTTGCTCCTTAAGGGTGAGGCACCTGAGTGTGGGCATAAACTCTTGCCCGCCTGCGGTGCAAATATAACTTTATTCATTATATGCCAGGCATCGTGCTAACCCTCAGCGTGTGAGGTTGGGGTGATGAGCTTTGTGAATGAGGTAGAGAAATTTAGAAGTAGTATGGCCAAGGCCAGAAACGGGAGCCACCTTTGAGGCAGTTGCTTTCGTCTTCACGATCGCACGCGTTTTGCTCGGGATTTTTCAATTTTCTCCCCCGCAGTGTTAAGCTTAGGTCATGAAGATGATGAAGCTGAACATTCTTATTGCCATCTCCCTGACCGTCGCGCTTTGGGGGGGAGCGCCTCAGGCGCTGGCCCAATGTCAGGCTCTGCCTGAGAGCGCGGCGGTGCCCGAGGCCATCAAAACCGGGCAGTGCCTGGAACTGCAGGGACTCAATACACTGCCCCGCTCGCTGGTCATTTACGGTAGGCTGATTGTCAAGGCCGGGGAGAGAGCCGATCTGGCCGAAGGCGCCAGGATAATCGTCAAACGCGGCGGTGAGCTTAGTATCCGCGGCACCTTCTCCGCCGCACCCAAAAGTGAGATAGTCTTAGAGGACTACGCCACGGTCAACTCAAGCGGGGAGTTTAATCTCAAGCAGGATGCACTCTGGTCACTGCAGCGCGGGGCCACGGTCAAAAACATCGGCCAGATTTATCTCTACCCGGGCAGTACGGCCCGCTTAGGGCGGGATGTGCATCTGTCCAGCAGCGGATATTTCATCGCTGACAAGGCCGTTTTGAGCGTGGAAGGCGGGGTGCTTGAGAACAGCGGCACCTGGGAGATGCGTGAGGGCAGCAGCGCCAAATTCGCCGGCAATACCGGTTTTATGAACAGCGGGCAGCTCATTTTGCAGCAAGGCTCCACCCTGAGTCTGGAAGGGCGCAGTTTTTTGAACACCAAGCGCAATCTAAGGCTGTGGGGGGAGTGTCAGCTCAGCGATACGGCCACACTGCAGAATAACGGCATCTTTGACCTTCACGAAGGCGGGGTGTTGCGCCTTACGGGGGGCAGCACCGTCAACAATGCCCATGTCATCAACCTGCTTGGGCTCATGTCCCTCAGCGGTCATACCCTCTACGAAAACCGGCGTAATCTGCAAATTGACGAGTTAGGTACCTTAAGGCTGGCGCAGCAGGCCAAAATGATCAACCGCGGCACGGTCTATGATCAGGGTACGGTGCAGATAGGCTACGGCGACAGCATCGTGAACAAGCATATCTTCTTTATCAAGGAACACCGGGTTAATGCCGCTGACTTCCAGAATCTGGTGGTGAAGGAATTAAGGCAGGATTGAGCCTTCAGTGGCGCCTGGGCTCCTTTTCAAAGAAGATCCTCACGATAATGATGAGCACAAAGGCCTGCAGCACATAGCGAAAGAGGTTGTACACCAAAACGGCATGCGAGAGCACCGCGCTGTCGGTGGCCGGGCGCTGCATCAGCCACAGCCATTCGCCGTAAAAAGCCCAGGGCGCCAGGGCCAGAGCCCAGGTGAACATGGTGGGGAAGTAACGGTGCTCGCGGTTGAACTGAAAACCCGTGAACAAAAGCCATAAGGTCGCCGCACCCAGCAGGATCAGCCTGACCGGCTCCTCAGGCAGCTGAGGGTAGCCGTACCAGAACAACAGCCACCAGGCCATCAGTCTGGCGATGGTTTTGATGATGAGACCGTACTGTTCCATGCTGTGCTCCTGCAATATCTGCTAAGCTATGTCCAGATTATACGCAGGGGAGACCGGTATTATGCGTAAGACGGGGTTTTTTCACATTGCTTTGAGGGATCCTGGTTTGACCGGCCTTGTGGCAGGTGAAGTTGCGGACCTTTTTATGCGTCAGTTCACAGCCGGGTATTTTTCTGTTACAATGCGCACGTTTGCTGGCTTAGCTCAGTCGGTAGAGCACCTGATTCGTAATCAGGGGGTCGCGCGTTCAAGTCCCGTAGCCAGCACCAATCCCGCCTTAAATTCAATAAATTACACAAAAATAAATTCGCTTTTAATGCCTGTTATATTTGCATCAAAATTGCAAAAAACCATTTATATTTTTACCACTGACGGTCAAATTTCCAGATGAGCGTCATCATAGGAATTGACCCTGGATCCCGTAAAACCGGCTATGGGGTGATTAAAAGCGCAGGCCCTCAGGTTTCATACGTGGGATCGGGGGTGATCTACACCGGCACCGGCGATCTGGCTTCCAGACTTCTGACCATCTATACCGGCCTGAGCGAACTCATTGGCCAGTTCTCGCCAGAGATGATGGCAGTGGAGCAGGCTTTTTTGGCTAAAAACGTACAGTCTACGGTTAAACTTGCCGAAGCGCGCTCCGCGGCCATCGTGGCCGGCGCCAATCTGGGGCTTAATGTTTTTGAGTACACACCCATGCAGATCAAGCAGGCCGTAGTAGGGTACGGAGCTGCTCAAAAACAACAGGTGCAGTATATGGTAAGGCATATTCTGCATCTAAACGGAGATCCTCCGGAGGACGCGGCTGATGCGCTGGCCTGCGCCATCTGTCATGGCTATACTTACCGTGTCACCACCGCCATGGGCGATCAGGTGGCGCAGTTAAGCTCGGTGCATGGCAGGCTCAGGCAATGACGGTGACTGATTTACAGTCTTGTTAATCGGGCTTGGGACGGCAGTAATAGCTAGAGCAGAATTGCCTGAGTTACTGCAGAATTTTTGCTGATTCAGACAAAAGGATATAGATCATGATAGGTTCTCTGCGCGGCAGTGTGTTAAGGGTGGACGGCTCGGTGGTACTGCTGGAAGTGCAGGGCTTGGGCTATGAGGTGGAAATGCCCTTTGGTCAGGCTCAGAACCTGCTGCCGTTGGTGCAGGATCATGCCGCGGTTTCAGCCGGTGCACAGAGTGAGGTTGCTCAGGCACCTAAAACACAAAATTCGGTGCAGCAGTCCCCAGTGCCAGCCGTAAAACCGCAGGCTTTTGTCTATATCCACCACAGCATCAGCGAGAACGGTCAGGCTTTGTACGGGTTTAAGGATTACCCGGATCGCGCACTGTTTCGTGAACTCATCAAAATCTCCGGGGTGGGCCCGAAGCTTGCGTTGGCCGTGCTCTCCACCTACGAGGCTCCGGCTTTTATTCAGACCGTACTTTCCGGGGAGAGCGCCGCGCTGCAGCGTATTCCGGGGGTGGGGAAGAGGATGGCCGAACGGCTGATGGTGGAGCTAAAAGATCGCGTCAAGAAACTGCAGGACAGCACCACTAGCGACACAGTTACGCCTGCGCAGGGCGGTACGGAGGTGGCCAGCTTTGCCGAGGCGGTGTCGGCTCTGACCGGCCTGGGGTACCGGGAGGCCGACAGCATCAAGGCCGTCAAGGCCACCGCTCAACCTCAGATGGATACCGCCACCTTGCTGCGCGCGGCCTTGCAGTACATCTCACAGCAAAAGCGCAGCTAACGCGAAACCTCCATTCTTGACTTTAGAGACTCAGGTCCCAGAAGTGGTCGGATTATGGCGATAAAGCAGAAAGATATCAACCGGGCGACAGATCTGACTTGTGGTAAATTAAGATAAAAAATGAGACTTTTTCCTGTCTGATTGAAGCTGCATCATGATGGCATCAGGAACTGAGGAGCAAGTGAGCTCAAAAAATCTATGCAGAGTAACAAGCGGGTAACAGACAGATGAAAGAAATCTCTCAGGCCGACGGTATCGAGGATTTTGCTGACAGTAACTACATTTACGTAGACAAGACCGAGTACATTTATAATTTGGTCAAGAAATACAAGCGCGTATTCTTCTCCCGGCCCCGCCGTTTTGGCAAGTCCCTTACCTTGAACACTATCGGCACCCTCTTTGAGCAGGGCACCGATCCCTATTTTAAGGACACCTGGATACACGATAAGTGGTCCTTCGGCACTTACCCTGTTCTGCGCCTGGATTTTTTGAGCTTTTCAACTGATGATGTTGAAGATTTCAAATGCAGTCTGTGCCGCAAGTTCAGAGAATTTGCCGCCCTGCAGGGGATCACGGGCTATACCGACAGCAATGAGCCCAACGATCTGGTAGACAGTATCTTCACCTTTGCTCCGGACAGCTGGCGCTTTGTACTGCTCATCGACGAGTATGACGCGCAGATGACCGCCAACATCAATGACGAAGAGCTCTATGAAAAATTCCGCAAGTGCATCAGAAAATTTTACGGGGTGCTCAAGACCAAAAAGTATATAAAGTTCTTAGCCGTTACCGGAGTGACCCGTTTAAAGGACGTCTCCATCTTCTCGGTGGGCTCGGACATCAAAGATCTGACCTATGAGCCTGCCTTCAGCCAGATGATAGGCTTTACCCGCGATGAGATTAAGCGCTTCTACGATGACTACTTAAGACTCGCCGTGTCTTATGAAAACAAAGAGGTGAAGCCGGAAGAGGTGACTGAAGCGCAGATAGATGCTCTCTTAGATCGCATGGCCTATCATTATGACGGATTCTGCTTTGACAGAAAGTACCGCAACAAGGTCTACTCCACCTGGTCGGTGAACAATTTCCTGCAGACACTGAGCATTGAGGAGGAAGTGGAGTTCGGCGACTACTGGTATGACGCAGGCGGGCTGCCCACCATTCTGGTGAACTACTTAAAGTCCCACGGCACGGAGGTGCTGAAAAGCTACGAAGACTTAGGCGGCAGGCCGGGTGCCACGGTGGACGTCGACTACGATGACTTCAAAAACCCCTCCTCGCTCCTTAGCATTGATAAGAACGTGCTTATGTGCCAGACCGGCTACCTTACCCTGAAATCGGCCATGAACGGTGATCCGGACTTCCTGCAGCTGGGTTTTGCCAACCAGGAGACGGCCAAGGCACTCTCCAAGCGTCTGAGACGGCAGCTCTTCCCCTATATGGACTCGGAACACTCCCGCCACGCCCGCTCAGTCTTAGAACATGGTGACGCTAAAGCCATAGTCTCTCACTTAAACGAAACCCTCGCTTCCGTGTCCTACGATAACTTCCCCTTTGATAACGAGGCGGTGGTGCGCTCGCTGCTCTTTTTCTACGTCAGGCACTACTCGGATGCGGTGAGAGCCGAGGGCCATAACTACAAAGGCAGATCCGATCTCACTGTAAGCTTTACGGGGCGGGTGCTGGTTTTGGAGTTCAAGTTCAGCCCTGACGGCAAAGGCTTAGAATCCCTGCTTGAGAGTGCCAAAAGCCAGATAAAGGAAAGGGACTACGGCAGGGAGAATTTAGGCGGCCGGGAGCTTTTGCGTATCGCCTGCGTGTTCAACGCCTCCCCTCAGGAGCGCCAAATCTCGCCGTGGCAGACGGTAGAATAGCCCGCCACCTCAGCGAAGAAGGCTGAATACTCTAAGTTTGGTACTGCGTAAGGTTTGAAGATTCTCCCTGCTGCAACAGAGCTTTTCTCAGGCAAGGCATAAGGTGAAATTTCCGAGCTAGTGAGACGTCTGTTTCGAGCATTGGGACAGAACTTCCACAGAGCTTGAGACAGGGGGGAATTGAGAAGAGAGATTGCCCCCCGCCTGACTGCGAACGGAGCGTAGCGGAGAGAGCAGGCAGGCGG
>JAFUGP010000036.1 GCA_017469335.1 Succinivibrio sp. | reverse complement strand
GTTGGGCTCAGGATCGTCAAGATAATCCTCAAGTTTAATTTCACGGGCAAACTTGTTGAGCGCCAGGCATAAACTGCGTTTGAACTCGGTTAAATCGGTGGAGGAATAGTCCAGAAAGCTCAGGTGCAGCACCGGATACTGCCTCTCCTGCCACTTATCGTAAATCCAGGTGCCCTTGAAGTAAGGATCCACTCCTTTTTCAAACAAGGTGGCGATGGTGTTTAAGGTAAGAGACTTGCCAAAACGGCGGGGCCGGGAGATAAACACCCGAGGATAGAGGTCAATGAGACGGTAGATCTGCTCGGTTTTATCGACGTAGATAAAATTGTTGTCGGTAAAGGCCTCGATATTGGCGCTGAGTGCAATCTTTTTCACGGCCATTCTTCCTTTAATTCTGCAGCGTGGGATGACAGGCTCTCTTAAGCATTAGGGACATTCTACACTGAATTTAGGATTTGCCACCGCAACGCAACCTGCTCTTTTATCTTCAAAACCTACAGAAAAACTACTCATAAGCAGACTATGTTAAGTATTTTATACTGCGATTTTAAATTATTGCGTAGTATTGTATTATAATCTGCCTGCTTCGATGTGCAAACAAGGATTAATCACGTCCTATTGAGTTGGCGCTCCGGATGCCGGTTATTGTGCCTTAACAAATAGTCTGACAAGTTTGTATGAGTTACTCTTATCAAACTATCCGCACCGGCGCCATGCAATATTTAATTTATTGTTTTAAAACTTTTTATCTCCGGGGGGATGAACATGAGTGCTTATCGTAACTGCGCGGGCCTTATCTTTGTGGATTTTGACACCGTCCCCTATACTCTCCAGGAACCTGACAGAGTAAGGGGGCGTACTCAGCAGGCAGCGCTTGCGCCGGACACCTGGGCCTTTGCGCTGTGGGCGCACGATCTGCCATCCGGTACGGTAAAGCCCTCCTACAGTCACTTTGCTTTGCAGATAAGTGTCAAATGGCTCTCCCTGCTGCAACAGCTCACCTGCTTAAACCGTGAGATACGCGAGCAAAGCCCGGATCTTAAGTGTGAGCGCGCGAGGTTGTGTTTTTTCAGCCGCCGCTGCCAAACTCTCTCCAGGTTCAGGGCCCACTTGCGCTTGAGCCTGGGGGATACGGCCTCAGTACGCTACCAGACAGCGCCGTTTACTGTGAGCGCACCGGAGCAATTGCCTGCGCAGCTAAATAAGCGCGTCCGTAAACTCGCCGCTCCGCGGCATTACGTGGTACTCAGCCGGGATCCGGCCGTTAAGGCGCAGCTTGGTGATCAGGTGCAGCTGCTGCCACCTCTGTTTGAGCGTACCGTAAACGCAGCGGACCTCAAAAACCTCGTGTATCACAGCTTCTATCCGCAGTTCTACCACAGTTTTTACTGCTTAGAAGATTTCGACGAGGAGAGCATTAAGCAATTGTGTCCTGCCACCTTCTACAAGGTGATCTTCTTGGACATCGACGGTGTGCTCAACAATGATCATACCAGCGACAGTCCGGTCATCTGCCCTGAGATGGTCGCGCAGCTTAAGTACCTCGTGGAGGCCACCGGCGCCGATCTTATTTTGTCCAGCTCCTGGCGCTACGATTTTTTAAAGATGGTCAGAAACGGCTACCGCACTGAGGATAAAGAGCTTATACTGCTGCGGGATACCTTAAAAAGCTTCGGCCTGTGCGTGCGGGGGATCGTGCCTCTGACTCCCAGAACCGGACCACGTTCACGCCCCTATGAGATCCGGCAGTGGCTCTTTAAGTTCCACCAAACCCGCTCTTTCGTGATCCTGGACGATGACAGCTTCTGGACCTGGGGCTGTCTGCAGCGCAATGTGGTGACCACCAAGACCAGGATCCTGCCTCAGGATGCCGACTATCGCGGTTTTAATGATGAATGGCGCGCGGGTCTGAACCGTGCCCACGCCGAGGCGGCCATCGGCATCTTAAATGACCAAGGCGCCCTGCCGGGCAGTGCCAACAGGCTCGATTAGCCCCTGCGCTCTGATGCCCGCTCACGCCTGTGTCCTGGTGCGGGAGACGCTGCAGGGCCCAACGTCCCCTTGAGCGCTTACTGCGGGAGGATTGACGCCGCGGCGTCCCACGGGAGACCGCATTCTGCGCACCCACAGCTGAGATGGCCGTGGCACATTCAATCACAAGTTGCCTCCACCTGATAAAGAATTGCTTTTATCTGACGAAAATATAAGTGATTAGGATTAAAATCATCAGCTGTCAGCCCCGCCTTCCCCGTGAAGGCGCCCCGTGGCTGAGCGTGTCATAAGAACAGGAGAGCGACGATGGACAGAGCGCAGGTGTTAAAAGAGATTATCGAAGTGGTCGATCCCCTAGATGAGCTGGGCGAGGATACCGTAATTTCCGAGAACGACGATCTGGACTCGCTGGCGCTGTTCAACGTCATGGTCTACCTAAGGCAGCACGGCTACCAGGGCGAGGTCAAGGAGTTCTCCTCCTGCAAGACCTTAGGCGATATTGTAAGTCTCATCGCCTGATAAAGCCATGCTGCGTCGCTTTGACGGGGTGTCGGTAGACGGTATCATCGGGGCCTCGGGGACAGAGTTAATTGATATCGCCCTCATGTGCGAGCGTCTGGGCTATGAGCCGCAAAAGACCCGCCGTTTCATCAAAAGCCTGGGCTTTGAGCAGGTAAGACTGCTGCGCCGGCCTCAGACCGTCAGCGATCTGGCCCAAGCCGCCGTGCCGCCTTTGCTTGAGGCCCTCAAGCTTGAGCCTGACTCGCTTGATGCCTTCATCTTCGTCACGCAGTCCCAGGATTACATCGTACCGGCCCCCACCTACTGCCTGCAGCAGCCTCTGGGTTTGAGTGAGGAAGTGCTCATGCTCGATCTGGTGCAGGGCTGCACCGGCTTTGTCTACGGGCTTTTTTACGCCGCCACGCTGCTCTGCAGTGGGGTGTGCAACAAAGTTTTGGTCTGCGCCGGCGATACCTCCGGCTATGACGGGCGTCAGAAGGGGCAGGAGGCCAACGATCTGCTCTTTGGCGACGGCCTGGGCGCGGCGGTGCTAAGCCGCAGGCCGGATGCCGCCGGGCTGTGGTTTTCCCTGCAAAGCCACGGGGCGCTGCATGATGTCATCATCGAGCCTAACGGGCGCTCCAAATACAAGCGCTCTTTGGACTACGATCAGGGGCATATCGAGGATACCGGCACCTTCATCGACGGTCCCCGGCTGGCCGACTACGTGCTCAACAGCGGCAAAGCCGATGTGCTCAGACTGCTGGAGGCGGCCGGGCTTAAAAGTACCGCGCTCTCCTACTGTATCGCCCATCAGGCCAACAAGACCCTGCTTAAGGCCTTAGCCGGGCTGTGCGCTCTTACCCCCGAGCAGATGCCCTTTCTGGCCGCCCATACCGGTAACACCTCCTCGGCGTCCATACCGCTCTCGCTCTCGGAGAGCTCGCAGAGTCTGCCCAAACTTAAGGAGGCCCCGGCGCTGCTGTGCAGTTTCGGGGTGGGCATGGCCGTGGCCTCGGCGCTGGTGGATCTGCGCCGCACGCTGATCCTGCCGGCGCTGTACTTAGACTGAGGATGCCATGGGGTTGGCGCAGCTGCATAAGGTGAGAGTGCGCGCCCTCGCCGGGGTGGTGCCGCCTGAAAGCGTGGACATTCGCAGTGAGCTTGATACAATCTTTGGCGGTGACAGCAGGCAGCTTGAGCGTTACATCAAAATCATGCGCTTAGGCAGCAGGCGCATCGCCTCTCCCACCACCACCAATCTCATGCTCTGTCATGCCGCCGCCGTGCGGGTTTTGGACTATATTCAAAAAGAGAGCGGCACCGGAGAGTCCGCAGCCGGCACGATTGACGCGCTGATTTTAAGCTCCACCTCCCTAGACTACAAATACCCTGCCTCCGCCTGTATTTTGCAGGGCTATTTGGGACTGCCCGAGGACTGCACCTGTCTGGACATGACCGGTTTGGGCTGCAGCGCCTTCGTGCACGCGCTGCTGTTGGGCTCCTCGCTGATTAACAGCGGCGCGGCGCGGCGCTGCCTGGTGGTGGCCGGGGACACCAACAGCCGCCATACCAATCCGCGCAACAAGAACACCCGTATTTTGTTTGGCGACGGCGCGGCGGCGGCACTGTTAGAGCGTGATGAGGAGGCGGGGCCTTCCTATTTTCTCACCGGCACGCGCGGTAAGGATTATGAACTCTTAATCGCCCCGGCAGGCGGCGCGGCGCTGCCCCTTGATCACGAGCTTCTGGATTTGGAGCTTAGAGATAAGGCCGGCAATGTCTGGCATCTGTGGGAGGACGTGATGCAGGGCATGGAGATTTTCCGCTTTTCCACCGAGATTGCCGCCTGGGGCATTGAGCGGCTTTTAAAAGCTGCGGGAGTGGAGCGCGAGGAGGTGGATTATTATGCCCTCCATCAGGCCAACGGGCAGATAGTAAAAGCGGTGGCGGCGGTGGCCGCCCTGCCCAAGGGGCGTTATTCGGCCGAGACCTTTGAGCGTTACGGCAACTGCGGCAATGCCGCGGTTGCCCTCGATTTGTGTCGGGAGCTGCAGCAAAGGCCGCACCAAAAGGTATGCCTGGCCACCTTCGGGGTAGGGCTCTCCTGGGGGCTCTCGCTGCTTGATACCTCAAAAACCCGCAGCCTGGGGATCAGCGATTATGAGGCGACCCTGCCCGAGCCCACCCGCGCAGAGCTCATTGAGCACTATTGCAGCTTGTTCGTGGGTAAGGTTGGTCAGAGTTAAACGACAGGCGGCTGAGGCTTACGTCAATTGCGGTGACGGTGGGTCAGAAGATACCGGAGCGAAGGCAGATTGTCGTCTGAGGGTTGGCGTCAGCCCGGCCCATCTGCCCGGGCGCAGCGCATGGCAGGGCTGAATCGGGGATGACTGGTTTGAGGCAGTTGATTCGACCACTAAGCCTGGGCAGCGGCGGAGGTGAGCCTGCGGTGAAAATCACCTACTGCTCCGACAAAAACTTTTTTTTGGCGAAATTTTTCAGAGGAATTATAATACGAGTAAGAGCGGTGAATTAGAGTATGCCAAGGCTCAGCTCACGGTAAATCTTGCCTGTATCGGTGTCCTGATATTGCCGCTTGTTCCGCTGACCGGCTATCTCATCGACGATATGTTCAGCGGAGTTGATTTTTCCTGTCTCAGGACTATCACAAGATTGATAGCCATGATATTTTTCGGCCTGAGTAATTGACGGCCTTAAATTCATTCACCCGTTATTATACCGCCTCACGCCGAATAATGATCGGCTCGTTGGCACATTGCCATGGACTGTGGCTTAATTTTCTCCCCGAGAGCAAGTTATCCTGCTCGC
>JAFUGP010000035.1 GCA_017469335.1 Succinivibrio sp. | reverse complement strand
GTATTCTCTCAAGATTGGCCTTAAGCTGCGCCTCCTGGTCATTTTCTGTGTTTGGGTCGGTATTCATATTCATCGTCAAATCATCCTGTGCTCTTAATCATGGTACTAAAAACTACGAGAATTTCAATGCAAATATGCAAAATGCCAAAAATTTCGTTTTAGCGTTGATATACCAAGAGCAACGCCTGGGTTCACCACACTGAGGAGAGGGTTGACTTTCGTGTCAACCGCGACCATGTCCACTACGACCAGCCGCAGCGGCAGGGTTTTTGATGATAACTGAGGGGAACTTGTTTCATTACGGATACATTGAAAAGTTCTTTGAGCGGCTTGGCGAAGGTTCAACATCCGGAAGAGCGCCTTTGGCCGCCGGGGAGTGCTGCTGATGGTGCAGAACCTTGAGGGCATGGCTTCACGGTAATTCCGTTCGGAAAGGTCTTCAAGGATATGTCCCCGCCGAGCCAGGAACTGATGAAGCTGGTGCCGGAAGATAAGATCGTACACGGTGGGGGATCCCTTTGTGCGGTGGATGATGTACAACATCCATATCCGTACCGATCCCGCCCTGGAACATCAAGGCTGAACAAGAACAATCTACGTAAACAGAGCGACGGCGTCATAGCCGCCATCATGGGTCCTGACCGAGCGATCCGCGGCGGTAATGGTTCTCACGATAGCGTGTATGACTCACGCGAGATTATATCCAGATCCTGCACAATTACCCTTAAAAGTGGCATATCAATAAGGGTAAATACCTTTAGACACTTTATTATCCCTTAAATATGAGTATAATTTAAGGGAAAGTACGTGGAGTTAAGGGTATGCGAGAGTTCAACTACTCATTGATCAAAAATAAAAAGTGGGATTCGGAGCTGCTGGGTCTTGTTGCTGCCATATATAAAGAGGCGGGGCGGCAGGAAATGTATTTGAAGCAAAGGCCCAAGGAGCTGGAGATGCTGGTGGAGATCGCCAAGATACAAAGTACCGAGTCATCAAATGCCATAGAGGGCGTTGTCACCACGAACACGCGCCTCAGGCAGCTTGTGGCAGAAAAGACGACGCCTAGAAACCGGGCCGAGCAGGAAATTGCGGGCTACCGGGATGTGCTGGGGATCATCCATGAGAGCTTTGACACGATTGCGATCACACAGAATTATATTCTTCAGCTGCACAAGATCCTCTTCAGCCACATGAACAACCCCGTGGCAGGGAGGACGAAAACTGTTCAGAACTATATCAGCGCGACATATCCTGACGGGCATACAGAGACACTCTTCACTCCGCTTGCTCCCTACGAGACTCCGGAGGCGCTCGACAGGCTGTGTGAAGAGTATAACCGGGTCATAGGAAATCTGGAACTTGAACCGCTGATTGCGATTGCGGTTTTCATTCACGATTTCCTCTGCATCCATCCCTTCAATGACGGGAATGGCCGCATGAGCAGACTGCTCACGACGCTTTTACTTTACAGGAGCGGATTTTATGTGGGGAAATATATCTCACTGGAGGCAAAGATAGCGAAGAACAAGGAATTATATTATGACGCGCTTTCTGCCTCACAGGACGGCTGGCATCAAGGAGAAGATGACCCGGTTCCGTTTATTAAATATCTGCTGGGAACGATCCTTGCTGCCTATAAGGACTTTGCGGATCGATTTGCTCTGGTGGAGACTAAGAAATCTGCTCTTGAGACAGTAAGACTTGCCTCACAGCATAAGATAGGCCGTTTTACCAAGCAGGACCTCAGGGAACTTTGCCCCTCGCTAAGTCTCAGTTCTGTTGAGGGAGCACTGCGCAAAATGGTGGCGTCCGGCGAACTCAAACGTGAGGGCAGGGGAAAAAACACCTGCTATTGCAGAACAAAGTAATGCATTCCCTTAAGCATGCACACTCCACTCTGTGGAGTGTTTTTAAAAAAGTATCACCGACATATTCAAATTTAAACCAAAAGTCTCGAAAATAGGCCCATCTGCTACTCCTGCCGGACGCCCGGAACATTCAGGCAGGATCGGGACAGAGCCGGTCCGGTCTGACAGGTTCTGGGGCCTTGCCTAAGATTATGACTTTCAGAGTGCACGATCCGCTGCAGGACAGGATGGGTGAGCTTTGGTTGGCACTCTTACAGGCCGCAGACACTTAAGCATAAGAGCTGCGGCATTTATTTTTGGCTTAGGGTTGCGATGTCAGTCTCACAGGCCCGCCACCAATGCGGCGATGGTGATGAGGCCAATTACGGTGACAAAGACATTGGCCATTCTGCCGCGGGAGTCTGACAGCGCGGGTATCTTGTGAATGGCGTACATGGGCAGAATGAACAAAATGAGCGCCAGCACCGGCACGCACAGACTGACGATGAGGCTCAACACATTGGGGTTGAGGTAGGCCACCGCCCACAAGGTGAGGAAAAAGAACAGCGCCATGCCCCGCTCCCGCTTGGGGGAGTGCTGTGCCGCAGCGGGGGAGAGCCTGACTATCAGGCTGTTGAGCCCCTCGCGGGCGCCCAGATAATGCCCCAAAAAGGAGGTGGCGATGGCCAAAAAGGCGATTAACGGCGCGCACATGGCCAAAGCCGGATGGTCAAAGTGGGCGCCCATGTAGGTCAGCACGGTCTCGTTCTGCTCCCGGGCCTCGGAAAGCTCCTGGGGAGTGAGCGCGAGCACGCAGGAGATGACGAAGAACATGATGAATCCGACCAGAATACTGGTGCTCAGCCGCATGATTTTGGGTACTACCGCAGAGACCTCATTCCCGTACTCGCCGCGCTCGCTCATGGCAAAAGCGGAGATGGCCGGGGCATGACTGAAGGAAAACACCACCACCGGCAGCGCCACCCACAGCGTGGTGAGCATTTCACCTGCTCCGGGCAGATAGGAGAGCTGTGAGAGATTCCAGTGCGGGATCAGGTAGACCGACAGCACCAGCAGCATCAGGCACAGCGGATAGATCAGCTTGTCATTGATGGCCATGGCCCTTCTCTCGCCTAAGAGAATGAGCAAGATGAAGGCCGCCACGCACAGCGCCGAGAGAAGGAGCCTGGGCAGCTGCAGCTCCAACTGCGCCGTGAGAAAAGTATCCGCGATGTTGGTGATGCCGGTCACGTAGACCATGAGAATGGGATAGATGGAGAGGAAATAGAGCACGGTGATGACGGTGCCCAGGCGCCGGCCGAAAAACTCGTCGGCGGCGGTGGTGAGATCGCCGTCGGCTCGCGATCCTGCGAGCACCAGCCGTGCCAGCGCCAGATGGGCGCAATAGGTCAAAGGCCAGGAGAGCAGGGCCAGTACCAAAAGCGGCCACATGCCGGCCGCTCCGGCGGTGAGGGGCAGGTAGAGTATGCCGGCACCGATGGCGGTGCCAAAGAGGTTGACTATCCAGGAGAGATTGAATTTAGTGAGGATTCCGGTTTGTTTTTGTTGTTGTTTCATCATGAGATCCTAAGTGTCAGGGTGCGCCGCCACGCAGCTCATGAGAGCATGGCAATGACCGGGCGCAATGAGCGCTGCCTGGTTGCGGCACCAAAAAAATATGAAGCAAAGACCGCTCCCTCACCTGCCGGTACTCAGCTGTCAAGCGCACTAAAGGGCAGGGGCACCCAAAGGCCCGGGGCGGTTTAAGAGGGTCTTGGCGGCGGACCGGTCTTAGGCAGGGTGAAGTGCAGCACGCACTCAGGGAGCGCTGCGGGGAGGGTGGGGTAACTTTCCGTCAGGCCGGTCAGCCTCGCAGGTGCTGCGGTGTGCTGGGAGTGTGCGGCCACCAAACTGTGGTGGCGCGGCAGTACCCGGCCGTTTTGGGCTAAACCAAGTTTAAGCGAGGAGCCGCCGTCCCCAGGGGGATCCGGGGCGGACAGAGCAAGATCAGGTGCTGCCTGCGGCCCGCCCAAAGGCGCGTCGGGAAGGTTCCGGTAGACAGATGCGTGCCCGGCCGGCGCGCACGCGGAGTTTAAGTTGCCAAAGCCCGCGGACAGGGCGGCGCCTAACAAGATCAACAGAGCGCACAATCCCGGCGCGGCGCTCCGCCCTTTCCCTTTAAATTTGCGCGCCGGCACTCAAGACCCCTCAGCGTCAGGTGATGGCTCGGTCAGCTCAGAAAGATGGCATAATCGCCAAGCGCCATGCGCGGGGCACTGAAGGAATTGACCGCCGCCGCGCTGCGATAGCCCAGGGCAATGCCCACCACCACGGCGTAATCCTCAGGCACCGGCACGGTTTTGCGCACCAGATCGGGGTATTTGGTGATGTTGTAGGCCACCACCGAGTCCACGCCGTGTGAGGCGGCGCTGAGCATCAGAGTCTGCGCGAAGGCACCCAGGTCAAAGATGGCGTACTTGTTGGCAGTTTTAGGCTGGGTCAGAAATACCAGCGCCGGGGCATTAAACAGCAGCGTCTGCGAGCGCTGCAGCTCATCCATCACCCCGCTTTGTTCCATGAGCGCGCCGGTTTGCACCATGTTCTGCTGGGCACGCTGAGACCAGGTCTCGCGGTGGGTGACCGGATAGTCGGGTGCTCCCTGATCCCCTGAGGCGGCACGCACAGCGTAGGCCTGCCGGTAGCCCTTCAGAGTCTCTTGGGTGATGACATAGGCGCGCCACTCCTGGGCATTTACCCAGGAGGGGGCGCGACCGGCCTCGCTTAAAATGGTGTGCAGCAGTTCCTGTGGTATCTCACGCTCGGTAAAATCACGTACCGAGCGGCGCAGCAAGATGGGGTTGGGTGCGGTCATGGACAATTACTCCTTAAGTTTGAGCCCGGAATAAGGCCCTAATTGGCAGTGAAACAGGTGGTGCAGGTGGCCTGTCCCTTTGCAGTTTAGCACTATTTTAGAGCCACGTCCCCCGACAGTACGTGAGGTGGGCGGCAATCAGGTCTAAAGCGCCAAACAAAGCGCACTGTCAGTCACAGCACGGCATTGACCACTTAGGTAAGATGCCGGCTGCGTTTGCCTGCCGGCTCTTTTGAGCTCAGATGGGGGACTTACTCTCCTAATCTGAGGGGGCAGGAGCAGGCAGCGCCTGATCCTAAGTGGGGGAGAGTCAGTTATGGTGCTGTCTGTCGTAGGTGAGATGATTGAAGATCACCCCGAGCACACACCAGATGGCCAGACAGGCATAAGAGGGCGTTCTTAAGGAATTATTGAACCCAGGCAGGGGTACTAACAGCAAGACCAGAAAGAGCACGGAGAGGAAAGTGCCCAGTGCGCCCGTTATCATGAGGCCCGGGCGTCGTTCGCGACAGGAGATCATGTAGGCGGCCGCGCTGGTATAACCAAAGGCCAGCGCCGCTCCCACGGATGACATGTCAACTATCCAGTTGAGCGCGGTGCGCCCTAAAAAGGTAGCCAGCAGGGCAACGGCCATGACGAAGTAAATGGCCCGCGAAGGGGTGCCGCGCTCGGTGAGCTCGGCAAAGGCCGGGGGGATCAGGTTGGCTCTGGACATGGCAAAGAGCAGGCGCGAGGCCGCCACATAAAAGCCCAAGATCCCGGTGAGGATGGCGGCCAACATGGCGGCGCCCACCAGCCATACCCCGCTCTCGCCGAGCAGGGTGCGGGCAGCATAAAAAACCGGCAGAGACGAGAGGCCTTCCTGCTCGGGCAGGGTGGCGATGTAATCCGGCCAGTTGATGAACTGAGGAGGACGCACGCAGGCGGCCACCGTGTTTAAGATGATGTAGACGGCAGCGCCCAGCAAAATGGCCAAGGTGAGCAGCAGCGCGGTCTTATGCGGGGCGAACTTGAATTCCTCGGCCGTCTGGGGGACGGTGTCAAAGCCTACGAAGGCAAAGGGGGTGACGGCCAGAATGGACAGCGTGGCCGGCAGCAGTGAGGTAAACGGCGGGGTCAGAGGCTCGATGGTGGCAAGCGTGATCCGAGGCGAGATGAACGCACTTACCCCCAGGGTGAGCACCGCTCCGAGCAGCAGCAGTACCAGGACGGTCTGCAGCACGCCTGCCGCGCGCACCCCCCTGACATTGAGGTAGGCGAAGAACCACAGCGCGGCGCAGGAGAGCAGCGCTTCGCCCAGATAGATGTCATAACCTGCCACCGTATAGAGGCGCAGGACACGCAGCGCCGGGGAGAGCGCGGCCACCGCGATGGGCAGTGCGGTGGCATTGAGTGCCACCACCATGAGGTAGGAGAGCACCAGAAACCAGGCCAGGATAAACGAGTGGTGACTGCCGAAGATCTCCTGGGCGTAGACCATCTCGCCTCCCGAGAGCGGGTAACGGGCGATGAGATAACGGTAGTTTACGGCGATGATGAGCATGGCGGCGGCGCCGATGAGCATGGCCAGCGCGGTGCCCAGCACTCCGCCCTGAGGCAGAAAGAGGGTGCCCGGCAGCATAAAGGCCCCCATGCCGATGATGCAGCCGCAGGCCAGAGCAAAGACCGAGAGCGGCGGCAGATCGCGACGCAGCTTATTCATACTAAAGGACTCCTGTGACACGACGCTGCGCACTTAAGACGCAGCCGTTAGGGCGGCTGAAAAGTTTGGGGCACTGAACCCTGCAGCAATCACCCGTCACTCATCTTACCCGGCAGAGCGCATCTTTCAAGTCAGGGGAACTGACCGCGCTGAGACGCTGAAAGGGGAATGGCTGCACCAACTCAACCATCTCAGTGCTCGTAGAGCGTGGCCTTTTCGATGTATTTGAGCTCGGCGGGGTTGCCGCCTTCGATGAGCTTGATGATGTAGCGGGCGAGCACGTTGCCCACGCTGTAGAAATCCTGCCTCAGTCCCGGGATGGGCGGGGTGAAGAGGGAGCTGAGATCCGAGGTCTCCACGCAGATGAGCTTGACGTCCTCGCCGGGGTGCCTGCCAGCGTCTTGCAGCCCCGACATCACGCCGATGGCGCTGATCTCCGAGCCGCAGATGAGCCCGTCGGGGGCGTTGTCGCCTGAGTAGAGCTGCCTGATGAACTTACGGTAATCTTTAATCGCGCTGTCAATGATGATGTCGCGCTCCTTGTCAAAGGGCACGCCGTATTCCATGGAGGCGCGCTTGACCCCGTAGTATTTGTGCCAGGCGTAGGTGTAGATAAGCTGTGAGGAGAGCAGGGCAATCCTTTTGCAGCCCAGGGAGAAGAGATGAGAGGCGGCGCGGTAGCCGATATCGTAGTTGTCCACATCCACGTAGGCGTGATCCACCGACATCTCGGTCTGCCCGAAGGTCACAAAGGGCACCTTTTTCTCGTTCAGGTAGGTCACGCGCTCATCGTTGGTGCGGGTGAGGTTGAAGATGATGCCGCCGGCCAAATTGGACTCCACGGCGAACTTGACGGGGATGAGCGGATCCTCGCCTTCCTTTAAGGGCAGCACGGTGAGGTGATAGGCGGTATTGTCAAAGGCCGCGGTCAGCCCCGAGATGAGCTGCAGGGTACCGATATCGCCCGTGACATCGCCGTCCTTGACGGTGGGCAGAATGGCGCAGACCGAATAGTTAAGGCCGGTGCGCAGGCTCAGGCCGCTTAAATTGGGGGCATAGCCCAACTCCTGCGCTGCTTTCTTGACTTTCTCCTTGGTGGGAGCTTTGACGTCATCGCCGTCCTTTAAGGCCCGCGAGACCGTGGTGACGG
Source organism: Succinivibrio sp. (assembly GCA_017469335.1). Lineage (GTDB taxonomy): Bacteria > Pseudomonadota > Gammaproteobacteria > Enterobacterales > Succinivibrionaceae > Succinivibrio. The sequence goes on along the minus strand of JAFUGP010000035.1, from coordinate 562 downwards.
AGAGCCCGGTGTACTCGGCGATGGTTTTTAATGTTGCGTGCGCCATGCTGCTTATTCCTTACTGCCGCCTGCGGATGATCCGTGACAAGGAGCGGCGGCGAAAAATCGTAACGATATAAATATTCTAGCAAAAAGTCCTTGAAAATGCAAGAGCAGGCAGGTGAAGGGGTTTAAATGACAAAGCCGTCATTGCAGATAACTTACCGAAAATACATAATAAAACTCATCAATGATACTGGTGGGGAGGTCATTTTTACTTTCGTTGGGCACTTTGGCGCTCAAATTTTCAAGCTCAGTAACTCCCTAGGCTTAATTTACAGTCTTTTCAAGGAGGCACACCCCAAGGTTGACACCGTTCATTTTGATCCGGTTTTATCAACGATGCAAATTTTACGATCCTCTTCACAAATTATCTAATAACAACCATGCCCCCGTACTTAAGCTTTTCCGGCCTCATGCCGCGACCCCCGCTGCAATTTTAGCGGTAAGTGCGGGGTAGTTCTTGCCCTTGTCTATGTCGCGTTGGGACGCGTGCGATCTCACACAGTATTCTAGAATATCC
>JAFUGP010000034.1 GCA_017469335.1 Succinivibrio sp. | reverse complement strand
GCAGCTGGTGGCCGGCAAGATCACCTGGAAGTACACCGCCATCAAGCCGGACAACACCAAGGACGGCGCGGTGGAAGCCTCGTTCAATCAGGTGGAAAACGCCTGAGGTTGATACGGCCGCCGGCGGTGGTACCGGCGGCCTGAGGAGTTTTTTTTTGGACCAGGTCTTTCTTGAATATTACCGCAGGAATCTGGTGCATCTTAGGGAGCTGAGCAATGAGTTTGCCGCACAGTTCCCCAAGATCGCTTCTAGACTGGGTATTTCCAATCTGGCCATCCGCGATCCTTTCGTCGAAAGGCTGCTTGAGGGTACCGCTTTTATGGCGGCCAAGGTCGAGCAGCGTTTCGACGACGGGTATCCTTTATTTCTGCAATCCCTGCTCTCCCGGGTTTGTCCGCTGCTCAACGTGCCGCTCCCTGCGGCTTTGGTGGCCAGGTTTACCCTGCCTCCCGACAACTACCGGATCACCCCCCTGGATATTAACCATACTTTTCAGCCTCCGGTGTCACAGCACAGCTCTGCGGTGCTGTTCAGACCGCTGTGGCCCTTGACCCTGGCTCCCTTTGAGGTGGAGCAATTATCCTATGAACAGGGGATTTTGCAGCTGCTGCCTGACGGTGAGCTTAAGGAACTGGACTGCCGTGGGGTGTTGAGCTTGAAATTAAGCTCTCAGGGCACCGCCCAGGACTCGCAAACCGATCAGCTGTTTTTTTATGTCAATTCCGGCATCTCCGATGTTTCACACTTAACTTATCTTCTGGAGCATGAGCTGCTTGCCGTCTATGCCGGAGTGCCGGGCCAGCTCAAGCGGGTGCGCGGGGTCACGGTCAGCGGCACCTTGCTCTCACAGCCTGACAATCTGCTCTCCAAGGCTCTGGGGGCTCTGCCGGGTATCTGTGCCATGCAGCTGTACCTGCGCTATCCTCAGCTGTTTAACTTCATTACCTTAAACGGGGTCTCCCGACTGCTTGAGGCCAGCGGCCATGCAAGGCAGTTTCAGGTACTGTTTCTGCTCAAAAAGGAAGTGCATTTTACCCGCCAGCTCAAATCAGAGCAGTTGCTGCTTAACTGTGCTCCGCTCTTCAATCTCTTCGAGCGGCGTACCGATCGGGTGAAAATCACGCGCGAGCGTGAATTGCTGCTGGAGGTGGACAATGCCGCGCCTCATGATTATGAGATCTTTTCCGTCCGCTCCTTAGAGCTCTTTGACAGACAGAATGCCTTGAAAATGCGGGCCTTGCCCTTTTACCAGGTTCAGGATGGTTTTGATGTGGACAGCGGGGCTTTTTTTGCGGTGCGCCGCTCCCTGAGGTCCCGCGGCCTGCAGCATACCCGCGAGAACTACCGCAAAACCGACACCTGGATCTCCCTGTCAGGCAAGGGGTATTTAAGCTCCGATGACAAACTATACGAACTGTGCGGCAATATCTGGTGCACCAATGCCGATCTGGCGGTCGACCTTCCGCGCAACACGGCACTGTCAGAGCGCGGCGGAACCATCGCAGGCAGCGTGCTTACTTTGCCGCTGCCTCCTCTGTCACCTGCCCTGTTGCGGGGGGTGGCGAACAGCTTTGACCAGCTCTCCTACCTCATGCTGAATATGCAGTCTTTGCTCTTGCAGTCTCCGCAGACGGCTTTGGAACTGCTCAAGAGCATGGTCCTGATGTTGTGCGCCGCCGAAGATGACACCCAGAGGATGCTGTCTGCAGCCATCAAAAAGGTCAGCTCTGCTGCGGAGGTGTTTCGTCATGTACGCCGCGGCTGCGTGTATTTCGAGCGCGGCTACCGGCTCTCGGTGACCTTAAATGAGAGCGATCTGGCCGGTCATGGCCTGTATTTTGTGGGACGGGTGCTGCGTGAGGTCTTCAATGACTATACCAGAATTAATTTACCGGTCGCCTTTGACCTTTACACGGTGGAAAGCGGCCAGATCTGCAGTTGGGAGCCGGAACCTGCCGTGGACGATTTGCAATAGGGAGTAATTGTTCTCATGATAAAATTCAAGAAAAAACAGCTCTTTGGGAAATTAGACAGCGTGGCCTATCACAGCCTGGAAAGTGCCACCACGCTGACTAAAACGCGCGGCAATCCCTATGTGGATCTCGCCCACTTTTTAAACCAGATCCTGCTCTCCGAGCGTAACGATCTGCATGAGCTGATTGCTCATTTTCAACTCGATGAGGCGAAACTTGCCACCGATCTGACCCGCGCTCTGGACCTGCTGCCGCGCGGCGCGGCCGCCCTCTCGGGCTTCTCGCCGCTGCTTGACACCGCCATTCAGGAGGCCTGGATGGTCTCCTCCATTGCCTTTGCCTGCCCGGTGATCCGCACGGGGCATCTGCTTTTGGCCCTGAAGCTCAACCCCGAGCTCGCCTCGCGTCTGCATGAGATAAGCGCCGAGTTCGTCAAGGTAAACGGTGATCTGCTGCAGGAGAAATTCTCCGAGATCGTGCGTGACTCCAAGGAGAGCGGCGCGGCGGCAGCACAGGGAGCGCCGGCCGCCACCGGTCAGGCAGCGCAGCTCATGAGTGATCCCTCTTTAGGCAAGGGTGAGGCGCTCGCGCTGTATACCGTGGATCTGACCGAGCAGGCCCGCGAGGGGAAGATAGACAATATCGTCGGCCGCGATGAGGAGATCCGCAAGATGCTGGACATTCTCATGCGCCGCCGGCAGAACAACCCCATTCTCACCGGTGAGGCCGGGGTGGGCAAGACGGCCGTGGTGGAAGGACTGGCGGTGCGTCTGGCCCGGGATGAGGTGCCTGACTGCTTAAAGGGCACGACCCTGCGCTCTCTGGATTTGGGACTGCTGCAGGCCGGTGCTTCCATGAAAGGTGAGTTTGAGAACCGTTTAAAGCAGGTCATTGAGGAGATCAAGGCCTCCGAAACGCCCATCATTTTGTTCATTGACGAGGCACATACCTTAATCGGGGCCGGCGGCACCGCCGGACAGAACGACGCAGCCAATCTGTTAAAGCCGGCTTTGGCCCGCGGGCAGCTGCGCTGCATCGCCGCCACCACCTATCGCGAATATGTCAAATACTTTGAAAAAGATCCGGCTCTGACCAGGCGCTTTGAGAATATTCTGGTGCAGGAACCTGACGATGACAAGGCCTGCCAGATGCTGAGGGCCATGACTGGCATGCTGGAAAAGCACCATAAAGTGCGCATCCTGGATGAGGCGGTGAGCGCCACCGTCACCATGTCCCGCCGCTATATTCCCACTAGGCAGCTGCCGGACAAAGGCGTGAGCATCCTGGACACCGCCTGTGCCAAGGTGGCGTTAAGTCAGAGTTCCGTACCGGCGGACATTGAGTTTGCCTCACGCAAGATTGAGGCCTTAAAGCTGGAACATGACATCTTAAGCCGCGAGAGTGAGGAAGGTTTTGAGCGCTCAGAGCAGCTGCAGGAGAACGATGACAAACTCAAGGCCGAGCAGCAGCGTCTGGAGGAGCTCAACGCGCGTTACGCCAGGATCAAAGAGCAGGCCGCCGCCTATCTTAAGCTGCGCGAGAGCAGGCCTGAGGAGCTGACCGAGGCCTATACCCGGGAACTGGAGGGGGCCCGTACCGCGCTCAACGAACTGCAGGGCGAGAGCCCTATGGTGTTGCCCGAGGTGGATGCCCAGGCCGTGAGCACGGTCATCTCCGAGTGGACCGGCATTCCCTTGGGCCGCATGGTCAAGGACGAAATCAAGTCGGTGCTCAATCTGGCATCCTACATGAAGGAGCGGGTCATCGGTCAGGATCACGGCATTGAGCTGGTGGCCAAGCGCATTCTCACCTCGCGGGCCGCCCTCTCGGATCCCAACAAACCCATCGCGGTCATCATGCTGGCCGGGCCCTCGGGCGTGGGCAAGACCGAAACGGCTCTGGCCCTGGCCGAACAGCTCTACGGGACGGAGAACAATCTCATCACCATCAACATGAGTGAATTCCAGGAGGCGCATACGGTCTCCACCCTCAAGGGAGCGCCCCCGGGATATGTCGGTTACGGCGAGGGCGGGGTGCTCACCGAGGCGGTGCGGCGCCGGCCTTACAGCGTGGTGCTCTTGGACGAGGTGGAAAAGGCTCACAAGGACGTGCATGAGGTGTTCTTCCAGGTCTTTGACAAGGGGCAGATGGAAGACGGCTCGGGGCGGCTTATAAATTTCCGCAACTGCGTGATCATCCTGACTACCAATGTGGGCGATCAGGCCATCATGGATCTGTGCCAGAACGAGGACAAACTGCCCGATCCCGAGATCCTGGTGGAGGCGGTGCGTCCGGCCATGATGCGGGTGTTCCCGGCGGCGCTGCTGGGGCGTATGTCCATCGTGCCGTACTATCCGCTGGGCAAGGCGGCCACCAACCGCATCATTGACCTTAAGCTCGCGAAGGTGCAGCGCCGGGTCAGGGACAACTATCACGCCGCATTCACCTATACGCAGGCGCTGCGTGACGAGATCATTCACCGCTGCGACAACGTGGCCTCGGGGGCGCGTCTCATCGATGCCATCATCAGCAATGACATTCTGCCGGACATCAGCGCACGCTTTTTGGAGCAGGCCATGGCAGGCGGAGAATTTTCCGCCGTATCCGGCGATGCCCAAGACGGTAACTTTACCTTTGAATTCACTGCCAAGGAGGGTGTATGACACCAGGAGCCACATTAGTCAACGCCACCGCCACCGGTGACGTGGTGACCGGGCCGGGAGCACCGACCAACCTCATCAACGGTATTCCCACCGCCTGCATGGGCGATCTGGTGGCCGGTGCCATGTGCACGGGGGCCATCAGTGTGACCACCGCGGTGAATTTTCTGGTCAAGGGCCGTCCGGCGGCCAACTTAGGCTCCCTGGTTAACGGTGTCAACCCCATCACCGGGATCCCCATGGCCACGGCCTTGGCCGTGGTGCCGCATGTCAACCGCCTGGTGTAGCCGCTATGTCGTTTAAACGCAAATGGGCCGTACCGGCCGCAGCGGCACTCGCGCTGGTGCTTTGTGCCTGCTCCACGCCGCGGGTCAATTCGGGGGTTTACCTGGATGCCGACATCCAGAACACCTTCGGGTACTGCCCGTCGCTTGAAGTGGATCTGGTAGGTGTAACGGAAGCGGAGAAAAAACGTCTGGAGGCCTATAACTTGGACCGCTATTTCTCCGATGATGACGAGTTCCGCAAATCCTTGGGCGCGGTGACCTTCAAGTTTTCCTCGGATGACATGACGGCCAAGCGCCTGGATCGGGGCTCTGGGTGCTGGGACCGCTGGCAGGACAAGGGCGCCGTTTTCCTCGCGGCCCTGGCCAATCTGCCCTATACCGCCGGGGAGGGGGATGACAAGAGTGCCGATCCCAGGCGTCTTGTCATCGACCTCAATGACGGGTGGCTGTTCAATTCGCGCACGCATGATATCCGGGTGGGTATGGGCGGTGTAATCGAAATCAAGAATGCCCCCAAGGTCAAGACCGAGACCGTATACGCACCTTAGAGTGGCCCTGGGATGAGCAGGAGTTTGTAAAAATGCATTTTGACGAGCAGGTACATTGGAGTGAAGGGCTGTTTCTGCAGCCCCACCATCTGCAGCGCATGTCCATGAACCTCAGAAAGCAGATCCGCAGCAGCCGTATGCTGAGCAGACCTTTCTGCTACGGGTTCAACGATCTGGATCTGGATTTGGAAGCGCTTAAATCGCGCCGGGTGGTGCTCAAGCGTTTTTCGGCGGTGCTGCCCGACGGGGTGGAGCTGTCCATGCCCGAGAACTGCGAGGTGCCGCCTCTGACCTTTTCGGCCGCCGATCAGACCGAGGAGACCATCACGGTCTACCTGAGCGTGCCGCTGTGGTCGCCTTCCTTTCCTAATGTTTCCGAGCAGGGCGGGGGCACGCGTTACGTGCTGCGCGAGATCATGGTCGCCGACGAGAACACCTCCGACAACGGCATTCCCATGATCATGCGCCGCTACGGTGTCAATCTGACCACCGATGAGCATCAGGCCCGCAACTGCACTTTGATGCCGTTGTGCAGGCTGCGCTGGGATGCCGTGAACGCCAGTGCGCCGGCGCTGAGTCTGGACAAGACCTTCATGCCGCCCTTTATCTGGGTGTCCGCGCAATGTCCGCTGCTGCCTTTGGTGACCGAACTCATCTTTCAGCTCAAATCCTGCCGCAGCAACATCCTTACCGAGCTGGAGTCCGGAAATTACGATCCCAAGCTGCTCTCCGGGGTCACCATCGTGGATCTCCTGCGTTTTGAGACGCTCAACAAATACATCTACCGTCTAAGCAACCTGCTGGTGCCCGAGCGCATCACTCCCTTTGAACTCTACATGGAGCTGCTCTCGTTGTTAGGGGAGCTGGAGGTGGCCAATCCGCTGCGCCGCACCGAGAGTCTCAAACCCTATGATCATGACGACGCGCTGCCGCTGTTTGACGAGCTGTTGCTCAGGATCAGGGCGCTGATCCTGCAGGGCGGGGCGAGTTCGGCGCTGAGCTTTGAGTTTGCGCCGGGAGAGCATTCCTATCTGGAGCTTTCCTCCGAGGACGAGCGGCTGTTCAATGCCTCGGAGATGTACCTGGCACTGGAGTTCAAAGGCGACAGCAAGGCGCGCATCACCGATGTCGAAGTGGGGGATAACTTCCGCCTCATTGACGAGCGCTCCTTCTCCGATCGGGTGCGCGGCATCAAGCTCAGCGAACTGCGCTACCCCCCGCAGTTTCTGCCTAATCTCCCCGGTACGGTGTGGTTTAAGGTACTCAAGGAACAGACCCCGCGCATCTGGCGTTACATCATGGATGATCACAAGATGATTATTGACTATGCCCAGGATCAGTTCCCCTCTCTGCAGGCCACCATGTACGTCAAACTCAAAGAGCAGAGCGAGCAGTAGCATAACGGAGAGTTTAGGTCATGAGCACCACCAACATTGAAGAGCTGGTTATGCCGTTGCTGCGCAAGATCTGCGAGTACCATACCTTTAAGGAGGCCGGTTTCGAGGTCCCCGAGGAGGTGATGGAATCAGAGCTTAAGCTTGAGCTCTCCGCCATCAAGACTCGCTGCGAGAGTCTGCCGCTGCTGCAGCAGCAGTTCAAGGCCATCTACAAGCCGTTGATCTTCTTCATTGACTACACCGTCAAGGAGGGCGGATTTTCGTACTCGGGCTCCTATAAGGAGCTCGCGCGCAACTTCAATGAATATTCGGGTGATGACAAGTTCTTCGATCTGCTAGAGGACCAGCTGCACCGTGATGACGACAAGGAACTGCTACGGCTGTTCTATATCATGATGGGACTGGGTTTTGACGGCATTTACAAACGCAGGCGCAGCGATACGCTGCCGGTGATGAAGCGCTGTCTCGAAAAGATGAACCCGCTGCCCGATCTGGTAAAGGAGGGCATTACCCCGGAGATCAGGGTGAGCGCCCCGCAGAGCAAACAGAAAACGACCCACTGGTATCAGCAGCCGCAGAATATTCTGCTCATCTTATTGGTTCTTTTGCTTATAACCTTTCAAATCAACTACTTCGCGTTAAATTCCAGCGTCTCTGCTCATGATGAGGCCCTGGCGAAAACCGCGGTGGCCGCCTCTCCTTATGAGCAGGCCAATGCCAGAAGCGAACTGATGAAGAATAACAACAATACCAAGGCGCAGGAGACGGCGCAGTGAACGAAGTAACGAATCAAGGCCAGCAGTTAGCCGGGGGCATTACGGGCTTTATCGGCGCTCATCCCATCCTCACCGTGCTCATGGTGGTGGGTGTTCTCATTGTGCTGTTGCTGCTGTTTCGCCTGGGCCGGGCTTATTTGAGATACCGCCACAATAACAAGGAGGTAGCCTCACTCAAAAAAGATCTGATGATCTGGACCGTGCTGTCCAACCTGGTGCAGGGCGGACGCAAGAGCGACAAGGCCAAAGCTGAAATCAACAGCCGTCTGGCCGCCATCGAACAGCAGTTCTCGCAGGGGCTGGGCGCCATCAATCTGCACCGCTATTTTGCCACCAGACGCCCCTGGTATGTGCTCTTGGGTGAGCCTGACAACGGCAAGTCCTCGCTTATACTCCAAAGCGATCTCAATTTCCGCAGCACGGTCACGGAAAAGGAAGACAGTCGCGCGCTGTTGCGCTTTCACTACAACAACAGCTCCGTGGTCGTCGATGTGGCCGGCAAGATCTTCTTTGACAACTGGATAGGCGGCTCGGGGGCGGAGTGGACCCGCATCTGCCAGCTCATCAAAAAGAAAAATCATTACAGGCCGTTGGACGGCATCATTCTTACCATCTCCGCCGAGGCTCTGTTAGGTGACGATCACAAGCTCACCTTGAAAAAGGCCGGGCTCATCGCTGAGGAGATGTTGAGGCTCACCGGCACTTTGTGCATGTATCTGCCCTGTTATGTGGTCATCACCAAGCTCGATGCGGTACTGGGCTTTCGGGAGTATTTCGCCTCCTGGGACGACAAACAGAAAAACCAGATAGTCGGCATGCAGCCCACGTTAAAGAGCGGGGCCTTTGATGCGGATGAATTCGACAGTTTCTTTGATTCCCTGCTTGTGAGGCTGCATGACGGGGCGGTCTATCAGATGCGCGACAAGGAGATCTCCGATCTCTCCTATGCCGACAAGAACCGTCTGACGCTCACCGGTCCGATGCTGCTCTTTGCCGACAATCTCGCGCTCATCCGGGAGAACTTAAAAGTCTATCTGAGCACCATTTTCTCCCGGGAGATGGGGAGCACGCTCTTTGCGAGGTTTCGCGGGCTTTATTTCACCTCGGCACTGGATAAGGGTTTTTGTCTTAACGAGCGCTTTGCGCAGCTGCAGCGTCAGAGCATAGACGATGCGCCGCTGCAGGATCCCAACTTCACGCATTCGCGCAGCTATTTCGTCACCAACCTGCTCTCCAAACAGATTTTGGTGCGGGATGGTGAGCCGGAATTCACTCATGCCGAGCGAGTACGCCGCCGCATTCCCTTTATGGCCGCCGCCGCGGTTTTGGTGGCTCTCATCGGCGTGCTGTGGGACGGTATCCTGGTGCAGGGGCAGCATCTTGAGAACGCCCTGCGCAACGACACCATGTACTACAACACCCTCGATCGGCTGTTCACCAACTCCACCATCGCCAGCTCGCCGCTCTTTTCGGTGGACAACCGAGGCAACGGCCAGACCATGTTCGACCACCCCATGGTGCATGACAGCAATATCACCAGGCTGAATTTTTACAATGACACCTTAGGCCGCCTGAACCGGCATATCGAGATCCCCTGGCAGTTTTACCCGGCCGCCTGGTTCAAATACGATCTGGGGGTGTCAGAGCGCGATGCCAACCGTTATTTCATCGCCAATCAGCTGCAGACCTACATGTCGTATTTTCCGGTGATGGAAGCGGTGGAATACAACCTCCTGACCACGGCCGCCGAGCCGGTGTCGCTTGAGAAGCGCAACGCCATCTTCTCGCTCATCGGCATCGCGCAGTTTGGCCATGAGTCCAAATCCGATACCTACAATGACGTCTACACCACCGACGTGCTGGGTTCCTTTTTGGAGTACCTCTATCCTGATTTGGAAGAGGGCGTGAGAAAACAGGTCTCCGCCTTCCGGCCTGAGTATGATTTTATGGCCAAGGCCACCAATACCGCGGTGATCTTAGGGCGCAATTACCGCAGCAGCTGTGCCGCATCCATCCGCGGTCTGGTCGACAACTGGGAAAAGCTCCAAAACTATCCTCTGATGGGCTACAGCATCATGCGCCGCGAGATCGGGGCGGCGCACCGCATGATTGCCGTCTATGAAAAAATTGAGGATTTAAACGGTATAGATCTGACCACGCTGAGCTTGGATGAGCTCACCAGACGCATCGGCAGATACCGCCGCGACGTGCAGAGCCTCATTGACGAGCGCGATGAGGTGGACAATCTCATCAAGTTCGCCGGCGTCAATCTGATTAACAAGTCCGCCGAGGTCAAGGGCGCGGCCGGCAGTAAGAAAGACCAGGGAGAGGACGGTATGCTGGACAATCCCTATACCGCCCGTTTTGCCGCCGAATATGCCACCTACCGCGGGCTGATGGAAGGAGATTTTGATTTTCTCGACCGCTTCAACCGGGAGAGCAATGAGAGCAAGACCACCGGCAAGAACGTTCATTTCGGATCGGTTAATTTCCTGGCCTTTCCCCTGGTGCGCGACAAGGTAAAAGAGAAGCTCGCCGATGAATACGAGCTCTTGCGTCAGACCTTAAATCAATTGCAGATAAGTCCGCTGTTTGCCCACTCACTGGAGGGCAACAGCGCCAGCGACTTCAACTATGCCGTGCTCAGCGGGCTGTTTGAGCGCAGCCTCTTTGATGACCGGACCTACCGTTTCAGGCACCCCCGCGAAATCGGTGAGGCCCTGGCGGCACTGCAGGACAGCTATGATCGGCAGTCAGAGCGTCTGGAAGATTATGTCCAGTCCCTGCAGAGCGCGTCTATCATCTCGCAGTGGCATCCCCTGGCCAAAAACATGCTGGACGCGCAGTATACGCTGCAGCGCCTCAATCTGCTCGCCGCCACCGTCAATGTCTACCCTGCCACCGACAGTGATCTCAATCTGCTCTCCGATCTGGCCGGTTTGGTAGGCTCCCAGCCTTTTGATTTCGGCAAGGCCGGCGGCTCTTTTTCTCTGGGGCTGGCCGAGGCTGTCTTAGGACCTCTTAACCTGCGTGCCGAGTACAACCCCCAGGTTTTTCTTGACTATTTAACCCCCGTCGGGCGCATCAACTCGCTGTTGAACAGCGACAAGGAGCAGAACTCGCTGCTGGGGCAGGTGGTGGCTGATAACGCGCAGATCCAAAGGCTCATCAAGGTAATGAGTTCTTACGCCACCAATTTCATCAATTACTGGGGCTCGCTGGCCGACTCGCTGCACCCCAGCGCGAAGAGTTTCACCGATTTTTACATCCTAGCCGACGAAACCAAGGCCTATCAGGTCAACGCTCAGCTGCAGGATTTGTATGAGCTCAGCTACAACGTGATAGACGAGGTGGATGACAGCGTGCTCTCCCAGGGTGCCGTCAACACCAAGAAAAAGCTGTTAGAGCGGCTCAAGCACCGCCTGGATCAGTTCTCCATCGATTTTACCGACCGCTGCGCCGACGTGCTCAGTGCCTGGTCGCAGTTAGGCGGCGATCCGACCTGGGCCAATATCCAGGTCATGCAGATGCAGGATAAGGAACTTAAGAACAACCTGCTGACTTTGGGCACGGGTGGCAAGGGCTCCTCAGGCAGCGTGCCGTGGTGGGAGACCTTTACCAAGCTGGGCGTGAGGCTGCTCAAAAAGGATGCCGCGGCGGAGGCCAGACTGACATTGGAGCAGTACCAGGACACCTTAAAGCATTTTCCGCTCATGGCCGACGCCGATCCGAAAAAAGGCGCCTACAGCCGCAAGGATCTCAAGAACATTTTGGTGCTGTTCCGCTCCTATGGTCTGTCGCTGGGAGCGCAGGATGATGATGATAAATCCGACGGCATGGCGGCGCTCAAGGGCTTCATGAACGAGAGCAATGTGCTCAAACCCGAGATCGATCTGCGCACCCCGCTGATGTTCAGCCAGAACAGCAAAACCCAGAGCGATTTCAAGAACTGGACCGTGACGGTGGATAAGATCCTAAGTGCACTGACCCGGGAAAAGGCGCTTACTTTCTCCTTGGGAAGGGTTGATCCCAAGGTTCAGGCTCATCTGTTGCGCATCCAGGGGCGTCCGGTGGATGCCGCCACCGGTTATTACCGTTATTTCACCATTCAGGCCGGCAAGGGACAGGTGTCGCGCAAATTCAGCACCTTTGCCGTACCCCCCGAGGAAGGCCCCGAGCAGCTGTTCTCCGCCGAGATAAGCAGCACTCCGGTGGTGTTGAATTTTTACCGTTTCACCGATCAGCAAGAGCCCGAAGCCACCGTGACGTTGGATGGCGCTTATCCGGCGCTGCAGCTGTATCTGTCCAAGGATACGGACAGTGCGGAGCTGGAAAATCAGTATCTGGCCGCGCTGCCTATCAAGGACAAGGCCGGGCGTCGCAGCATTTACTATCTGAGTGTCTCCTTCTCGGAGAAACTGCCCGCGCCGTTGGACTGGCCTTCTACAGAGAACTGGCCGAATATCAAAGATTTCAGTCAGTTCAAGCCGAGCTCCCCGGGCATCAGGTAGCATCGTGGATCCAGGTGACACGGACAGCGAGAGGATGAAACGGCGTGGCAGCTGAAAGCAATATCTATCTGCCCAGGCTTTTGAGCAGGCTCAGGGCCGACGAGCCGTTTGCGCCCAGTATGCGCGATGAGCTTAAGCTGCTGCGCGAGGAGATCAGGGAGAATATCTGTCTGCTGCTCAACAGCAGATCGCGGCCGGAGAAGGACGATCTCCAAAACGATGCCCAGCTGTATTACTCGGTATTGGGCATGGGGCTGAGCGATGTGTGCGGCTGCACGCACAGTGCCATGCGCATTGAAGCCATCAAAAAAGAGATCAAGGAGCAGATAGTGCATTTTGAGCCGCGCTTGGACCCCGCTTCGGTGGCGGTAAGTTTAAAGCGGGAGAGAGGCCGGCAGAGCGAGCTGGAACTGTACATCAGCGCCACCATCAACCTGCCTGAGATCCAGGAGCAGATGGAAATGGCCTTTACCTTGGATCTGGAAACCGGCATACCCAGCCTGGTCTGACGGGGGAGTGCAGAGTCTTGAATTCAGAGAATTTGCCGGCGCAGGACCAAGAGGCCGATAACCCCTGGCGCACCAGCTTGAACCGGCTGCTCAGGGATGCGGCGGCACACCCGGAGCGCTGGGATTTTTTTGAGCTGATCCGCAGTGTCGACAAACTGTTTGCGCAGCTGCCGCGCACCGGGTATGCCGACAGTGTGCAGCAAGAGAAGCTGCGCTTTGGCCAGTCTCCCTCTCTGAGACCGAATCTGCCTCATTTAGACCGGGTGGAGCTCACTCCCCATCAGGCGACCGAGGCAGCGTTGCGGGTATTTTTTCTGGGCTTTTGCGGTCTCGACGGTCCGCTGCCCCTGGAACTGACCTCCGAGGTCTACCAGCGCACCTACAACAGCGGCGATCCGGCGCTGACCTGCTTTCTGGACATCATCAATCACCGCTTCATCAGTCTGATGTACCGCGCGGTAACCACCTCAAGTGAGGCGGTAAGTTACGACCGGCCGGATCATGATCTGCACCGCTCGGTGACCCGGGTGCTGTCGGGCTCGCCCTCTCCGCAGGGCATGGAGCTGCCGCAGCTGGCCGCCGAGGCCTCGCTGCCTTATACCGTAAGCCGCGCCGGCAGTGAGCAGGGACTAAAACAGCTTTTACGCTCCTACTTTGATTTTGACATCCAGATCACCTCGCGGGTGTTCAGCAGCTATCCGCTGCCCCACAACAGCCGTTTAAGACTGGGGCAGGCCAACCACCGCCTGGGGTATAACGCTCAGTTGGGCAGTTATTACTTCACTCACAACCGCAAGTTCCGCCTGATCTTAGGTCCGATGGATTTTAAGCTGTGCGTGACCTTGCTGCCCGGCACCGAGCGCTTTGCGTGTTTAAACGAGCTGGTCACCTTTCATCTGCAGACTCCGCAGCAGTACGATATCAGATTTCTGATTAAGGCTTCCACCATGCCCGCCCCACGGTTGGACGGCTCGCAATCATTGGGTCGCAGCGTGTTTTTGCCTTCCCATAAGCAGCAGGAGGTGCGCATGCTGACCATCAACGCCTCGCGGCTGTGGAATTCCCTCCACAAGTAAAGCAGCCGGCAATTTCAGGGTCAATACCCCCGCTCAGGGGTGTTTTTTCGTCCGTGACTTTAAGATCGCAGGGCGGTTGTAAGTTCCGGGATGTTGAGCTGTTTTAAAATTTTATAAAAGCAGTAGATACAGTGTGTTAGTACAATAATGATCCTGCTTTTGTTGAATGTTTCGGCCACATCACATATATTTTTGGGGCCAGGCTGATTTTATGCCTAAAATTGGTCTGTGGCAGTTGAGCCTCCCGCGCCCAAAAGCTACTTTTGTGTAGAGCCGCATGGCCTGAGCGGGGTGCAGAGCCAGAGGTTTTTTTTCGTTTATCTATATAGAGGACTCGCAGGAGTCAAGCGGCGTGAGCCGCCGGTAGCGTGCGCCGTGTCACAGATACAAAAAGTCAGACTCCCCTCCGATATTTGCTTTGATCTCAGGTGGATAGACGGCCCTTTCGGCCCGCCGT
>JAFUGP010000033.1 GCA_017469335.1 Succinivibrio sp. | reverse complement strand
CACAGGCGGATTTGCCAGGGGAAGGTGAACGAAGAGAAAATAAAAACGCGCAACACGGGACTGTGTTGCGCGGCAGTAGATCACACCATCATTGGTTGCAAGTCAGGGTGCTTTGGCTAAAATGGGCTGTGAATGGTAACACAACTGGCGTTAAGAAGGCTCTGTTGTGACCAAAATTCCCATAGCCGCAGGCGCTCCGAACTTGCAGCCACCTCACCGCGGCCACATTGCCAAAGATCAGATGATCTTCTATGATGCGGCAGGTGCCGGGCTGAGGCCTGTGCAGGAACCTAACCAAAAAAGAGCACTACCCAAGAGGAGGTGTGGCATGACCGATCCCGTACTGCAGCGCTTAAGCGCTTCCTTAAGCTCACTTGAAGGCGTAAGAGCCGTGGCACTCTCAGGCTCGAGGGTCACCGGAGTGCAGGATGAAGCCTCCGATTACGATGTCTACGTATACTATCGAGGAGCACTGCCGGCCACAGTACGGCGTGAGCAGGCCTTAAGACCCTTATGTTCCAGGGTGGAAGCCGGAAACGCCTTCTGGGAGAGCGAGGATAACTGCATACTGAACAACGGCGTGCCGCTGGATGTCATCTACCGGCACATCGAGGGGTTTGCCAGTGAGGTAGCCGACGTGGTGGAGAATTGTCAGGCCCGCAATGCCTATACCACCTGCCTGTGGCATAACCTGCTGCACAGCAGCATCATCTTTGATCCCCAAGGCGAGCTGGCCGCACTGGTGGCGCGCTTTAAGGTGCCATACCCCGAGAGGCTCAGAGTCAACATCGTAAAGAGGGCATGTGCACTGCTCTACGGTTATCTGCCTAATTACGCCTCTCAGCTCAACAAGGCCTGCGAGCGCGGCGATCTGCTCTCCATCGGGCACCGTACCACTGCTTTTATCGAAACGCTCACGGATCTGCTCTTTGCTTTCAACCGCATAACTCACCCAGGCGAGAAAAGGCTGCTGTCACAGCTTACTGCGCTCTGTCCTAAACTGCCTGAGGGCCTGGAGGACTCGCTTAAGGGACTGCTTATGCTGCCTGAGCGGCCACAGAGTGCGCAGGCGCTATTACTGCGTCTCAAAAGCTCTCTCTATCAGCTCTTAGAGGGGGAGAGTCAGTTCTCCTCCCTGCTCAAGGAACAGTTCATGCCCGAGGGCAGTCTGTGAAGTGCCGGACTTTGACTGCTGCGGGTACAGGCAGTTAAGGACCGGATCCGGTGCTCTGTTTTTGTCTGCTGCTTGTGCTAGAGTGACCCTTATATTCAGGATGATGCTCTCTTAGGCGGCGTCACCGTAGCTTTACTAACCCAGAGGAGATTGCATGATGACCATTGAATTGAAACAAACTCTGCTGCCGCTGTTGTTTGGTGTCACTGCCTGCGCACTGACGGGCTGCGCCGGGGAGAGTGCGCCGGCCGCTGCCGGGACTGCCGTGCCTCTCGATCCCCATGAGGCCGTGTCGCAGCTGGAGGGGGCGGTATTTCCCTTGGGTGATCCCAACACCGGCTACGCGCAGTATTTTACCGGGCAGAGCTATCTGTACCCCATCCAGAAGGAGATGGTCAACGTCGCCAACGTGACCTTCGCTCCCGGCACCATCAACTACTGGCATCGCCATCACGGCAGCTGTCAGGTGCTGGCCTCGGTGGCCGGGCGCGGTTATTACCAGATCTGGGGGCAGGATCCCGTGGAACTGCATCCCGGGGACAGCGTGACCATTCCCGAGAACGTCAAGCACTGGCACGGCGCTCAGCATGAGAGCTACTTCCAGCACCTTTCCATCATGAAGGAAGGTGCCTCCACCGAGTGGCTTGAGCCGGTGGACGAGGCAGAATACCAAAAACTCAAATAGCGCGCCGGTAGGCTGTGAGCGGCCGGGGTCTGTGCTCCGGCCTTAATTTTTCTGTGAGGTGCATTCATGGCGGTAGTCAGGAAATTTGAGCTGGAAAGTCCTTTTGCTCCGTCGGGAGATCAGCCCGCGGCCATTGAGCAGCTGGTGGCCGGACTGGAAGCGGGCAAGCGCAGTCAGACCCTGCTGGGCGTGACCGGCTCGGGCAAGACCTTCACCATGGCCAACGTGATTGCCAGACTCAACCGTCCTACCATGATCCTCTCGCATAACAAGACGCTGGCCGCACAGCTCTACGGGGAGATGAAGGAATTTTTCCCGCATAACGCCGTGGAGTACTTCGTCTCCTATTATGACTACTACCAGCCCGAGGCCTACGTGGCGGCCACCGATACCTTCATCGAGAAGGACGCCCAGGTCAACGATCACATCGACCAGATGCGCCTGTCCGCCACCAAGGCGCTCATGGAGCGGCGCGACGTGGTGGTGGTCTGCTCGGTGTCGGCCATTTACGGCTTAGGTGAGCCTGAGACTTATCTCAAGATGATGCTGCACCTCACCCGCGGGGAGATGATTACCCCGCAGGATATTACCCGCCGGCTCTCGGAGCTGCAGTACGAACGCAATGATCTGGGCTTTGCCCGCGGTACTTTCCGCCAGCGGGGAGAGGTGCTGGATATTTATCCTTCCGACTCCGACGGGTACGCCATCCGTGTGCAGATGTTCGATGATGAGGTGGAGGATATCAGCAGTTTTGATCCGCTGACCGGGCATACGCTCGCCCGGCTGCCGCGGGTCACCATTTTCCCCAAAACCCACTATGTCACGCCCAAGGAAGTGCTCGACAAGGCCGTGGAGGGGATCAAGGTGGAGCTCAAGGAGCGTTGCGAGTGGTTTTTAAGTCAGAACAAACTGTTAGAGGAACAGCGTCTGCGTGAGCGCACGACCTATGATATTGAGATGATCAACGAGCTGGGCTACTGCTCGGGCATTGAGAACTACTCGCGCTATCTGACCGGGCGCGCTCCCGGCGAGCCGCCGCCCTGCCTGTTTGACTATCTGCCCAAGGACGGGCTGCTCATCATCGACGAATCGCATGTGACGGTGCCGCAGATCGGCGCCATGTACCGCGGCGATCATTCCCGTAAGGAGAGCCTGGTCAACTTCGGCTTCCGTCTGCCTTCGGCTTTCGATAACCGTCCCCTCAAGTTTGAGGAGTTCCGCGCCCTGCAGCCGCCTACCCTCTATGTTTCGGCCACGCCCGCCGATTTTGAGCTTGGGCTGTGCGACGGCAAGGCGGTGGAGCAGCTGGTGCGGCCCACGGGACTGCTGGATCCTCTCATTGAGGTGCGTCCGGTGGCCACACAGGTGGACGATCTCATGAGTGAGATCAAGCTGCGCGCGGCCAAAAACGAAAGAGTGCTGGTCACCACTCTCACCAAGAAAATGGCCGAGGAGCTTACCTCCTACCTGGATGAGCACGGGATCAGGGTACGCTATCTGCACTCAGACATCGACGCGGTGGAGCGCATGGAAATCATCCGCGATCTGCGATTGGGTGAGTTTGATGCGCTGGTGGGCATCAATCTGCTGCGCGAGGGACTGGATATGCCTGAGGTCTCGCTGGTGGCCATTTTGGATGCCGATAAGGAAGGCTTCCTGCGCTCCTACCGCTCCCTCATTCAGACCGTGGGGCGCGCGGCCCGTAATCTGCACGGTCAGGCCATCTTCTATGCCGACTCCGTAACCGATTCCATGCGCCAGACCATCGACGAGACGGCCCGTCGTCGCCAGACCCAGCAGAAATTCAATGAGGAACACCATATCACCCCGCGTCAGGTGGAAAAGAAGATTGTGGATGTGATGGAGGTGGCCATTCAAAGCTCCCAGCCCTTCAAGGCCCCGGAGGAGAAGCGCAAGGCCGCGCCGAGCCGCCTCGAATGGCAGCGCGAGCGCGAGAGTCTGCTCAAGGATCCCAAGGCGGTGGCCAAACGCATCGACGAGTTGCATGAGCGCATGATCAAACTTGCCCGCGAACTGAAGTTTGAGGAAGCCGCCGCAGTACGCGATCAGATGCAGGGGCTGCAGCAGGAGCTGATGCTCATGCCCGGGCGTGAGGGCGAGTCATAACGCCTGAGAGATTATACTTTGATACCTTGGCGTGGGTCCGCGCTTTGCCTAAGGCAGCAGGGCTACTGCGCAGTGCTGCGGCGGTGCAGGGCCCGCAACTCATCGGCGATGTAGGAGAGCAGCTCCTGCAGATCATCCTCCTGCAGGGCTCCCTGAGTATCCACCTTGCAGAACTCGGAGAGATTGCCCGAAAAGGAGAGCAGCTCAGGATCCATGCCCCAGGAGGGCTGACTCTGGGAGCTCAGGCCAAACCCCAGCAGCAGACCGTGACTTAACTCGCAGAGCGCCTCCAGCCGCCGTGCGGCGGGGTAGTCCGTCCCCGGAAAGCACAACAGCTCCGCACCCTCCTGCGCGAGGGCCTGACTTAAGCGTGAGGCCAGGGCGGTTAAAGAGGCCACTTCGCCGCCGGTTGGTACGTGCTCTGCGTTGAGCAGCTGCACACAGCTGCGGATAAACCCCGAGCTCTGCAGCGAGGCGCCGGTAGCCAGCGCCCCCAGCATCAGTCCGGCCACGGTATGCCCCGGCACCTCCAACCTCACCGGCCCCAGAGCTTTTGCGAGATACTCGAAGCTGCATTCCTTATCGGTGCTCATGTGAGAGTGCTCCTGCGGACACTGCCGACTGCTCAGATACGAAAGGCGGCGTAGGTTATATAGAGCACCACCGCGCAGGCCAGCAGGAGCAAAATCACACGGATCGCTGTTTTCATAAATAAATTAGCCCCCTGAGTTTATAGACGACCCCCAAGGTGCCGCGCTTGATCCTGCTCAGAGTGCGGCCGTAGGGTGTCATCTTAAAGTGCAGGCATTATACATCACATCGTCAAACTGCCGCCACGTTGCCTGTGCCACGCTTTGGGGTGCCGGTCTTTGCATGTGACTTGAGGGCGGCAAGCGGCTATAATTAGCACAAGCCCGCACTCAGACAGGCTCGGGCCTTAGTTTTTTAAACGGATGGAACCAAACATGCATCCCATGCTGAATATCGCCGTGCGCGCCGCACGTGCAGCCGGCAATCTCATCGCCCGCAATTTGGGTCAGAACGATTTGTTTGAGGTGGAGGAGAAGCAGCACAACGACTTCGTCACCACCATCGATAAAGAGTGCGAGCAGACCATAGTCAACACTCTGCTCAAGTCCTACCGTGATCACGGCATACTCTCCGAGGAAGCAGGCAATCTTGGCAATCCCGACTCGGAGTATCAGTGGATTATCGATCCTCTGGACGGCACCATGAATTTCGTGCAGGGGATCGCGCACAGCGCCGTCTCCATCGCGTTGACACAGAACGGTCGCACCGAGCTGGGTGTGGTCTTTGATCCCATGTTAAACGAAATGTTCACCGCCATTCGCGGCGGCGGAGCCTCCTTAAACGGCCGCAGGCTGCGGGTGGCCAACCGTGACAGCTTGGATGCCGCGCTGATCTGCACGGCATTTCCCACCCGTCATCGCGAGCGCATGAGTGCTTACCTTGAAATTTTCAACCGCCTGATTAACCATTGTGCCGACATGCGCCGCAGCGGCTCGGCGGCACTGGATCTGTGTTATGTGGCCTGCGGGCGCTTTGACGGTTACTTAGAGCAGGGGCTCAAGCCCTGGGATTTTGCCGCAGGTGAGCTCATTGTGCGTGAGGCCGGAGGACTGGTAAGTGATTTTGCCGGCGAGAACGATTATCGCCAAAGCGGCAACGTGGTGGCGGCTAATCCGCAGATCCTGCGCGCCTTAATCAAGATCTGTGATCCGCAGAGTCTGCCTGCGGTACTGCGCTAGGAGCGGTGGTGAGAGTCTTTTGGAGCGCACTGCTTTTAGCTTCGGTGCTGCTGACAGAGCCTGTCTGGAGCGCCGAGATGCGGGTGCTGAGAGTTGTCACCGAGGCCACCAATCCGCCCTTTGAATTCAAAGACGAGCAAGGCTCTTTGGTGGGGTTTGACCTCGATCTTCTGGAGGCCATGGCCCGGGCCGGTAATTTCACCATCGAGCTTGCGGAAGTCCCGTTTGCTCAGATCCTGCCGATGCTGCTTGCCGGTGATGCCGATGTCGGGGCAGCCGGCTTTTTCATCACCACGGCGCGCAAAGAGCAGGTCGCCTTTTCCGAGCAATACATCCGGGGTGGTCTGACCGCGGCAATCGGCCCCATATACGTCGACAGTATCCAAAGTGCCCGAGATTTGGAAGGTAAAAACATCTGTGTGCATACCGCCTCGCTGGCTGAGCAGTTGGCCAAATCGATTAAAAGGGCCCAGGTACTCTCCAAGGATACCAATGAGGAGGTGGCACAATCCTTTAACGACGGTGAGTGCGCAGTTGCCATCAACGAGCGTCTGGTCATGCTCTACCACATCAAAACCGGTACGCTGCAGGATGCGGTGCTGCTGCCGGATCTGCTCTCCCATCATGAGCTGGGCTTTGCTCTGCGCGAGGACGATAAGGCGCTTAAGGAGCTCATTGACGGTTCCTTAGAGCAAATCAGAAAAGACGGCACCTACAGCGAGATTTTCAACAAGTGGTTCAGTGTTGACGTTCAGGAGAACCGGGTGCATATCAAAAATGACGCTGATACTGACGATCGCGCGGTAGCCGAATAATATCTTCAGCAAGCGGTATCTTAGTTCGCACCGGGTGACAGAACGACAGCGCATCGCGCTGGATGATGCGTCGCCATCATCAACTAAGTTTAAAGGCATGTTGAAAATATACAAAAATGTATATAATATAATCGCAGGAGGGATCCGGCATTACAGATAAGTATTCATCTTGTTAAAGGTTGTTTTTTTTAATGAAAAACAAAGTCTTGTAGATGAGCTTAAGTCCGGAGGCGTGATGGTTAAGAATGCTACAAACCACTGCAAACTCTTTTACGGTGATAAGTGGACTACCTGCAGGCGCCATCCTTCGCCAGAAATTTCCAATGACATGGCATTGAAGATTAAAAAGCAGCTTGATCTTGGGTAATTCTAAAATACTCGGGTGCATCCAACCTCCCGCTGTGTTGTCAGGGTTTGGAGCAACACTATGAAAAAATATCCTGTAAAATTGATAGATAATCGCCAAGGCGGTTTCATGCTTGAGTTCCGGGACTTGCCGGAAGTCAACACGGAAATATGGGATGTGTCGGAATTGCAGAGTGTGGGTACAGACGCTCTGGTTACAGCGCTTGACATCTGTTTTGAGCTTAACCGTACGTTCCCCGAGCCATCAGAGCCGCGTGAGGGTGAGTTGACGGTAGACCTGCCGTTCAGTGTTGTTGTTAAAATGCTGTTGCTCAACACAATGGTTGCCAGCAGTACAAGACCTTGCGATTTGGCCAGAAGAATGAAGGCCACGCCTCAGGAAGTCAACAGGATTGTTAATTTACGTCACACCACCAAAATAGATACCTTGGAAAAGGCATTTAAAGCACTGGGCAAAGAGTTAACGCTCTCCTTAACTTGACAAAGTTCGGCAAAAGCCTCCACCCCGGCATCCTGAGATGCCCCCCACCTTTGACCTGCATGCTGTCTGCAGGGGTTTTTCTTCAGCTACTGTGAATGGCCTCTATGCTTAGGCCGGGTGGTCAATGCGAGCGGCGATATACCGGTCCTAAGAGCGGCTTGTCGTGTCCGAACAAATCTTTTAACTGCGCCAAAAACACTTCCGCGGTGGCCAGTGAGTCGGCTAAGGCATTGTGCGCCTCATAGGCAGGGAAGCCGCGGCGCAGCCTGATCTGCGAGAGACGCACATCCTCGTTAGTTGCTGAGTGCAGCAGCGTGCGCTCTAACTGCAGGGTATCGAGAAAATACATGGGCAGGGGAAATTTTGCCGGAATTTGCAGGGCGGCGCGTAAAAAGCTGCTTTCGATGACGGCGCAGTGGGTGAGTACCACCCCACCGCTTAAACGGTCCATCAGCTGCAGCATGGCCTCGTGAGGATCGGCTCCCTGCTGCAATTGTTCGGGCGTGATCTGATTGATGACGGCGGTGGCTCCGTTGATGGGGGCATCACTTTTGAGCAGAGTGTGGAACGCAGTCTCAAAGGCGATGTTGCCGTTGACTATGCTTACCCCGCCGATGGAAAGTACGGTGTCTTTGGCAAAATCAAGCCCGGTGGTCTCAAAGTCGATGGAGACTATTTTGAGTGTATTGAGATTGGTTTGCGCCTTAGGCAGCGGGCGGGCATAAAAATCATGCAGCTCGGCCGGCAGGGCGGGATCTCCCAAGGCCTTCTGACGACCGCGGTCAATACGAACAAGCGGATCAAACAGGGAGCTTAAAAAATCCTTGAACATAACAATCTTCTTGTATAACAATAATAAATCCACAAGCGCTTAATTCGGCCGACCTAATTGAACAGTCCCCGTCCGCCGGCAAAATGCAACTTGGCGGCGTTTTGATGGCGCGCCACAATGCGCAGCGCATCACGCAGATGATTGCGCTCGAACTGCGTGAGATCCTTAGGCTCGATGTTGTTGGAGGGCTCACCTCCTGACTGCAGGGAGAGCAGCTGGTGTTTGAAGCGCATGCCGTTTAAGAAAGTATAGGCCTCGCTCAGTTCACGGCAGTCATCTTCGGTGATGAGTTTGTTTTTGACCGCGCTCTCCAGACGCAGATAGGTGTCGGCGCTGCGGCAGCCGGCGCTCAGGCCGTACATGCGGGCGATTTCCACGATGAGGTTCACCGCCTGTTTTTTGATGTTGAGGTGAGGGTTGCTTTTGCCGTCGCGGGTGAGCACAAACTGCTTGAAGGTGCCCAAAGGCGGCTGCACGGTGGTGGAGATGTTGCACAGCGTGGCCACAAAGCGGTGGTTGTCGCGGATAAGACCGATCAGATGATTCTGCAGCCTGGTCACCAGAAATTCGTCACCCCACAAAAAGCGGGTATCCAAGAAGACCATGCTGTTTAGGATGGCCTGCTGTGAGGCGTCGGCAATCCAAGAGCTGTAATATTCCAGCCACTTTTCGGCGCTGACGCGCCACTGCGGGTTCATGGCCATATAATGGCCGCTGCACAGCGGGTAACCGCACTTGTCGAGGGACTCACATACGAAGGATGACAGCTCCGCAAAGTATTTCTCCTCGGCGCTGTTGAGCGGGTTGCGGCTGAGGATCAGGGCGTTGTCCTGATCCGAGAGCAGCTGCACCTCGTTGCGCGCTAAGGATCCTGCGGCCATAAAGGCATAGGAGCAGGGCGGCTGACCGTGCCTCTCCTCATACATTCCCAGCAGGCGGCGCACATAGGCATCGGCCAGATGCGACATCATCTGCTGTATGACATGAGGCTGCAGGTTACCCTCCAGCAGAATGCTGAACACCTCACGGTTCTGTGCCCCCAGCTCAGACAGGCGCTCCACGCTCTGGGCGCGCATGATCTGCTTGGTCAGAAACAGCGCCTGCAGCCCGGTATTGCTCAGCAGCTGCTCGGAGGTCAGAAGGCCGATGAGCCGGCCTTCCTTGACCACCGGCAGATTCTCCACGCCGTACATCACCTGGGTTTGCAGCGCCTCATACAGCGGCTGTTTGGCCTCAATGGTAATGACCTCGCCGTGCATGATGGAGGAGGTGGGCTCATCCGCGCTCAGCTCACCTGCCACGCAGCTGCGCAGAATATCCCTCCCGGACACCACGCCGACAATTTTTCCTTCCTCCTGCACCACCGCCAGCTCCGTATGGGTGAGCGCGAGCTGCTTGGCGGTCTCGCGCAGTGCCGTGGAGGCGGTGACCTTGGCAAAGCCGGTCAGACAGACCTCGCCGGCGCACAGATTGCGGATGCCGGGGATGCCGGAATTGTTCTGCCCCGCCGACTCGTTGACCGAGGAGAGTCTTACCCATTCCTTGGCATTTAGGGCGGCATCCAGACTCTCGTTGTCGTTGGTCAGCAAGGTGAGCACTTTTCGGTTGACCAGATACAGCAGGGTGTTTTCCAAAAACACCACCTTGTAATCGCTCTGTCCCTGCTTGGAGAGCTGCGTGTAACCGAAGGAATCACCGGCTCCCAGGCGCGCAAGCAGGGTGCCGCTCTCGGCGTCAAGTTGCTCGGCGCTGCCGCTTCTGATTAAAAACAGCCCCTGACCGGTGAGTTCCTCATTTTGCAGCACTTCGCCCTTGCCGTGATAGGAGATGACCACCGCGGTGGCCACGGTATCTTTTTGCAGCTGCTCCAGCTGCGAGAAAGGCGGCGTGCTGGAGATAAAATCATAGATGTTGGGCAGCAGGGACTGATCCATAAATTGCCTCGGTGGTTGTGGCACAGATGACAAGCCCCGGCCTTAAGGCACGGGGCACCGCACAGATCCCGGAACGGAGGGGATCGCTCACCATTTTTTCTTGTCGCCGAACAGCGAGTCGATTTCTTTTTGATCGTCGGTCTTCTGCTGGGTTTCGGTGGCGGCCGGCTTGCGCGTGCTCTTGGCCTCGGCCTCCAGACCGCTTTGCAACTGCATGAGCAGATCGCTTTTCTCCACCAGCCAGTCGTCCTTGACGTTGCACTTGCGTATGACTTCCAGTCCGCGGGCGATGAGCGACTTGCAGGAGCCTATCTGATGGAGGCGCTTCATCTCCAGCACCTTCTGCACCAGATTGGAGATGTTGACCTTCAGCACCAACAGGTAAAGGCGGCGGTCTTCCTTCTGAATGTCCGAGGGATTGACCGGCACCCCCTGACGGATCTCGTTTTTGAGGATGAGGCGCAGCTTCTTGATGGTGCGCAGCTGATTTACGGCCATGGAGTCGCTCTCGGGGGGGCGGAAGGCCATGTCATCATGGTAGTTGGTCTGAGTCTCGGCGATGATTTTCTCTTCGTTGGCGATGCGCTCCTTCACCGAGGTTCCCTTGACCTCGCCGCCGCCGGAGACGATTTTCTTGAGAGCGCGGATGATGCGGTAGTGCAGCACCAGCACCAGGGTCTTGGAATAGGGCAGCTGATTTTGGTTTAACAGCAATTCCTCGGTTTCGGCGATGAGATTACGGGCGTGGGAGATGATCATGCGCAGATCCTGCTCGCGGCGTGCCGAGTAGTCGCTGAACATATTGACTATGATCAGCAGAAACGTCGCCACGACGATGAACATTACTGCAATGGTGATCAGCATAACTAAGTCCGGGAGGCTGGGCCTAAAATCGCCTCAGTTACAAAAAACTTACTGCTTTTATTCTAACGTCAAGTGCGGGTTTTTCCTTAATGAAGCCTAAGTATTTTTGCAAACTGTGGCGTGAGTCCAAGCAAAATCGGTGTCTGTGGAGCATCATATAGTGGCTTGTAACGTGGCTTTAAGTCACGATGATTTTTATGTTTAACAGATAAATGCGCACGATTGCAACCTAGCTGTACAGGACTTACACATGACCACACTCATTAAAACCCAGGATTTTATATCCTCCATTGAAAATGCCTTGCAGTTCATCTCCTATTACCACCCCAGAGATTTTCTCAAGGCCATGAAACGCGCCTACGACATTGAACAGAATCCGGCGGCCAAAAACGCCATCGCGCAGATCCTGGTCAATTCCAAGATGTGCGCGCAGGGTCACCGGCCGCTGTGCCAGGACACAGGTGCGGTCACCTGCTTTGTCTACATCGGCATGGACGTGCGTTTTGAGGGCGACATGACAGTGCAGGAGATGGTGGACGAGGGCGCCCGACGTGCCTACTGCAGTGCGGTTAATCCGCTGCGCAAGTCCGTGCTGCGCGATCCCATAGGCGAACGCGTCAACACCAAGGACAACACTCCCACCGTGGTGCATATTCAGATGGTGCACGGCTCCGAGGTGAAGGTTGCCATTGCCGCCAAGGGCGGCGGGTCGGAGAACAAGACCCACATGAAGATGCTCAACCCCTCCGACAGCGTGGTTGACTACGTGTTAAGCGAGATCCCGCATATGGGAGCGGGGTGGTGCCCGCCGGGCATTTTAGGCATCGGCATCGGCGGAACCCCGGAGAAGTCGGCCATTCTCGCCAAGGAGGCGCTCAACGATCCCATCGACATTCAGGAACTCATCGCGCGCGGTCCGGTGACTGCCGAAGAGAAACTGAGGGTGGAACTGTACGACAAAATCAACCGCCTGGGCATCGGTGCTCAGGGTGTGGGCGGTCTGACCACCGTTTTGGACGTCAAGGTCAAGACCTACCCCTGCCACGCGGTCTCCAAGGCCACCACCATCATCCCCAACTGTGCCGCCACCCGCCATATCGATTTTGAGCTTGACGGCTCGGGGCCGGCCAAGTTCACCCCGCCGTCGCTTGACGAGTATCCGGACATTCAGATAGGCGGCGCTGATGCCAGCGTCCGCAAGGTCAATTTGGACACCGTCACCAAAGAGGAGATGGCCACCTGGAAGGTGGGAGAGACCCTGCTGCTCACCGGTACCATTCTCACCGGCCGTGACGCCGCCCACAAGCGCATCAGTGATCTGGTGGCGGCCGGCAAGCCCATGCCGGATGGGGTGGATTTCCATAACAAATTCATCTACTACGTCGGCCCGGTGCCGGCGGTGGGCGATGAGGTTGTCGGCCCCGCCGGGCCCACCACCTCCACGCGCATGGACAAGTTTGTGGAAACCATGCTCTCTGACAAGGTAGGTCTTTACGGCATGATAGGTAAGTCCGAGCGCGGCCCGGAGGCCATCGCCTCCATCAAGAAACATAAGGCGGTGTACCTCATGGCCACCGGTGGTGCGGCTTATCTGGTGTCCAAGGCCATCAAGGAGGCCAAACTGCTGGCCTTTGAAGATCTGGGCATGGAAGCCATACGCCAGTACAAGGTGGTAGATATGCCGGTCACCGTCGCGGTGGATTCCACCGGCGAGAGCATCCACAGCATCGGACCTAAGATCTGGTCCGAGAAGATCAAAGAGCTCAATTTCAAATATGTCTAAGCTCTGAGACTTCAGAGTACACCAATGCAGATGCCGCCTGAGGTGAAAATCTCAGGCGGCATTATTTTGCCCAAGTTGCTCAAGGTAACCGCCAGATGAGGCGCTGTCAGGTCAGAACACCTGTTCGGAGCTGTTTTCAAAGGTGGAGGCGCGCAACTGATAGTCTTTGTCATGATCAATGACACGCAGCATCACTTTGGCGTAATAGGGGTCGAACTGAGTGCCGCTGCCCTGTTCGATGCGTTTTCTCACCTCATCCTGGGGCAGGCATTCACGGTAGCTGCGCTGGGAGGTCATGGCGTCGTAAGCATCGGCCACGGCGATGATGCGGGCCTGACGGGGGATCTCCTCGCCTTTGAGACCGTCGGGATAGCCGCGGCCGTCGTAGCGCTCATGATGATAATGCGCTCCCAAAGACAGTTCCGGTACTTCCTTGATAAAGGAGAGAATATGCGCCCCGATGGTGGGGTGCTGCTTGATCATCTCATACTCTTCGTCGGTAAGGCGGGTGTTCTTGTTGATGACGCTGCCGGGGATGCCAATCTTGCCTATGTCATGCAGCAGTCCCATGTAGTAGATCTGGCGCTGCTCGTCAGCGCTGCAGCCGCTGAATTTGGCGATGTACTGCGCGTAATCGGCCACTCTGACCGAATGACCGCGGGTGTAGGGATCCTTAGCGTCCACGGTCTTGGTCAGCGCCAGCACGGTTTCATTGAACAAGCGCTCGTTTGATTTGAGCAATTTCAGGTTCACTGCCAGGCGTTTTTCGGCCAGCTCGGTCTGCCTGAGCACTTCCTCGTGCAGATTGCGCTGCAGATAGGCCAGACGCAGGTGACGCTCAATGCGCTGAGTAATTACCTCGGGGGCAAAGGGTTTGTGAATAAAATCGGTGGCGCCGCGGCGGAAGGCATCGGCCTCCAGATCGGAGACCATGTCCGCCGACATCATGATCACCGGAATGTGTTCAAGCTGCGGCAACTCCCGCAGACGATCGAGCACTTCCAGTCCGTCGATCTCCGGCATGTTCACATCCAGGAGGATCAGATCCACATGGCGGGTCTGCACCATGTCCAACCCCGAGTAGCCCGAATGGGTGCACAGCACTTCCGCCTCGCGGCTCAGACCGGAGGTCAGGATCTTGTCGACGATTTTGAGTATGACCATATCATCGTCGATAACCAGCACGGTTATCGGGTCAGCAGGCAGGATCTCCAACTCATCGGTCATGACGTATTCCAAGAGACAGGGCCTTGAGCAGACGAAGCTGAACAGGCAAATCAAAAGATTAAGGCGTATTGTACCCGAAAACCTCTCACTTTTGAGAGCTTTGGACAAAATCACTGTTTTGACAAGACGCCCTGGGGAGTTGCTCAATACTCCCAAAGAGATCACAAACAAAAGGACTGGTCTTTTGTTAGTCTTATTCAGTCAGTTTATTGTTGCGGGTAAACGTTTTCGGTCGAGGTGACCACACCTAGGCGAGGTCTTGAGTAATTTATGCGGTGCGCACTTCAACGGCTTACTGTGGTGCTGATGCTGATGGCGTCAGCCTTAGGCTGCGTCTGCGAGGCTGCGGCGCCCGGGCGCACTGTGGACGTGCTGATAAGCAACACCAAAGGTGAAGAGAATCTGTATCTCTCCGAGGTGGTGGGCAGCCTGCGCAGCGAGGCCAGGCGACTTGGTTTTGAGCTTTCCCTGGAGATGTTGGGGGGTGATGAGCTCAAGGCGGTGCGCACCAAAGTCAAGGACCTGGGAGGGAAGGCCACCCGGCCGCTCATTGTCCTGCTGCATAGCCCCCAGGCTGCCAAGGTTATATGTGAGGCGGCCACCTTGGGCAGCGTGCCCATCATTTTTCTCATCATCGATCCCGGCCGTCAGGTGCTGGGCAGTTTCGAGAAGGCCTGGTACATAGGTCCTAACCGTCGCGAGCCCGGTACCATGCAGGGCAAACAGCTGCAGGATTTTCTCAATTCTCACCCCTCATGGGATCGCAACGGCAACGGCATGCTGGATTACGTGCTGCTCAAAAGCGAGAAGGATCAGCAGGAC
This sequence comes from Succinivibrio sp., assembly GCA_017469335.1. Lineage (GTDB taxonomy): Bacteria > Pseudomonadota > Gammaproteobacteria > Enterobacterales > Succinivibrionaceae > Succinivibrio. The sequence continues at coordinate 11,213 of JAFUGP010000033.1, read as the reverse complement.
TCGGTGATCCGCTCGCGCAGTTTCAAAAACGCCCTGGTCAGGCGAGGCATCATCAGCAAGGCCGTGGCCGAGGAGTTTTCCGATTACGGACGGAGTGCGGCACACTCCCTGCTCAACGGCATGTTGGATGAACTGGGCACAGATAATGTGGAAGCGGTCATCTGCACGCATGACGTGCTGGCCTTAGGGGCGCTCGACGCGCTCGCACAGCACGGGGTTAAGGGAGGAAGCATTCCGGTGCTGGGAGTGGACGGGATCACCCAGATGATAGAACAAATTGCCCGGGGAGAGGCCTACGCCACGGTGCTGCAGGATCCCCAACTTTACGCCGAGGCCTCGCTGCAGCTGTTAAACAGTCTGCTCAGCGGTCAGGACTTTGATGCAGCGGCTTTGAGTCTGAGCAATGACGCAGACGGTGTGCTGCATCTGCCTCTGATCCCCATTACCCAAAAAGAAGCCCTGATGTTCGTCACCCTGGATGAATGAATAATCTGTTTGTGGTGCCTGCTCAGCATGGACGGGCGCCTGAGGAGTAGTCATGCCGTTTTTGGACGTAAAAGTAACCCTGAAATTAAATGCCGAGCAGCAGGATCAGTTGCAGAGCGCCCTCACGCAGGCCTCCGGCAAGGCCTTGGGCAAACCGTCTGCCTATGTGATGGTGGGAATTCAAGACGGCTACTCCCTGTTTATGAATGCCAAGCGCTTAGAACAGGGCGCCATGGTGGCGGTGAGTCTGTGGGGCACCCCGACGCGCGCGCAATGCGACAGCCTTACCGCCGAAATCTGTGCGGCGCTGGAGGGGCTGGGCATCCTGGGGGATAAGATCTACGTCAGCTTCACTCCCGTAGATAACTGGGGTTACAACGGCCGTTTGTTCTAGCCGCCACGCTCAGGCAGGCTCAGCTCGGGCAGTTTTCCACTCTGCCTGATGTCTGGGTGTTGCCGAACCTCTGCTGCAGGCTAGGCGCTCCGGCCGGGCAGGATTTCCACTACCGCGGCGCCGGTTGCCCCCAAAGTAAGCCTGCGCCCCTCCACTCTGGCCTCGGGGATGGAACACAGCAGTATGCGTCCCTCCCCCGAGAGTTCAAAGACCCGCTCCTTTGTGCTGAAATTGCCCACTATCTCGGCGCACTTGCCGGTACCTTTCCTGAGGTAGTGCATGACGTGATCATCTGCGGTGGGGCCGGGGATGAAGTCACCGCTGCAAAAGCACTCCTGCCACGCACCGCGTTTGCGCAGTGCCACCAGGGCGCGGTAGTAGTTAAGCACTGAGCCCGGATCTTGCTCCTGCGCGGCCACGTTCAGGCTCTGGGCATCCTGGTGCAGCTTAAGCCAGGGTCTGCCTGTGGTAAAACCGGCGTGGGGCGAGTCATCCCAGGGCAGGGGCGTGCGGGCGTGATCGCGCGAATGCACGTTGAGGATTGCCAGGGCTTGCTCTTTGCTGAAGCCGTGAGCTAAGGCATTGCGGTACTCGTTTTTGCTCTGCACGTCGTCAATTTCCCCGATGGAATCAAAGCGGGTATTGGTAAGCCCCAGCTCCTGGCCCTGATAGATGAAGGGAATGCCGCGCAGAAACATGAACACCGTGCCCAGGGCGCGGGCACCCTGGGCGTTCTGCTGCCCCTCATCCAAGTAGAAACTCACCGCACGCGGCTCGTCATGATTCTCCAGAATGGGCGCCACCAGACCAAGAGGGGAGGTCAGCTGCTGCATGTGGAAATTGCCGTCGCGGTAGATCTTAAGCGTGCCTTTGGGATAGGCGTAATAGCCAGGACGGTTTTTCTCGATGGTCTCCCGCGCGGTGAAATCAAAGACGGTGGAAAAGCACCCCTCATCCCCGATGAACTGATCGAGGATGGTGTCATTAAGCCCGAAGGCCTCAGCCACGGTAAAGGCCCCGCGCGGTCCGTAGCTGTGTTTTTTGAGCTCCTGATGCAAAGAGGGGGCCTGGGCGGCCAGTTTGGCGTTCATCCGGGCGGCCGCGCAACTGCCGTCCCCCAGCTCGTCAGGCGGCAGCCCCGGGAAAGTGCGATCCTTGACCACATTCATGATGGCGTCAAGCCGAAAGCCGGCAATGCCGCGGTCCAGCCACCAGTTGATCAGGTCAGACATTCTCTGGCGCAGCTGTTCGTTGTACCAGTTAAGCTCGGGCTGCTCCTTGGTAAAGTAGTGCAGGTAATAGAGGTCGTCCTCACCGGGCACTCTCTCCCACACGCTGCCGCCGAAAAAACTGCGCAGATTATCAGGAGTCCGGCCGTTGCTGCCCCTGACAAAGTAATAGAAATCACGTTCGGGAGCCTTCCTGCCTGATAAGGCCCGTTTAAAGAGCTCATGTTCGCAGGAGGTGTAGCTGAGCACCATATCGAGAATGATGCTGATACCCCGCTCCTTGGCTCTGGCTATGAGCTCATCGAGATCAGCGAGCGTACCAAACTGCGGATTTATCTTGCGATAGTCGGAGATGTCATAGCCATTGTCCGCCCCCGGGGAGGCGAAAATGGGGTTGAGGTAGAGGATCTCCACGCCCAGGGAGGCGATATAGGGCAGTTTCTCAATGATGCCGCGCAGATCGCCTATGCCGTCGCCGTTGCTGTCCTTAAAGGATCTGGGGTAAATCTGGTAGGCTACCTTGCCCTGCCACCACGCTTTTTGCATGACTTGCTCCGAGAAGTAACGAGAAGGTTTGGATAGTTGCCTGCGGACCGTCCAGAGCATCATCCCTGCGGCCTGCTCTCTAGCATACACTGCGCCGGCAGGTCTCACAACTGCCGTTTTATGCCCAAGACGCCAGCAGAGGCTATAATCAACATGGGGCCGCCAGACGGCCCGTGCTGAATCTTATTGAGGTGAGAGCATGAGCGATAATGTGATGTTGCAGGGACTGCTGCGGCGGCGCAGTGTGCGCAAGTACAGCACCCGTGAGGTGGAACAGGAGAAAATTGACGCAGTAATTGAGGCAGGACTGTACGCCCCTTCGGGGATGGGCAGGCAGTCAGCCATTATCGTGGAGTGCCGCGATCCCAAGCTCAAGGAAATGCTGGTGGAGGAAAACCGTCGCATCGGCGGTTTTGCCGCGGGCATGGATCCTTTCTACGGGGCTCCGGTACTGCTTATTGTCCTGGCAGATCGCAACAACCCCAATCATGTCTGTGACGGCGCCCTGGCCCTGGGCAACATGCTCAACGCCGCCTATGCCTTGGATCTGGGATCGTGCTGGATCAACCGCGCCGCGCAGGAGTTTGAGCTGCCGCAATACCGTGAGTACCTGCGCAAAGCGGGTATCGGTGATGAGTACATCGGCATCGGGCACTGCATCCTGGGGTATCCTGAGGGTGAACTGCCCAAGCCCGCCGCACGCCGCCCGGGCCGGGTGTACCGGATCTAGAAAAACCGCTGCGTCACACAAGGCGCAGAGCATCTTCCTTCAGGCGGCGGCTGTATGAAGCTGCCGCACACAGCTGCGGCCACCGCCGCGTAAATCAGCCTTGCACTGCCATAGCTCAAGCTCGCTCTTCGTGATCCTGCAGGCAGCTTCAGGCGCTGATCCCGAATTTTGCCGCTCCTTAGGTGTCTCTTGGCGGACATCCCGGCCTTTTTTCTCCTTCTGCAAGCCAAAAGTGAAGCCTCACCGCCCGATCAAGGACGGCGGCAGCCGTGATGATGAAATTTAACTCTTTGATTTTATTAGGGGCAAAAAAATATTTTTGCAGGCCAAAGTTCATTTTTGAAAGGATGTCTTAAGGTCCCGTTGAGCCTGTAGCCCCGTCTAACTTACTAAAAGAAAACAAAAATATTATTCCGCAAAATTTTTAAAAACGCATTTTGACCTCCTATTTTTCCAAGCAAATGCCAGATCGCGATGGTTTATCATGCGCCCCCAGATGTGATGTCGATCTCAAAAGCTTCGGGTTAAGCAGGAGGTAGGTATGAGTATGAACGGCACCCGTATCGGTGAGATTTATCTCTCACAGGTGCGCAAACGTCTGGCCTCGCAGTTTGGCCCCGTCATTATGCAGGCGCTGGGCGATCCGCAGGTAAACGAGATCATGCTAAACCAGGACGGTCGCATCTATGTCGAAAGCGCCGGAGCGCTGAGACCGGCAGGGGAGCTTGAGCCGTCAATGTCCACGGCGGTGATCCGCACCGTGGCCTCGGTGGTGGGGCAGCCCCTGCGCGCCGAGCATCCGGTGGTCAGCGGTGAGCTGCCTTTTGACGGCGCCCGTTTTGAGGGACTGCTCCCGCCCCTGTGCCGGGGGCCGGTGTTTTCCATCCGCTGCCACAACGCTCATCAGGACTCGCTGCAGAGCTTAGGCGAGCGCGGGTTCATGAGCGCAGCACAGCAAAGCGTGCTGAGTGAGGCCCTGCTAAGCCGTAAATCGCTGTTAATTGCCGGCGGTACCGGCTGCGGCAAGACCACCCTGGCACGGGCGTTGCTGCGCGAGGTGGGACGCTTAAGTCCAAGAGAGCGTCTGATCACCATTGAGGACACCCCCGAGCTGGGAGCTTGCGTGGACAACCAGGTCAATCTTTACGCCAGCGCCGAGGTGTCGATGTGTACGCTCTTGCGCTCTACTTTGCGCCTGCGTCCTGATCGCATCGTGGTCGGCGAGGTGCGCGGCGCGGAGGCACTTGATCTTATCGATGCCTTATGCACCGGCCATCGCGGCGGTCTGGCGACCGTGCATGCCGGCAGCGCCGCAGGAGCGCTGCGCCGCATGGCGCTGTTGGTCTCGCGTCATCCGCAGGCCCCCCGGGTCATTGAACCTTTGGTGGCCGAGGCCTTTGATCTGGTGATCACCTTAGGCCGTGAGCCCGTAAGACGCGTGCTGGACATAACTGCCATCAGCGGGGTCGAGCAGGGGCGTTTTATCTTGCAGACATTAGGAGAGAGTGCCGGTTGAACCGGTAAACCATTACTCCTCAATTGAGGAAATTTCAGGAGATAAAACATGAAAGTTACATCCATAAGTCGCATTGCCTGCGCCGGCATTCTGAGTCTGGCCATGCTGTATTTGAGCCCGGCCTTTGCCTCGCATCTGAGTTCCAAAGGAGGCGACGCGCTGCCCTATGAGAGCTGGCTCAATACCCTGCAGGCCTCGCTTACCGGTCCGGTGGCCTTCTCGGTGTCCCTAATCGGCATTGTCACCTGCGGCGCCACGCTGATTTTCACGGGTGGGGAGATCGGCCGCTTCATGCGCTCGCTCATTTATCTGGTGCTGGTGATGACGCTTCTGGTGGGAGCCGATTCGATGATGTCGCGCTTCTTCAACGGTGCCACCATCGGATATATCGACGAACTGACCCCGGCGGAGGAAGACGCGGAGGCGGGATTGCTGTTTAAGAGCGGTGACGGCACGGTGGACATCGTTATGCCTCCGCGTTCGGAGGAGCGGAAGGTTGCTCCCGCCAACGACGAGCGTTATCACCAGGGGTGGGCCGCATGAACCGGAAGAACCATGTCTACCGTTCGCTTACCAGGGTAAACCAGTTCTGGGGCTGTGATCGCGAGCTGGCCATGATGCTGCTGTTAGTCTGCGTGGCCATCGCGGTGCTGTGTGCCGATCTGACTGCCGCCCTGATCGCTCTGAGCTGTCTGTGTCTGGGTTTTGTCGGACTGCGCTCCATGGCCAGAACCGATCCGCTGTTCAGGCAGGTCTACCTGCGGGCCCTGCGTTACCGCAGGGTCTATCGCGCGGCGGCCACGTTGGACTGTCCCTTAAATGAACCTTTGTATGCGCCGCGGAAGTTCTCTTCCGCTGACGTCTGCGCGTTGCCAACGACAGAGCCGTCAGGCGCTGCAGGTGCCGGGCAGGCATAAGAGCTCTATCCGTTGGGTATCTATTCAAAGTGGCTATTTGTTCATCCAATCAAAAGAGGAGGCCTTTAGGTCATAACTATATGAACACTAACGATATTATATTTTACTCTGCAGCATTCTCTGCGCTGTTTTTAGCCGCCATGGTACTGGTTACGGGCTTTCTGGCCCCGGCCAGAGCCTTAAGCCGCAGACACTCGCACGGCTTTCACGAGCTGTTGGAGTATCTCTACGATCTGGGCAGCGGCGTGGTGATGTTAAAAGGCGGAGCTCTGATGTCGGTGTTCGAGGTGACACCGCTGTTGAGCAGCGCCCTCACCGCTGAGGATCTGCAAGGCAGCCGGGAGCGTCTCTCGCAGGCGCTGCTGCGTCTAGAAGGCGGCTGGAGCGTGCACTTTGACGCCGTAAGACGCAAAAATCACGACTACAGTGTGGAGCACTACCAGGGTCCTGAGAGTGCTGCGGCCTTAGAACAGGGGCGGGAGAGGGCACTGTGCGAGAGCGGCTATTACAGTACCTCGCTGTATATGACGCTCTGTCAGAGCCTCTCCAGGCACGATGCCGTAAGACTGCTCAAAAATCCTGCTGCCGCCGGATTGGACAAGGCTGTCACCGAATTTCGCCGTCGTCTGATCATTTTGCAAAGCGGTATCAGCATGGCGGTGCGGCTGCGTCGGCTCTCCGGCACGGTAGCGCCCTTAGGCTGCTCTGAAGAGCTGCTCTCCTTCATCACCGAAGCCGTCTACGGCAAGCAGCGGAGCGTAAGGCAGCCCGAAGAGAATGCCAGGCTGGATTATCAGCTCTCCGTGGAGGATTTTCAGACCGGTTACACTCCGGTATTGGGCAAAGACAGCCTGGGACTGGTCGCTGTGGAAGCCCTGCCTTCCGAGCTTACCTTCAGTATGCTTTCGGCGCTGGCCCACTTGAATTTCGAGTCGCGCTTCAGCACCCGCTTCATCTGTCACGACAGCCTGCGCACCTCACTTATGCTCAAACGCAAAAAACGTCTGTGGGAGCAGCGCAGGGTGGGTTTGCTCTCCCAGATTTTGAATCTGCAAAGCCGCAGCGAGAATCACGATGCCTTAAGGCAGGTTGAGGATGTGGAGCAGGCCAGCGAGGCTTTGAGCAGTCACGAGGAGATTTTCGGCGCCTACAGCGCGGTGATGGTACTGAGGGATAGCAGTGCCGAGCACCTGTCCTTTAAGGTCGAGCAGACGGTGCGCGCCATTGAGCGCTGCGGCCTGAGCTCGCGCGTGGAGACCTTCAACTCGGTGGAGAGCTATTTAGGCTCGCTGCCCGGGCAGTGCCGTTACAACGTGCGCCGCCCCCTGATCTCCCATAAGCATTTAGGCGATCTGCTGCCTCTGACCGCCGCCTTTGCCGGAGAAAGCACCAGTCCCAATCCGTTTTTCCGTACCGGCTCAACGCCCCCGGGGGCGCTGTTTGAGGGGCGCACTGAAGACGGCGGACGTTTCCTACTCAATCTGCATGACGGCGATCTGGGCAATACCATTGTGCTGGGACCGCCGGGATCGGGCAAGTCGGTGCTGCTGTGCACCATCATCCGCAATGTGCTGCGTTATAAGGGCATGCAGGTCTTTGCTTTCGAGCGCGGTCGCTCCCTGCAGGGACTGTGCCGGGCTTTGGGCGGTGCTCATGTGGATTTTGAGCGGGATACCCCGCAGCTGTGTCCGCTCTATCACCTGGATAATTCCTCCGATATCGGCAGGGCGCAGCGCTTTTTGGAACTGCTCTGTACCCTCAATGTCCCGCACAGCGGTGCGGCCCTCAACGAGGATATCGCCGCCGTGCTGAGCATTCTGGCCTTGAGACCCGGCTCTCAGCGCACGCTCACCGACGCCCACATGTTAGCCGGGACTGAAACCTTAAAGCAGGCCCTGGAGCCCTATATGCGCCTGGACCGGCGCGAGGCTCTCCTAGACGGCAGTGCCGATCTGCCGCTGGACAACCGGGTGTGCGTGTTTGAGTGCGCGGACGTGCTTGACCAGGATCTGCGCTTTCAGCTGCCGCTGCTGCAGCATCTGTTCAATCTCATCGAGCGCTGCATCGACGGGCAGCATCCCGTGTGCATCGTGCTGGACGAGGCCTGGATGATGCTCAAGGATCAGGCCTTTGCCACCAGGCTCATCACCTGGTTTAAGACCCTGCGCAAAAGCAACGCCTTCGTGGTGCTGGCCACGCAGTCCTTGGGCGATCTCAACTCCGAGGCCGGTGAGGCCATCAGTGACTGCGCCAAGACCAGAATTTACCTGCCCAACAACGCCGCCCAGAGCGAGCCCTTGCGCAGCTGCTATTTAAATGCCGGGCTCAACGAGGAGAACCTGCGCGATCTCAGTTTGGCCGTGCCCAAACGGGATTACTTTCTCCACAAGAGCGGCAACTTCTGCAAGTTTGAACTGCAGCTGACCCAGGAGGAACTGGAGGTCTTTACCTCCTCGTGCGTGGCACTGCAGCAGACCAAACAGGTGCTGCAGCAGAAAATAAGCGGCGCGGACGAGGACAGCCCGGCGCAAATCGCAGGTGAGCAGGGAGCCCCCGGGTTTGGAACTGCAGGGACTGAGGAAAATCAGAATGCTCAGGAACCCCTTGATGATGAGTTCTGGCCGCCTTTGTGCCGCGCCGGCGGGGATGAAGACTCACCCGGCTTTGAGAGTTCTGCGGCGGCCTGAGTTTGAGCATACTGACTTTAATTGAGGTATCACATGCAATTTGTCAAATTTTCCAAAGGATTGGGCAGTGTCGATCGCGATCGGATCCTAACCGGCGGTCTGTTGCACAACCTAGTCAGCTTGGGAGCGCTGAGCCTGGCCTTTGCCTCACTGGCTGCCTATGTGCAGTTGAGTAACCGAACTACGCTGGTGCCCTATGTGGTCAGCGTCGACACGCAGGGGGTGGTGCTTAAGGGCGGGGAGCTTGATCCCAATGTGGAACTGCCCGAACAGGTACTGGCCATGGCGGTGTTGGGGTTTGTGGAGGATCTGCGCTCGCTTTCAAGCGATCGTGAGCTGTCGGAGCTGGCAGTGCGGCGGGTCTTTGCCCATCTGCGTCCGGGCTCGGAGCCCTGTGAGGAAGTAAAGCGTTTTTATCGCGAGCGCCTTGACGCGGACGAGCACGATGAATGGGTACGTTTTCAGGCCCGCAATGTCATGCGCCTGGGCGATGAGAGTTATGAAATCAGTTGGACCGAGGTGCACCATCAGCAGGGACGCAAAAACCGCGAGGAGAACTACCGGGCCCGGCTGAGCTTCAGCCTGAGCTCACCCTCTAAGGACGCCCGGCAGCTCAAGCTCAACCCGCTGGGACTGATGGTGGAATCTTTGGTCATAAGCCCGCTGTTGGGTGAGGAGGGTAAGTAGCAGAAGATTTGGCGACCGGGGGAGCCTTTCAACCCCCAAAAATCTTGCTGAATACCCGTGTTTAGGCGAGGCCCGGGTGCCCCGCTTAGGGGAGCTTTAGTCCCCACGGTGTTTGGTAAGCGGTGAGTAAACCTTTTTTCTTTTAACATGTTAGACAGGAGCCATTATGAACAATTTGTTCTTGAGAATAGCGTTGTCCTTATCAGTGATCCTCGCAGGTCTTATGGGCGCCGCGCACGCCGATGAGGTGCGCAACAGCGTCAAGCAGTCTTTTACCGGTGAGTACTTAAATCAGTCGGACAAACAGTACCTGGAGCTCTACGAAAAAGAGACGCAGAACTACGTGCCCAAGCTTAAGGTACAGGGCGGCCGTGTCACCATCCCCTACCGGGACAATGCCACGGTGCTGGCCGGGGTGATGGATATCACCAGTATCGAACTGGAGGAGGGGGAATCCTGCCTGGAATATAACGTTTCCGACCGGATCCGCTGGGAAGTCATCAGGGACAATTCTTCTTCACAGGCACGACAGCTGGTGAAGATCAAACCCAAGGAGACCGATACCTTTACCTCATTGGTGATCAAGACGGACCGGCGCAACTATGTGCTGACCTTAAAGTCGGTGGGCCGGCAGGTGTTCTCGCTGGTGAACTTTGATTTTTCCGAGTCAGAAAAGGAGGACGGTCGCAACAGCTCGCAGGTGAAACTGCCCGCCGCCCGGGGTCTTAACTTCGATGACTGCTACCAGATCTTGGGAGAGAACAACGATTCCATGCCCGTGAGGGTCTACAACGACGGTTTCAGCACCTACTTGGTGTTCAACAATGAAGGGGTGCTGGTGGAATCGGCGCAGGTGCCGGGTGAGGGATCCTGGATCGGCAAGCCTAAGGGCGGCTATGAACTGACGGTCAGCAAGAACGGCTCCATCGCCGCCATCAAGGGGGTCAAGGAACATCTGCAGGTGGCAGTGAGCAGCGCAAGCGGCCACCGTCAGACCCTTGAGATCAAGCGCACGCAGTCCTGAGGTACGCACATGGAGGGTAACAACCATCTGTTAAAAAGCGGGATCATCACGCCGGCTTACGCTCTGGGCGCACTGGGACTGACCACGCTGCTTTTGCTCACGGCCTTTGTTTACGCCGGGCGTACTCCTTACGGCGCGACCAGAGCGTTGCAGTCTCCGCCTGATATCGACGCTCAGCTGGCGTTAGCCCGTGAGGTGCTGCCGGAGCGAGAGGAAAAGAAAGAGGATCCGCAGTTGGAACTGAGCGTGGCGGATGTTCCTCTGCCCGAGCTCATGGTGCAGTTGCCCGAGCCTCCTCTGCCGCCGCCCTTGGCGGTGGTCGAGGAGCCTAAACAAGAGGCCCCGACGCTTGCTGAACTGCTAAGCAAGCGTGAAGTACTGCGCCTGGAACTGGAAAGTGCGGATGAGGAGCTGTGCCGGATGGACTCTCTGATGTGCGACCGCCAGACTGCGCAACGCAAAGCGCAGCGCTTTGCCGAGGAGGACAATAAGGAACTTGAGGGTGAAAGCGAGATCGTCAAAGCGCCACCCTCACCTCCCGCCGAACCTCCCCGGCCCAGTGCGGCCGAGCTGGAGAGAATGAGGCGTGAGAGCATCATCAATTCTCCATTGAGTGAGGCCGGGACACCGGGTTACTCACCGACTGCGGCGGCCTCCTACTGGGGAGAGGCCGGCCAGGCCGGCGGTGCGGTACTGTCGGACAATGCCCGCTCTCGTGGTTATGCCACGGTTTCGGCCTATGAGGCATTGCGTACCGGTGACTTCGTGCTCAATTCTCAGGTGGTACCGCTTAAGGGACCCTATGTCCTGCAGCAGGGCGCCAAATTAAGAGCCGTGCTCAATACCTCGATAAATTCCGGCCTGAGTAATTGCCCACTTACACGCTAATAATATGCTATTATAACTGACATAGTACCTATACTGCCTCCGAGGTGTTCTATGTCGCGTGTTTCTCCAGTAGTTAAAGTCTCTGCCAAAGATATTATGTCGCTCAATT
>JAFUGP010000032.1 GCA_017469335.1 Succinivibrio sp. | reverse complement strand
GAAAGGTAGAGGGAACGAACGCCAAAATAAAGGCAATCCGAAGTACCCGTTATGGTGTCGCCGATGACGAATATTTTTTTCTAATGCTTATGGATGCGTCTAGAAAGTAGCCGTGTTTACACAAAATTATTCACTGACCCAGAAATTCCCCCACTTAGTGCTTTGGCAGGCGCTAGAAACTGAGCTTGAGCAGACGTCCTTCTACGCTGCGGTCCGAAAGTTTCAACCTGACGTGACTTTCAAAGTTGAAATCTTCTCTGAAATCCTGACGGGGTACCGAATTTTCATTGATGCAGCAGATATATTGAAAGTTCTTGTCCTCTCCACGTTGCGCGGCATACTCCAGCGCATGGGCAATCTGCCTGTCATCGACTCCCTCGAAAACCGCGCTGTCATGCAGCACAAAGTCCATCATGCCGCGCTCAGCCCAGCATTCCACGTTGGTGATGTCGTAGCAGAACACTTTCATCTTGCCGATGCCGCCACTGCCGTCACGCTCGATGTCAATGTCAAAGGTATAGCGCCCGTCATCTTCAAGGTTGACCAGCAACCGACCCTGCTGTTCATACAGCACCTCGGTGGCCCGATTAAACAGCTGCACAGCAACATCGACCGACTCGCGGCTGCTGCGCTCATCGGCCAACAGCCTTTCCTTTACCTCGGCGCTCTCTGCCTCTTTAGCCCTGATTTCTCCGGCTGCCTTCTCCAGCTCAGTGACCCGGCTGTGCAGTTCAGATTGCCGCTGCTGCAGCGCAGTAAGCTGCTCGCCTAGTTTGGCGTACTCCTCCAGAGCACCGTGGGTTTTGAGTACTGCCACAAGCTCGGCACGCTTGTCTCTGAGCTCTTGGTTCTCCTGATTGCACCTGGCAAGCTCACGCTCAATCTCGGCTACCTCTCCTTTCAAAAAATCGCTGCGATACCTGACCACCCCGTCGGCAAACGCCCGGGCATCGGCGATGCTCCTGCTCACTGTATCGGGCAGTACTATCCTCGCCTCCTTGTACATTCTTTCCACGTCAAGACGATCAGCCTCGGCCAGTTCCTGACTGATGCTCTTGCGGCAATTATCCAGTTTGCGCTGCAAAAAAAGGATACGATTCTCGTTTTGATGCAAACGCAGCGTGTAATCATCGGCATCTTTCTCCAACCGGGCATATTGCGGATGCACCTTGAAATTGGCCAGAGCCTCGCTTTCACTGGCTATTTTATTTTTGAATACCGCCAGATCAGCCTTGAGTTTGCCTTCACTGCCCCAGTCTTCCTGAATGCGCTTGCGTCGTTCCTTAATGTGCTTGATCTCATCCTGCAGACACCTGCGCCTGGCCGTGAGCATCCAGTTAAGACCTAAAAGATAGGAGTTAAACACCTCGATGTGCGCGGTTTTGAACTCAGAGAGAGGCCGGAAGGCTCCGTTTTTCTCCGAGAAGGCATCATCAGAGCGCCTGACAAAAAAGCGACTCAGCGATCTCCAGGTAGGTTTGGGATTGTCTTTGGCTTTGCCGTCATAGCCAAACAGGGCCTGACCGAGAAAATCGCACCACTCTTTGACTTTGAGGCATCTCTCTGCGGAAGCATCGCCCCCGTCCTGCAACAGACCGGATCCTTCCAGATCACCTTCAAGTTGCACGTAGTCCGAATCTCCTATGGTTCTACTGACTTTCAGGCGTGCGCCCCTGATCTCCATCACCAGTGAAAACACCCAACCTGCCAGAAGTTCCGCCGGCAGTTCCAATCTGCCAAGTTCCGCCCCAAGACAAAAATCAATGATTTTAAGCAAAGTGGTCTTGCCCGTACCGTTGACGGTTTTCTTTCCCGCTTCCAGCTCTGTACGCTCGGACAACACCACATTAAGCCCCGGGCTAAAGTAAATGGGAGCGAATCTGCTGTCACTGCAGCTTAAACTGACCAACATGTCAGGCCTCCTCCACGCGTTTTGGCACTATCTTATACAGCATCCCACGCTGCAACTCCACCGCACCCATGATATGCAGCAGGGTAAGTCCCAGAGTAAAGCGCTCAAAGGTCTCCACATGAGTATTGGTGCGCACACTTTCCCATAACTGAGACACAGTCTGGGGTGAGCGCAGGGCATCTAGCAGCACTGCGCCCACTCCAAGCAGGCAATCCTCGGGCGTAATGAATTTATCCGGCAATATCATCTTTCAAAGAGCTCACACATCACAAACAGCTGGGCAATGACGGCCTCAGCCGCAGCCTGTCGCCGCCCGTTTTCCTCATACGACGCATCTTTGCTTACCACGCAATCGCGCAAGGCAAAAAACACACCATCACCCCCGACACCGGCCTGTTTAAGCTGCCGGTAACACCTCTGAAAACCCAGTTTCAGATCGTCAGCCCTCCCCCCGGAGAGAATGCCGTTTTTACGGAAATACTCTGCGACATCCCGACCCCGTTCCAGACCGTGTATTAGATCTCTTTTCACTTGCGGGCTGAGATCGTTTTTGGTCATTTTCTCAGCAGAGGGGATCATGCTGAAGTCCGGCCGGTAGTCCAAATCTTCCCGGCGGTCGTTCACACTCAATTGAACTCTGATCTCGTCAATAGCTGCCATCAGATCGCGGTCGGCAAACTCATTGCGTCCTTTTTCGATAGCCTCACTGACAAGCTGTTGCCGCTCCTTTTTAAGCCGGTACAGTTCCTGCGCCGGGTATTTCTCGGCATCCTGATCCACTTTGCGGTGACAGTTGGGACAGAGCAAGATCAGGTTATCCGGACCGTCCCGATCCATTCCCTCCGGCAGTTCGTTGTAGCGTTTGCCGCCGGGACTGTGAGCGGCGATATGGGCAGTCTCACCGATAATTTCAATTTTTCCTGCCGAATCAACTGAAACTATCTTACAGCCACACAACTGACAATAGGCTGCATTCAACCCCCACAACGCCTTAAGATCCCGCTCAGTCAGTGACTTTCTGCTCATTTTATGTCTATTCCCCAGATTAGCAGTTTCAGCATTTTATCACTGCTTTCATCACTACCATGCCCCGTGGCCAGAGCCGAGTCGAACGCACCATCTGCCTCACACGAAGCGGCAGACATGATCGACCGCCACATCCGAAAAACCGTAGCACTCGGCCTTGGTCTGCCTGCCGTTGATCACCTCGCCTAAGGTCTCAAGCAGCAGTTCCCCTGCCCCCTTAACCGTGAGTTCGCCTCTGATAATGCCGCTTAGGTCCACATCCAGGTTGTCGGACATCCAGGAGTAGGTATGCTCGTTGGCCGTGACCTTGAGCACCGGTACCAGCGCGTTGCCCGTGGGGGTGCCGCGCCCCGTGGTGAAGATCACCGCGTTGCAGCCGCCGGCCACCATTGAGGTTACCGAGGAGATGTCATAGCCGGCCGTATCCATCACCACCGCGCCCTGTTTGCTGGGGCGCACGGCCTGCTCAAGAACCTCCACGATGGGCCGGGTGCCGCCTTTTTTGATGCAGCCTAAGCTTTTCTCATCTATGGTGGACAGTCCGCCTGCCTTGTTGCCCGGAGTGGGCTGTCCGGCCCGGCAGTCCTGACCTGCGGCTTTGAGGTGTTCCTCATAGCGCTGGCAGATCCTGATGATCTCATCGTGCAGCTGTGCGGTGGCGGCGCGCTTGGCCAGCACATGCTCGGCGCCGATCCATTCGATGGACTCGCTCATCATGGTGGAGGCTCCCAGATCAATGAGCAGATCGCTAAGCTCCCCCACCGCAGGATTGGCCGCCAGCCCTGAGGTGGCATCCGAGCCGCCGCACTCAATGCCCAAAAGCAGATCCGAGATGGGACAGAGCTCGCGGTGCTGCAAGGCTGCCTGCGCGCACAGCTCCCGTCCGGCCCTGAGTGCCTGTTCGATGGTCTTCAGGGTGCCGCCTTGCTCCTGAATGCCAAAAGAAACCACCGGCTTGCCGGTCTGGGCGGCGATTTTCTCGCGCAGCTGCTGATGGGGTACGGTCTCACAGCCCAACCCTATGATCACCACTCCGAATACATTGGGATTGAGGGCAAAGCCCGTAAGCACCCGCTGCGAGAGTGCGGTATTGGCCGCCACATCCGAGCAGCCGGTGTTGAAGATGATGTTGACAGCCCCTCTGAGCTGCGAGGCCACGATCCGGCAGCTCTCGCTGGCGCAGGCGCAGGTAGGCAGGATCAGCACATGATTGCGCACCCCGCAGCGCCCCTCCGGGCGCTTATAACCCCAGAACTCTTTCATGCGGCACCCCCTGTAAGCTCGGAGGCGTAATCACGGGGGATGCTGTAGATGTTCTCGTGATCGACCACTCCCCCGGCGGCGATGCCTGTCTTCGTTTTGCCTATCACCTCGCCGTATTTGTACACCAAAGCACCCTCAGAGAGGTCCTCCAAGGCTACCTTATGCCAGATCCGTATATCCTGCAGACAGGTGACTTCCAATTGCCGCTCCCCCAGGCAGGTGACCTTATCACCTGCGGCGGCCGGTGCCGTTAAGGTGGCGACGTTATCACGCGCTGCCAGCACCAGAGCTTTGACACTCATACTCACTCCTTTACCAAGAGACCCGTCCCTCAGAGAGCGGGTGCGCACTGAGGCCTGTTGGGTTGAATTATCTTAGGCAAGCATAGCGGCTGCGCGGCTGGCGGCCTGGCGCCTTGATCAAGAAACGCACCACCGGGAGGTGAACATCAAGTGAAAATGCGAGGGCTGCCGCAGGAGTACCGAGAGTTGGCCTGAGAGCGGCAGCGGAGAACAAAAAGCTGAGAGCTGAGCGTTGCAGACAGCCTCAGTGGCCGTGGCATCAAAAATCTTCCTGTTCCTCCTGCCTAAGAGCACCAAAATCATCATCCGGATCGGCGTCGGTATACTCAGCAAAGTCCGGATCCGAGTCGGCATTCTCAGTGATCCCCTGAGCATTGAGCGCCTCAAGGCACTGTGAGCGGGTAAAACCGCGCCGGTACAGCGCGGCCAAAAGGCGCTCGCGCAGACGGGGATCGGCGGGGTTTGAGGTGCTTTTGAGTTTGGAGAGGGCCTGCGCGGCACTGTGCGCGTAATCCTCCGCGCTCACCAGCTCCTGGGCAAGCGCAGGATCAAGCCCGCGCTTTAACAGTTCCTGGCGCAGCTTTAAAGGACCCTGGGCGCCGGAGAGTATGTGGTTTACCCACATGCTCACACAGCGCTCCTCACTTTGCAGGTCAAGTGACTTAAGGCGCTCCAACACCCCCTCCAGGCATTTTGAACCGTAGCGCGGCGCCAGCTTGCGCCTGAGCTCAAATTTGGAGTACTCACGTCTGGCCAACAGACGCAAGGCCGCCTCAAAGGCGGCCTGTTCAACCTCTTGCGGTTCCTGATCGCCTACTTTGGAGGATGTCTCAGGGCTGCGGCGCTTAAACGGCATGTGCGCTGCCTTTCCTTGTGAGCGCCGCAAGCCGGAGAATACCGGCGCTCCTGCGGCACTGCGGGCCTTTAGAGATCATCGGGAATGGGGGTCATCAGATCCTCATCGTTAAACTCTTCAGGGGGCAGCTCTTCGGCGCCCTGATTGGCCGCGCCCAACTCGGCGGTGGACTCATAGCCGCTGTTCTGCTTGAAGTACTCGCGGATCTTCTTTTCAATCTCATCGGCCAGCTGCGGGTTCTCGTCCAAAAAGCGCATGGCGTTGACCTTGCCCTGACCTATCTTCTGGCCCTGATAGGCATACCAGGCACCGGTCTTCTGCACCACCTTGGCGGTGCAGCCTAAGTCTAAAAGTTCGCTGTTCTTGGCGATGCCGTAGTTGAAGAGGATCTGGAAGTTGGCGACCTTAAAGGGCGGTGCCACCTTGTTCTTCACCACCTTGACCTTGGTGTCGTTGCCTAAGATCTCATCTTTTTCCTTGATGACATTCTGCTTGCGGATGTCCAGACGCACCGAGGCGTAATACTTCAGGGCGTTGCCGCCGGTGGTGGTCTCGGGGTTGCCGAACATCACGCCTATCTTCATGCGCAGCTGATTGATGAACACCACCATGCAGTTGGCCTGCTTGATGATGCCGGTGAGTTTGCGCAGGGCCTGACTCATGAGCCTGGCCTGCAACCCCACATGGCTGTCGCCCATCTCGCCCTCGATCTCGGCCTTAGGCACCAGCGCGGCCACCGAGTCGATGATGATGACATCGATACCGCCTGAGCGCACCAGGGTCTCGCAGATCTCCAGGGCCTGCTCGCCGGTGTCAGGCTGCGAGATGAACATGTCCTCAACCTTCACGCCCAGACGTTTGGCGTAAACCGGATCCAGAGCGTGCTCGGCATCGATGAAGGCGCAGAGCTTGCCCAATTTCTGGGCCTGCGCAATGAGCTCCAAGGTCAGCGTGGTCTTGCCCGAGGACTCCGGGCCGTAGATCTCGATGATGCGCCCCATGGGCAGACCGCCCACGCCTAGGGCGATGTCCAAGGACAAAGAGCCGGTAGGGATAGCCTCAATGTCGGTAAGCTCGCTTTGCCCCAGGCGCATGATGGCACCCTTGCCGAACTGATGCTCGATTTGCTCCATGGCGGCCTCAAGGGCCTTCTGCTTTTTGGGATCGGTGGTAAGGTTGGCCACGAGCGGATTGCCCTCGGCCGCCTTGCCCTTGGCTTTTGCGGTATCAACCATAGTTATAGGAACTCCGTGTTTTTGAACTTACAGGTGTTGCTGCAGGATCCGGCCTGACTTAGCCCTCAGGTGGCGGCACGCTGTCATTGTGCCGCTCTCCCACCTAGGTCCCAGTGGGACTTAAGGCCGCAGCGGCCGTACTTAAAAGCGGGTAGGTTACGGTGCTTTCCGGGAAAACGCCCGACCTGAAAACGCACAAATTATAATACAGCCCCGGCGGCTGTGGCCGAGCCTGAATGCCTGTTGCGAAAATTTCGCATTAAGGGCGCAGGCTCTTCAATACCCCAGGTTTCTTACGCTAGAATGCGCCCCACTTCAGACGGAAATGGCGGCAGGCAACAACGGCTTCAGACCTGCTGCCTCACAGCAGCGTCCAGGGTCAGTCCAAAGACCGGTTGTCGTCTCATTGAGCCGTTAACTTTGCCGGCATACTGACCTATAATGAAAGTGTAATCTTAGAGGAACCATCATGTCAGATCTAACCCCGAGCGTTTTTGTAAATCCCTTCACCGATTTTGGCTTTAAAAAGCTTTTTGGCACTGAGTACAACAAAGATCTGCTCATTGCTTTTCTAAATGCGCTCATTGAACCTGCCTCGCCCATTGTGGACCTCACCTATCTTAACAACGAGCAGTTAGGACGCTCCGAGCAAGACCGCAAGGCAGTGTACGATGTCTATTGCAAGACGCAGGACGGCAGCCGTTTTTTAGTGGAGATGCAGCGCACGGCGCAGAAATTTTTCAAGGACCGCAGTGTCTACTACACTACCTTCCCCATCTCTCATCAGGGGCTGAAGGGTGAGACGTGGAATTACGAGCTCAAGGATGTCTATGCAGTGGGCGTATTGAACTTCAGCTTTGACGAGGAACATCCCGATGATCCGCGTAGCACGGTTAAACTTGCCGTGCAGGAAACCGGACAGGTGTTCTACAACAAACTCACCATGATTTTCCTTGAGATGCCCAAGTTCAAAAAGAAACTTGAAGAATTGCAAACCGACTATGACCGCTGGCTTTATGTTTTGAAGAACTTAACCCGACTCTCCGAGCGACCGACGGCACTCTCGTCAAAAATCTTCCAAAAACTTTTTGAACAGGCCCGTATTGCCGCCTTTACCCAGGTAGAAGCCCTGGATTATCAGAACTCAATTAAAAACCTCAGGGACAATTACTCACAGCTGTGGAGCGCTGAGGAAAAAGGCCGAGATGAAGGTCGAGCCGAAGGTCGGGCCGAGGGTCGGGCCGAGGGTCTTGCTGAAGGTATTGAGAAAGGCAGTGAGCAAAAAGCCCGAGAGGATGCAAAAAAAATGAAAGACAAAGGCTATCCCATCGCGGATATCGCCGAAATAACCGGTCTGTCTGAAGATGAGATCAAAAAATTATGAGCGAAACCGATGCGTAAAACGTTCCATATGGCTGGCCATCTGCTGAGCAACTAACCGCATGATGTGAATATGCCACCCATAAAACCTAAGCGAGAGACGTGCCGAAGGAATTGCTTTAGGGCTCACCGAAGGGAGCGGACAAAAGGCTCGTGAGGTCGTCAAATGGATGAAAGAATACGGCATGTCACCTGCGTTGATAAGCAAATACACCGGCCTGTCAGAGGGCGAAATCAAGAAACTGTAAAAAAGCATTCAAAAACCTACCTGCTAACAGTTGCGATCTGCCCGTTTCTGGGTGTCAGATGTTGCCACTAGATTGGGTTAGTGTCTTGGCCTGATGTCTGAGGAGATTAAACCATGTCTTTATACGTCCCAGGGGTGTTCGTAAACCCTTTTACCGGATTTGGTTTTAGGAGACTCTTTGGTACAGAGAGCAACAAAGATCTTCTCATCTCCTTTCTCAACACTTTCCTTGAGCCTGTATCACCCATTGAAGATATTCGCTTTCTCAGTCCCGAGGAATTGGGCCGCAGCAGTTTCATCCGTACCTCCGTAGCAGATATTTACTGTCAATGTCGCGATGACAGCTGCCTATTGGTTGAGTTGCAGGTATGTGACTACTGTTTCTTCCGCGATTTCGAACATTATTGCGAATCATTCCCCATCACCCGCTTCGCTCCGCGCGGCAAATTGGCAGATACACTCAAGGCGGTCTACGCGGTGGGGGTGCTGGGATTTGCTTTTGATGGCGGACACCAAGACGAGTTGCGTCATACCGTACATATGGCCTTAAAGGAGACTGTTGGTACTACAGTCGACTACCTGAACATGGTCTACCTGGAAGTACCCAATTTTAAAAAGAAGGTTGAGGATCTACGCCACGATTTTGAACGCTGGCTCTATGTGTTGCAGAACCTGGTCATGCTTGATGAACGCCCGGCTGAGCTGTCCTGCGGCATTTTTCCCAAACTCTTTGAAACCACCAGGATCTCAGCTCTTACACCTGAGGAGGAGAGGCAGTATTTCTTTTCCCTGCGAACCTACTGGGACAATGGTGCAACACTTGAAGCAATCAGAGAGAGGAACCGCACCATGACAGCTCAAGAGCGGGCCAGGGAAATGAAAGACAAAGGTGCCCCGCTTGATCTCATAGTCAAATATACCCATCTGAGCGCCGATGAGATCAAAAAGCTGTAAGGCGTACTCAGGGCCAAACAGTACCTTATCCGGGCTCATCAAGCCCTGCCGAACAAGGGCCTTGATTTTTCATCCCACAAGGAGCGCGCATGCCCAAAATTGACGACGAAACCACCCCTATGATGCGCCAGTACCTGGAGGTCAAGGAGCGCTACCCCGATACACTGGTCTTCTACCGCCTGGGTGATTTCTACGAGATGTTCTACGAGGATGCCCAGAAGGCCGCCCGGCTCCTGGATCTCACCCTCACCAGCCGCGGCACCAACCGCGGACAGCCCATCCCCCTGTGCGGGGTACCCTTCCATGCCGTGGACACCTATGTGGCCCGCCTCATCAAAATGGGCGAGTCGGTGGTGATCTGCGAGCAGGAAGGAGAGCCCTCCAAGCAGAAGACCATGACGCGCAAGGTCTCGCGCATCATCACCCCCGGCACGGCCACCGACGAGGGTATCGCCCCCGAGGGTCATGACAACCCCATTGTCTGTGTCTTCCGCGGCAAACGTTACTGGGGCCTGGCCGCGCTCAGCCTCTCCAGCGGCAGCTTCAAGGTGGCGGCCGCCGCCGGCCGCGCGGAGGCGGCGCTTTACTTAGAGCGGGTCAACGCCGCCGAGCTGGTCTGTTGCGAGGAGCAGGATCTGGAGGGCTTAGGTGCCGACATCGCCTCGCGCAAGGCCCTGCCGCCCTGGAATTTTGTGCTCAAGACCTGCTACCGGCAGCTGACCGAACAGTTTAAGACCAATTCCCTGTTTGGGTTTGACTTGGAGGATTTGGACGAGGGCATCATCGCCGCCGGCGCCCTGCTTTCCTATGTCAAATCCACGCAGAACGTGCCGCTCTCGCACCTGCATACGCTCTCGCGCGAGGAGCAAAGCCAGGTGGTACTGCTCGACAAGGTGGCCCAGCGCAACTTAGAGCTCACCACCAGTCTGCGCGGAGAGCGCCGCGGCTCTTTGGCAGAACACCTAGACCGCACCCGCACCCCCATGGGAGGCAGACTGCTGGGTACGCTGTTGTGCTCGCCCCTGCGCAGCAATCAGGCGGTGGAAGAGCGCCTGGACATCGTCGATGCCTTATGCGGGGAGCGCGCCGAAAGACTGGGGGCGCAGTTAGCCTCCTTGGGAGACTTAGAGCGCATCAGCGCCCGCATCGGCCTGTCCACCTCCCGTCCCAAAGATCTCGCCGTGCTGCGTGAGGCCCTGGAGCTCATGCCTCAGATTATAAAGACCCTGGAAGGCGCGTCCTGTCCGCCATTGGAGCGCCTCACTGAGGCCCTGCAATTGCCCGGGGAGATCCTGCCGCTGCTGCGCCGTGCCGTGGCAGAGGTTCCCTCGACCTTTCTGCGCGACGGCGGGGTGATTGCCCCCGGGTATAACCGTGAGTTAGACGAGCTGCGCGATCTCATGAGCGGCTCGGAGCAGACACTGCGCCACATTGAGGAGCGTGAGCGTCAGGCCACCGCCATCCCCTCCCTTAAGGTGGGCTTTAACTCGGTGTTTGGCTACTACATTGAGGTCTCGCGCACCCATGACGCCAAGATCCCCGCGCACTACCAGCGCCGGCAGACGCTCAAAAACTGCGAGCGCTACATCACCCCCGAATTAAAGGAGCTCGAGGAGAAGGCCCTAAGCGCCAAATCCCGGGCGCTGGAACTGGAAAAAGAGCTTTTCACCGCGCTGTTGGACACCCTCAAAGGTTATCTTGCCGAGTTAAGCGCCCTCGCCGCGGCGCTGGCCAAACTCGATGTGCTGCGCTCCTTTGCCGAGGTAAGCGAGGCGCATCATTATGCCCGCCCCTCGCTCTCGCCCGAGAGCGTGGTGCAGATTGAGGAGGGCCGTCATCCGGTCATCGAGAGCATCACCGAGCGCCCCTTCGTGGCCAACAGCGTGAACTTAGGCAAGACCCGCATGCTGGTCATCACCGGTCCCAACATGGGCGGCAAATCCACCTTCATGCGCCAGACCGCTCTCATCTGCATCATGGCGCGCTCAGGCTGTTTCGTGCCGGCCAAAAGCGCGCTCATCGGCGACATCGACCGCATCTTCACGCGCATCGGCGCCTCGGACGATCTGCTCTCGGGACGTTCGACCTTCATGGTGGAGATGGAGGAGGCTGCGGCCATTTTAAACAACGCCACCTCCCGCTCGCTGCTGCTCTTAGACGAGGTGGGACGCGGCACCAGCACCGCCGAGGGCTCGGCTCTGGCCTACGCCATCGCCCACAGGCTGTGCGCGCCTGACTGCGCGCTAACCCTGTTCTCCACCCATTACCCGGAGATCTCCGAGCTCGCGCAGCACAGCTCCCGCGTGCAGAATCTGTGTTTTAAGGCAAGCCGCGTCGGCGAGCACATCACCTTTTTGTATGAGGCCTGCCCGGGTACGCAGCCCTACTCCTACGCGTTGGAGGTAGGACAGATCGCCGGGCTGCCGCGTAAGGTAATCGAGGAGGCCCGCAGCCGCCTGCCTCCTGAAGGCGTCACGGCTGCCAACACCCCTGCCCGGGAGAGAGCGGATCAGCGTGACAGGGCATCAGAGGGCGGAGTTGACGGCAGCGGAGAGCTGTCTGACGGCGCTCAGGCGCGGGAGCGTGCCGAGCTGCTGCAGCTGCGGCAGCTCAAAGAGCAGCTGCTTGCCCTGGACTTAAACCGCCTCTCGCCGCTGGCGGCCCTGAACACGCTCGACTCTCTGGTAGGCAGTATCAAGGGCGCTGCGAAATAAACCTAAGGCCTGCGCCTTGGCGAGGGCTAAAGCTCGCTGCCCTCGGGGTTGTCACGTTCGGTGACACCGTAGTGCTCGAAGAAACGGCGCAGACTTTTGAGCACCTCATTTTGGATCTGCCTCACCCGCTCGCGGGTGAGATTGACCTTCTCGCCTAACTCCTCTAGGGTGATGATCTCATTGCCCTTGAGGCCGAAACGGTACAGCACCACCTGACGCTGCTTGTCGTTTAGGGATTCATACCACTGCTCGATGATGGTGCCAAGCTCGGCCTGCCCCACCACATCGGCCGGGGAGAGCGCCGCGTTGTCCGGCAGAATGTCCAATAGCGTCAGGCCCTTGTCGTCATCGTTGTTTCTGACGGAGTTGTCCACCGGGCTCAGGTTTTCGATGAGGGCGAGCATCTGCCGCACATAGTCGGGATCTTTGCGCGCCGCCTGAGCTATCTCCGCCACCGACACGCTGCGATCCTGCCGTCCCCCCTGCAGTTCCTGACGCACCCTCAAAAGATTGTTGATCTCCTTGATGATATGCACCGGCAGCCGCACCAGCCGCCCCTGGGATAACACGGCCTGCTCGATGCGCTGACGTATCCACCAGGTGGCGTAGGTGGAGAAGCGAAAGCCGCGCTCGGGGTCAAACTTGCGCACGGCGTGAATAAGCCCCAAATTGCCCTCCTCGATGAGATCGAGCATGGGTACCCCGCGGTTGCGGTAGTCGCGGGCAATGCGCACCACCAGCCGCAGATTGGAGGTGACCATGCGCTCAAAGGCCTTCTTGTCGCCTTCCCGGCACAATCTGGCAATTTCAAGCTCCTCCTGCGGGGTAAGCAGGGGATAGTCACGGATGGAATTGAAATAGGTGGTCAGCAGATCTCCCCCGCTGCCGCCTGAGGAGCGCGGCGCAACAGACTCATCCTTGGCGTGATCAGGCCCGCTCTCGGTGAGCGGATCCTCGGGGGGAAAATAGCCGTCCTCGGCAAAGTACAGATCCTCAGGGGTCAGTCCGCTGCCGGTCAGGTCCGGTACAGGAGGCTCCTCCTGCTCGGGGGCGGCTGCCCGGGCCTTTTTTGAGGGATCTGCTGAAGTGGCGTCGGTCATGGCGCGGCTCACCGCTTACTGTTTGGGCAGGCAGCCCGTGGGATTGATGGACTTGCCGCGGTAGCGGATCTCAAAATGCAATCTTACGCTGTCGGCATCGGTCGAGCCCATGGTGGCCACCACCTGACCGCGCTTGACTGTGGCACCTTCTTTGACTAAGAGCCGCTCGTTGTGCGCGTAGGCCGACAGATACTCGTTGTCGTGATTGATGATGATGAGATTGCCGTAGCCGCGCAGGGCATTGCCTGCGTACACCACCTGTCCGTCGGCGGCCGAGAGGATGTTCTGTCCGCGGCTGCCGGAGATATCCAGGCCCTTGTTGCCGTGCTCGCCCGAGGAGAAGCCCTTGATGACCTTGCCCTTGGCAGGCCACATCCACTGCACACCGCCCACCTTGCGGGTCTTGCCCGGCACCACCACGGGCGCAGCCGCCGCAGTGTCGCTCACAGCTGCGCTTTCTGTGGCCTTAGGTTGAGGTTGGACCTGGGTTTGAGGTTGGGGTTTGCTCTCATTTTTGCTCTGCGCCTTGCTCCCGGAGGCCTGGGCAGGCGCTGCAGCAGCGACCGACGTTGCGGCCGCAGCAGGTGCCGACGCGGCAGGTAAGTTACTCTTGGCCTTGAGCAGATCCTGCTCGGTGCGCTCGGCCCGCGCCGCACTGTCCGGTGCGGCCGGCGCGGCACTCTGCTTTACGGAAGCAGCGGCGGGCGCAGCGGCGGCCTGTTGCGGGTAGGCGGCCTGATCGGCGGCGGGGTTGACATTGAGGATCTGCCCCGGGATCAGGGTATAGGGCGCCTTGAGCTTATTGATGCGCACAATGGATGACGGCGCGATATTATGCTGACGGCCCACCGAGCTTAAGGTCTCGCCCTTTTTGACCACATGAATGATCCGTTTGTCGGCAGCGGCCGCAGCGGAGGATGATGAGGCAGCGGCGGGAGCGGCCGTCTGGGGCTTGGTGCGCACCGCGCTGTAGCTCGGCGCGCTCTTGCCTACTTTAAGCAGCTGCCCCTCAGTGATGTTATAGGGGGCCTCGATACCGTTTTGGGCGGCCAGGGTACGGTAATCCTGACCGTAACGAAAGGCGATGGAAAAGAGAGTATCTCCGCGCACTACCCGGTAGTAGCCCTCTTCAACCGGTGTCTGCACCAGTTTGGCCGCACTTTGGGTGCGCGCAGGCGTGCTTTTTTTCACGTTCGCGCCCGCGCTGCTGCGGGAGCGGGCATCCTCCACCACCGGTCCCCTGCCGCCGCGCTCGGTGGTACAGCCCCACAGCACGACCAGGGTCAGCGCCCCGGTCATCAGGCACAGCCCGAGCACTTTGATGCTTTTGGCGATGGCATGTTTAACTTTCATCAGGAGGTAGGCCTCAGGTAGTTCCAATTTTCCGCGACAGCCGGGCAAAGTTTTAAGTACGCCACGTATGCGGGCCTCAGAATGCGCTCGGCTTGGTTCATTCTAACAGAATGCACCGTCCAAATGGCAAGTTTTGGCGCATAAGGTTTTAAATTTGTTGAAATTTTGCCTTTCACGCTCACCCGCGCCCCGGCAGTTTGACTCACCCTCAGGACTTCTTAAGAGACGCCGGGGGTAAAGATTACCCCATCTGACCGGCACCGTTGTGCTCCGGCCTTTGCTGCAAACAGGTGAGCTTATGTCAGAATCTGCTTAAATTTTAAGAGGTTAATATCAAACACCCTAAGAGAGTGGCCTGCTCCTGGCCGCCTTAAGCCTCAGGCAAGCAGGCTGTAGGCCAGATAGAGCACTATCAGCGCCACGCACAGCCAGCCCAAATAGTCGATGTAGCGGCGCACGGCCCGCTCCATGCGCTCACCGCCTAATTTGATGATCCCGGCCTCCAGATAGAACCTCAGGCCGCGACCGCACAGCGAGACCAACACAAAATAGATTAAATTGAGCTGTCCGGCACTGCCGGTGAGCTGCACGCTCTCGGCGGCCACCACCCCGCAGGTGATGGCGATGATTTTATAGGGAATGGGCGTGAAGGCGCCGGCAAAGACCATGAGCACTCCGTAGCGCAGGGTAAACCACTCGCGCACCACCGCCATGTTGGCGCTCTGTCCGGCCCAGGCGATGAGATCCTTGACGTAAGGATCGTAGATGAAGTACCCCAGATAATAGCCGCACACCGCCCCCAGTACCGAGCTTACGGTGGTCACCAGCGCATAGCGCAGCGCCCGGTTCGGCCGGGCCAGACACATGGGCGCCAGCATCACATCCGGCGGAATGGGCCAGAAAAAGGACTCGGCAAAACTGTCCGCGCACAAAAACCACGGCGCCAGGCGGTGCTTGGAGAGTTTGATGCAGATCTCGTAGAGATAGGAGAACAGATGAAAGAGGTTCACACCGCCACCCGGCACAGCAGTGCCACGGCCTCCACGGCAATGCCTTCGGCGCGCCCGGTAAAGCCCAATTTCTCCGTGGTGGTGGCCTTAAGCCCCACGCAGCTTAAGTCAAGCGTCAGTGCCGCCGCCAGATTGCGGCGCATGGCCTGGGCATGGGGGGCTATCTTGGGGGCCTGCGCGATGACGGTGGCATCGACATTGATGATGGCATAGCCTTTAGCTCTTACCAGCGCGGCTACCTCGGAGAGCAGTTTTAAGCTGTCGGCACCGGCATACTTGGGATCGCTGTCGGGAAAGAGGGTACCGATATCCCCCAGGCAAGCCGCACCCAACAGCGCGTCGCACAGGGCATGCGCGAGCACGTCCCCATCGGAGTGCGCAATCAGTCCCTGCGGGTGTTCAAGACGCTCCCCGCCCAAAATAACCGGCCCGTCACCGCCAAAGCGGTGCACGTCAAAGCCATGACCTACGCGCAATCCCGCAAGAGCGTGGGGTGCTGCGCCGCCATCTTTCCTTACCTCGTCACCGCTCCCCTGGGGCTGCCCTTCCAGGTACTCGCCCAGGCGGCTTTTTAAGATGGCCGCGGCCAGACGAAAATCCTCGGGATAGGTAATTTTGAAATTAAGCCTGCTGCCCGGGATCAGGGCCACGCTGTGACCTGCGCGCTGCATGGCCTCGGCCTCATCGGTACAGCTCTCACCCTGCAGGGCGACCGCCTTTAAGGCCGCCTTAAGTTCCTCGGTGCGGCACAGCTGCGGGGTAAGTGCCCGGTAGAGATTGCTGCGATCCACGCTGTGCTCCACCAGATCCTGCACCGCGAACTTGATGCTGTCGCACAAGGGCAGAGCCGGCAGCACACAGCTGTAGCGCTGCTGCTGTGCCCAGAACACCAGATGGTGCAGTTCGCCGCGGCTTACCAGAGGACGAGCGGCGTCATGCACCAGCACATAAGAAGAATGGCAATGCTCCAAGGCCTGCTGCACGGTCTGCATGCGCGTGGCCGCACCTTTGCAGAAGATAAGGCGCACGTCAGCTGACGCCGCCTCGTGCAGTGCTTTCAAATGCTCAGGGGCCGTGGGAGAGTGAAGCCTCTCCGCATCCTCAGGGGGCAGCGCCACGATGATGCGTCCAAGCTCCCTGATACTCTGCAAAGCCTCGATACTGCGCAGCAGCATGCTGCGTCCGCCTAAGGGCAGGTACTGTTTGGGCAGAGCCGTGCCTAAACGGCTGCCCGAGCCGGCGGCCGGGATAATGGCGTCCAAAGTGGCGGACGCTGTGGCGGCGGCGCTCATGGCTTGAGGGTGCTGTCAGCTGAGATGACGCGGTAGAAGGTCTCGCCGGGGCGCACCATGCCCAGATCCTCGCGGGCCAGATCCTCCACGGACAAGAGGCCCTGTCTTAAATCATTGAGCTCATCTGAGAGCGCCTGATTGCGCAAGGTCAGAGCCTGCGAGCGCTCGCGGGCCTTTTCCACCTGGGCTGACACCGCCTCATACTGACGCACGCCGTTACGGCCGTAATAGGTGTCATAGCCTAAGTAGACCAGGGCACAGATCAGCAGCAAGGACACTATTTTCATTTAATTTATACCTCTGCTCAGGCATGCTGCCTTTGCTGATATTCATGGGCGGCTTTGATAAAGCCGCTGAACAGGGGATGACCGCGGCGCGGGTTGGAGGTGAATTCCGGATGGAACTGCACCCCGATAAACCAGGGATGGGCGCTGTTCTCCACGATCTCCACCAACTTGTTGTCCGTGGACATGCCGGCCACCTTAAGCGCCCCGCCTTCGAGTTTGGGCAGCAGCTGATTGTTGACCTCGTAACGATGACGGTG
Source organism: Succinivibrio sp. (assembly GCA_017469335.1). Lineage (GTDB taxonomy): Bacteria > Pseudomonadota > Gammaproteobacteria > Enterobacterales > Succinivibrionaceae > Succinivibrio. The sequence goes on along the minus strand of JAFUGP010000032.1, from coordinate 6,031 downwards.
GCGCTCAATGATCTCGTCCTGGCCATAAAGACTGCGCACCAGAGTGTCGGGCTTTAAATGGCACAGCTGTCCGCCTAAGCGCATGGTGCCGCCTAAGTCAGACTTGTCACTGCGCTTTTCCACCACGCCGGCCTCATCAAGCCACTCGGTGATGAGGGCGATGACCGGATAGGGCGTGTCGGGGTTGAATTCGGTGGAGTTGGCGTTTTCCAGCCCCACCACGTTGCGGGCGTACTCGATGATGGCCACCTGCATGCCCAGACAGATCCCCAGATAGGGAATGCCGTGCTCACGGGCATAACGGCAGGCGCTGATCTTGCCCTCGATGCCGCGCTGCCCGAAGCCGCCGGGAACCAGGATGGCGTCCAGGCCCTCCAAGAGCGACTCCCCGCGCACTTCGAGATCTTCAGAGTCGATGTAACGGATATTGACCGTAAGACGGTTTTTGAGGCCGCCGTGCTTTAAGGCCTCGTTGACCGACTTGTAGGCATCGTGCAGTTCCACGTACTTGCCCACCATGCCGATGGTGACCTCGCCTAGGATATTGGCCTGCTGATAGAGCACCTGCTCCCAGTCGGAGAGATCGGCCTCCGGGCAGGTCAGGTGGAAGCGATCGAGCACGAACTGATCTAGGTACTGACTCTTGAGCAGCGCCGGGATCTTGTAGATGGAGTCCACGTCCTTGAGGGAAATCACCGCACGCTCGGGCACGTTGCAGAACATGGCAATCTTATGACGCTCGTTGGAAGGGATGGAGCACTGCGAGCGGCACACCAGCACGTCAGGCTGAATGCCGATGGACAACAGCTCCTTGACCGAGTGCTGCGTGGGTTTGGTCTTGATCTCCCCGGAGGTGGGCAGATAAGGCACCAGGGTCAGGTGCATGAACAGGGCGTTCTCGCGCCCGATGTCCACCGCCAGCTGACGGATGGCCTCCAAAAAAGGCAACGACTCGATGTCGCCCACTGTGCCGCCTATTTCCACTAAGGCGATGTCATTGCCCTCGGTGCCTTCCAGCACCTTGTTCTTAATCTCGTTGGTGATATGAGGAATGACCTGAATGCAGGCGCCCAGATAGTCGCCGCGGCGCTCCTTGCGGATCACGTCCGAGTAGATGCGCCCGGTAGTCCAGTTGTTGCGTTTGGACATCTTGGCGTGGATAAAGCGTTCGTAGTGGCCTAAGTCCAGATCGGTCTCGGCGCCGTCCTCGGTGACGAACACCTCACCGTGCTGAATGGGACTCATGGTGCCGGGGTCAACGTTGATGTAGGGATCAAGCTTGACGATGGTGACCTTAAGACCGCGGGCCTCGAGCACCGCCGCCAGCGAGGCGGCCGCGATGCCTTTGCCCAGCGAGGACACCACACCGCCCGTGACAAAGATAAGCTTAGGGGAGGACATGTGCACTACTCCGCAGACAGTTTCAGGCAAAAAATTGTCTTAATTATAGCCGTATTAACAGGCAGTGAAACTGTACCGGCGCAAATATTACCCGTGCCGTCGCGGCGCGGCTGCTCAAACCCCTCCCCGCCGCAGACACCCCTGAGCACTCAGATGCCCGAGGCTACAGCGCGGTGAAATTCACCGCTGCGGCTCCTGCTTTTGGTGTCTCCGCCTCCGGCAACTTGCCTGAGAGTGCGGCGTCCAAGGCCTGAGCCAGCTGATCGGCACAGGAGGTGCCCCTGCTGCGGCAGAGATTGCCGCGCAGAACGTCCGCTATCTCACGGGCCTCCCGTCCCTCACAGAGCCTGGAGATGGCCTTGAGATTACCCGGGCAGCCGGCGGTAAAGCGCAAAGCATGGATGCGCCCGTCTTGCAGGGCAAATTCAATACGCTTGGAGCACACGCCCATGGGCGTAAATTCGTAGTTAGTCATGTCTAAGAATCATTGCAAGGCAGAAGCAGGTATATCGTCTAATTCCACGCTGCGCGTCAGACCACACACAACACAGAGATTCGATCAGGCCTCGATCCCATACTGCTTATATAACTGCGAACGTTTGGACTTATCGGCGATTTCCTTGCAAATAAACTCCAAGGTTTTGCCGGCGTCTTTCATGGCCTGAATCAGACTTTCAAGTTTGCCCTCGCCCTCAGCAAGGCCCTCGGCGTGACCCTCAGCACGAGCATCAAACATATCCTGATTATAGGCAAGTGTATCCTTAACAAACATATTCTTAAGCTCCGTGTCTTTTTTGATGCCGGCAACGGTCCTGTCAATATCCAGAATGAATTGGTTGTCACCTACCGCATTCTCGTTTAGATATCTGAACAAGGCCAGCATGTCGGGCGATATCTCCTCAAGCCCCAAGGTACCCTTTGCATTGTAAACGAACTTGTGTACCCCGTCTACGCTGGCGGCAAGTTGCGCGGCAAGCCTCTCACAATAGGTAGTGAAGTGGTACAGCGCCCAGTTATCACCGGCAAAAGGCTGGTATCTGGAAATCACCACCTGACAGAGATCCAGTATGTCTTTGTATTTGGAACCGGGCTTGATCAAGGCCAGGTCGGACTGCGCCTGATAAACACGCAGCCTGCGCATCAGGTAGTATTTGTCAGCCTCACGGCTCTCCATCTCCACGTTGACATTTCTGTCGCAGGTCTTTACCAGAATATCGAGACGGCACTCCTTATCATCCAAAAACTGAAACAGATCCTTCTCGTTGGCTATGTCCTGGATGGCATCTACCGGCCAGGGTAAAGCGGCTCTGATCAACTTCAAGGCAATCTTCTCGGGCTCCCGGCACATCGCCAACTGAAACATGCGATTATCCCCAAATGTCAGTCCCCACCACTTCTGTTCAATGAGATCACGCAGCTCAGACAACTTTTTGGTTATGCTCATTTTATTTCTCTTTTTTACTCTACCAAAGGCTAAAACCTGATTTTATTGGGCATCTATATTATGATTGATGCAGGTCAAAAAGTAAACCATAAATGTGAATAATATGTGACTTATACCTACGTGCAAACAGCATTATATTTCAAACTTAAATTGGCACACTCAGATATGACATCAACCGCACCTCAGCCGCCAAATCCGTACCTGAGGCTTGAGCACGCTTGATTGTGTGCCCGCCTATACCCGCCTGGCCGAGAGCACCGCCGGCAGTTCGTTCAGGCTGGCCAAGGCCTTGTTAAAGGCCGGCACGTTAACGATCAAAAGGTCGATGTCCACCACCGCCACCTGTTCCTGGCGGTCCACACGCGAGCGCAGACCCAGCACATTTAGTTTGGCCTCGGAGAGCACCGCCGTCACGTCCTTTAAAAATCCCGAAATCTCCTGGCCTACGATGCGCAGGGTCACCGTGTAGCCGCCGGTGTTATGCGCCCCCCATTCGGCACTGACCGCGCGCTCGGGGCTGTGCTCGACTAAGTGACGGTACTGCGGGCAGTCGCGGCGGTGAATGGACACCCCCGCTCCCTGGGTGATGAAACCTGCGATCTCATCGCCGGGGATAGGGCGGCAGCAATGGGCCAGATGGGTCAGCAGATTGCCCACGCTGTCCACCACCACCGAGCTGGTGGCGCTCTGGCGGCGGGTGGCAACGGCCTTGTCGCTCTTGTGGGCGATGAGCTCGTTGAGCTCATCCTCACGCTCCTCGCGGCTCCTGGTATCCTGATGCTCGCGCAGTACGGCCAGCACCGCGCCCACGCTGACATCGCCCGCGCCAACCCCGGCGTAGAGATCGGACATGGTTCTGACATTAAAGCGGGTAAGTGCCGGTGTCAGCGCCGCGGCAAGCGTATCGTGGCTTAGGTTTAAACCGTGGCGGGAGCACTCGCGCTCCACCATTTCCTCACCTGCCTCGCGGTTGCGGTCGTAATCGACCTTGCGGAAAAAGGCCTGCACCTTGGAGCGGGCCTTGGCGGTCTTTAAAAAGCCGTTGTCGGGGTTGAGCCAGTCGCGCGAGGGATTGGGGTTCTTCTGGGTGATGATCTCCACCTGCTCGCCGGTCTTGAGGCGATAGGTAAAGGGCACGATGCGCCCGTTGACCTTGGCGCCGATGCAGCGATGCCCCACCATGGTGTGCACCTGATAGGCAAAGTCCAACGGTGTGGAGCCGGTGGGCAGATCGATGACCTCACCCTTGGGGGTGAACACATAGACCCGATCCTCGAAGACCTGAGTGCGGAACTCCTCTAACAGCGCCCCGGAGCCTACCATGTCATCGCGCCAGGAGAGCAGCTTGCGCAGCCAGTTGATGCGCTGCTCCACCCCTGAGCTTAAGCCCTGCCCCTCCTTGTACTTCCAGTGAGCCGCCACGCCCAGCTCGGCGGAGCTGTGCATGGAGGCGGTTCTGATCTGAATCTCCACCGCCTTGCCGCCGTCCCCGTAGACCACGGTGTGAATGGACTGATAGCCGTTGGCCTTGGGATTGGCGATGTAGTCGTCAAACTCCGAGGGAATATGATGCCATCTGGTGTGCACCACGCCCAGGGCGGCATAGCAGTCCTGGATACGCTCGACTATGATCCGCACCGCGCGCACATCGTAGAGCTCGGAGAACTGCACCTGCTTGCGCTGCATCTTGCGGTAAATGCTGTAGATATGCTTGGGCCGGCCGTAGACCTCGGCCTTGATCCCCTCCTGGGTGAGCAGCTCTCTGAGCTCTGTGACAAAGTTTTGGATGTACTGCTCGCGATCGACCCGCCGCTCATCCAGTTGCAGGGCGATCTGCTTGTACAGATCGGGGTGCAGGTAGCGAAAGGAGAGATCCTCCAGCTCCCACTTGAGCTGTCCTATGCCCAGACGGTTGGCCAGCGGAGCGTAAATGTCGGCTATCTCGCGGGCCACCAGCACTCGGCGCTCCTCGCTCTCGTTTTTGATGGCGCGGATGACGGCGATACGCTCGGCAAGTTTGATGACCACCGCGCGCACGTCCTCGACCATGGCCAACAGCATGCGCCTGACCCTGTCTATCTGCACATCGGTAGGAGTGCCGCGGTGCAGGTTCTGCAGGAAGCGGATGGCCTCCATGTGGCGTACGTTCTCAAGCAGAGCGGCGGGCTTGTCGCCGCAGCGCCCGCGCACCTCATCGATGGTGACGCAGTTATACTCCAGCGCCGGGTACAGTACCGCCACCACCAGGGAGGTGAGATCCATATTGAGGGTAATGAGAATACCGGCGATTTCGCAGGAGAGCGAGGTCAGTTGGACGCTGCGCTGCAGCCGCTCTGCCTGCGGCTGATCATGATAGCGGCGCATGACGCCCTCGCTGAGCAAAAGATGCGCCGCATGCAGCTGCTCATTCCACTCCAGCGGCAGCTGCAGGGCCTCCAGCCAGCTTTGAAAATCGTAGTGGGCAGTGTGGGTCTGCCGGATCGCCACCATTCTGAGCCGACCTCCCTGATGCAATTTCCCTTAAGCCTGATTATAGCGCCCCCTGAGGTCACTCTCTCAGGTCGCGTTGATACCAGACTTTTGACCGGCGCAGTCTGCAGTTAGTTCCGCTTGAGATATAAAAAGCCCTACATCCAGGGCTCGTGCAAGGCCAAATAATCCGGTTGATCGCACTTTTGGTCGCTTGCTGTCACAGAGGACGCAGAAAACGCAGCCACTCCCACTCCAGCAGCGAATCAACGACGCCCACCACCAAAATGCCGTCATCGGTTCGCCAGGCACGGTGACGATCACCTACCACGATGATCTTTTCAAAGCTGTCGGCTATGTGCTTGAGCGGACGGCTCTCCAATCGGACTTTCTCCTGCGTGGCCAGATTGAGCGCACTCTGCAGGTAGATGCGGCTGCTGCCTAAGTTGCAGACGAAGTCCACTTCAGTTTGCACCCTTTTTCCCTGTTCGCGAGTTTCCACCACTCTCACGTCTACCTGAAACCACGATAAATAAGCTCGTTGTAGAGCGCATAATAAGCTCTCCCGTTGAAGATTTTTGGGTCAGTGAATAATTTTGTGTAAACACGGCTACTTTCTAGACGCATCCATAAGCATTAGAAAAAAATATTCGTCATCGGCGACACCATAACGGGTACTTCGGATTGCCTTTATTTTGGCGTTCGTTCCCTCTACCT
>JAFUGP010000031.1 GCA_017469335.1 Succinivibrio sp. | reverse complement strand
TGGGAGTCCTCTGAGTTTTCGTGTTTGTTTATTGTTTGCGAATTATACAGAGACTCCCTCCTGTTTTTTTAGCTAAAATCGCTTTCGAGGGGTAGTGATCTTGCCCCCCGATCCCCCTAAAATATCCATTGAACCTTAATTTCTATTTTAAACCAAAGTGTTCCCGCAGTGTTATTAATAGATTTCATTAGATTTCTTGAAGTTACCTATCTGTGCAAGATCAAAACTCACTTTGAAGCCAAAAGATAGTTTTCAGGACTCTAAGGCGACCTTAAGCTCACCGGTACGCTCTATCTCGGTGATCATGTCCACGCGGGTCTGATGGCGGCCGCCCTCGTAAGTGGCGTTGAGCCATTCATCGACTATCATGAGGGCTAGCTCGGAGCCGACCACCCGTGCCCCGAAGGCGAGAATATTGCTGTTGTTGTGCTGTCTTGAGAGCCTCGCGGTATAAGGCTCGCTGCACACACAAGCACGGATCCCGGAGACCTTGTTGGCGGCCAGGGAAATGCCCACCCCGGTCCCGCAGATTAAGATGCCCAGCTCGGCCTGACCGTCGGCCACCAGTCTTGCCACCTTATAGCCGCTTATGGGGTAATTAAAACGCTCGGTGGAGTTGGTGCCCACATCGATGACCTCATGGCCCAATTCCCTTAAATGCGCGGCCACAATCTTTTTTAACTCCACGGCCACGTGGTCATTGCCGATTGCAAGTTTCATGTTGCTCTACTCTCCCCTCAGGTTACAGTGCTCAGTTATCTTTAATTAATCTGTATAACAGCAAATTAAGCGTCAAGCAGGTTCAGCGGGTGGAGTCACGCTGAATCAGCTCCACGTTGATGATGTTCTCCGGCCTGCTCGTCTGTCCGCTCTGCATGAGCTCATTTAAGATGGCGCAGGCGCGTGCGGCGAGCTTATCCGTTTTGCGGTCAAGCGCAGTTAAGGGCGGCGAGGACATCAAAGAGTAGGGCGAGTGGTCAAAGCAGATGAGTCTGACATCCTCGGGCACAAAATAGCCTACGCTGTGCAGGGCGCGCACCGCGCCTAAGGCGGAGCGATCGCTGCTGGCAATAACCGCCTCGGGTTTTACCCCGCTTTTGATGGCCTGCAAAATGAGCTCACCTGCCTCAAGCTCACTGGACTTAAGCCCCGGGCGTCTTAGCACGTACTCCTCACGATAATGCAGCTTATGGGCTTCTAAGGCCTTGCGGTAGCCCTGTACCCGCGGCAGATTCTGCGTTTCGGCGGTAAACCCGGGCAGCAGCAAAATCTCCTTACAACCGCGCTCAATCAGAAACCCCACCGCCTGCTCCATGGCCTGCGCGTCATCGTTGGCTACCCAGGGGATGGGACGGGAGCTGCGCGGTACCCGGTCGACGAATACCAAGGGCAGCTCTGCTGGGACTAGATGGTCAGGCAGCTCAGACAGACCGCTGACGCAGATAATGCCCTGTACCGGCAAAGAGCAGAGGGTCTGCAGGCATTCGCGCTCCTGCGTCGCATCATTGGCCGAGCAGGCTACGATACAGCGGCAGCCCCGCTCGTGCAGCTCACGCTCCACATAGGTTATCAGAGAGGAGAAAAAGGAATTGTCGGCACTGGGGATCACGAGCCCCACGAGTTTATCTTTCATCTCAATCCCCCTCAATGTCGCGGCGCAGGGCCTCCAGGCGCTCACGGTAGGTGCTGCCTTTGCCAAAGAGGCCGCTGGTGCCCAACACAAAACCGTCCACGCCCAAGGCGGCCATCTCCTTTACCACCTGTGGCGTGCAGTGACCGTCTATCATGAGTTTGTACCCGTATTCGTCCTTGAGGGTCACCAACTGCTTTATCTTGCGCGCGGTAAAGTCGATGAAGGCCTGCCCGGCGAAGCCGGGGTTTACGGTCATGACCAGCACGTAGTCGCAGAGATTTAAGATCTCGCTGATGCTGGCCACGCTGGTATCGGGGTTGACGGCGATGCCGGCGCAGGCGTGCAGCTCTCTGATTTTGGCCAGGGTCTTAACCACATAGCGCTCGGCCTCGGGGTGGATGTAGATGATGTTGGCGCCTGCCTCGATAAACCACTGCACTTTCTCCAGCGGATTTTCCACCATGAGGTGGCAGTCCAGCGGCTTGTCGGTATAGCGGCGGATGGTCTTGACGTCCATCACGCCCATGGTGAAGTTGGGCACGAAACTGCCGTCCATGATGTCGCAGTGAAAGATATCGGCTCCGGCATCATCCAGAGCGCGCACCTCGGCGGCCAAATGCCCGTAGTTGGCGCACATCATGGAGGGGCACAGGAGTTTGCGGTGTGTGGGGTTCATGTTACCTCGCATCTAAAAGAGATTGCTGCGGTGCCCGGTTGGCTGTCGCAGAGCGCGACACCGTGGCGGGCAGCTCTCATCCGTCCATACCGTGCCCTCAACTGTCGCTCTCCTTGACTGTCTTGATAAAGTAACTGTCAAGCGCCGCCCACTTAGTGGCAGGATCTTTGCCCAGGGTGGCGAGCGTGGCTTTGAGTTCGGAAAGGCTCTTCTCGATAAATTCGTTCAGTACGCCTACCTTGGGTATGAACTTGAGCTCGGGATTGTGCAACTTGAGATCCAAAAGCTTATCGACACTCTCTTTGAGCGGGGCGGGCAGGCAGTGTTCCACCAACGTGGAGAACAGCATGGGAGGGGTGCTGTGACGCTCTAAGATCCATCTGCAGGCGAGCAGAGGGCGGATCACATAGAAATACTTCTTGAGTTTGACCTGTTCTTTTTGCAAAAATTCCCGGTTGTTGTTTTCAGCGGTGGCCAGGTAGTGGTACAGGGCCTTTTTAAGCGCAAAACAGTCTGAGGCAAGCGCTCTTAACTCATCTGCCTGTGAGCTGTCCCGGTAGATGATGGGGGAGTTGAGCCACTCCATCACCACCTGATTGGATTTGCCGAGCAATTTGAGGGCCTTTTGCAGATCCCAGCCGCTGAAGTCCAGCAGATCGCTGATGGGGTATTCCAACACGTCACGCACAGGCTCAAGATGCAGATAATCATCCAGCCGCCGCAGATAGATGAACCTGACGTCATAGTCGCTGTCCGGGGAGGCAAAGCCCCAGGCCCGGCTGCCGGATTCCACGGCCAACAGGATCTTGACGTGCTCGGTGGTCTCAATCTCGGTAAGCCGGGCGGTTATCTGCTCTTGCATATTCATGTTGTAATGGACGCTCTGCTAAGCTCAACTGTATGTTAAACAAATAAAACGAAAGTTAATGTTTCTGCGCTGGGCGCTCTTATCGCCAGGGGGTGACTGCCGGTACCTGCAGGACAAGAAAACAAGGACTTTTACCCAGGTGCTGACAGTGCATGGGACTGTGCCAACCCCCTATGGTAAACGCGTTTTTGGTTTGGAACTTGGGTCTGTTTCACGCAATTGAGAGCGGTGAGCTGCGCGGTGTCTATTTGTGCCAGTGAAGACGCCTAAAAAAGAACAGGACTTTCCACAGGGGGTAGTTCACCTCCGATATCGGACGGCATACCCGTCCCGGTAAGGGAGGTCCGCTCCGACGCAACAACAGGCACTTTAACAATAAGCCAAGCGTCATGGGCTTGGCAAAGGTTTCGGTAGGCCGCTCTGAGATTTCCTCCACCGAATAGGGGATGCTGCCCAGTGTTCTGCACAATTTCGGGTCGTCTTCTACAAAACGGGTAAGGTAGTCCATATAGCGGTGGTAAGTTTTAACTGATAGCTCAAAGGAATTGAGCAAGGTGTTCTGAGAAGTCTTAGCCGCGCGCATGGTCGCATAGTCCTTGATACCTTGCAGATAATCGTCAAAACCCCATTTTTTCAGAGCCGCCTCAACCTGCTCACTGTTCTCAAGTTTAGGATACCAATGACCGTCTTCACCTTTAGCGTATCCGGTCACCCTGCCATGTGGGGCCCGGCATAACACCTCAATTACCAGATCACTTCCCAGGTTCAGATAAGGGCGGATTAGGGTTTTTGACAGGTCAAAATAGGTGTCTTTGCCTGGTGAGAGAGACAAGTAGTAGCAAGGTGGAGGGCTTACTTTTAAGATTGATGTAAAAATGTCCTGTAAGAACAATTGAGTGAAGCCGGTTCCGCTGGTCTCGACAAGAGCAAAACGACGGCCTAAATCGATGGTGCCACTCAGGTAGCCACACAGTGCTTCTTGTTGAGTGACGTACTCGTCCAATACAGCCTTGCAAAGCTTGGGTTGTTGCACCAACTGTTCAGCCAGGTTATGCAGTTCCCGTAGCGAAGGCGCAGATGGCAACGCCTGCGTTTGAAGCCAGTTTTTAAGCAACAAGCAGGTTGCCGACGAAAAACGCTCCCCGCATAACTTAAGGAATGCCTCCTTGAAGTCGCGTTTTGCTGTTGCCTTGCTGAGCAGGTACAGCAGGAATTCTTTTAGTGTGGCGGATGTGGGCACACGCCAGGCCTGTCGTGAGCCGTAGAGGTAATGGGCGCGTAGCGCAAGTTTTTGGTTGAGAATTATCGCGGAGGCAATCTCTTTTAAAACAAAACCATCGCGGGAGACGAAGTAAAGATCCTCAAGACCTTGGCTCAGGGCATCGTCCACTACATAGGCGACATAATCATAGAGTACGGGGGCCGCCAGAGTCGAGCCGAGGATATAAGAGTCACAGGATTGGTCGTAAGCACAGCTATTGAGCCAGCGGGAGGTGATTGAAAAGCCGGTGACAAGTTGCAGCCGACACCCTGTATAGCTGTCAAGCAAGTATTGTTCACCTGGAGTAAGCTCAGGATATTTGAGCCAGATTGTTTTAATCCCCAACAGCGAAGGGGAGCGCACATCAACCTGAGTCGAGTTACCAAGGTGCCACCATTGCTGGTAGGGTATTTGTTCTTTGCTATGCACATATTCATAGAGCGCTCCCCAGCGCTCCTGGCCGCTTTTGTCTCTGACTTTGCCCTTAACTGCGCCGACCTCACAGGACACGTACAAAGGTAGGCTTGTCAGGAATACTGCGCCGGCGGCCCTAAACAGTTCTCTTATCTGGGAGGCAGATAGGTACATGTCAGAGATGAGCACCACTCGTTTGCCTTCTCTGATAAGGCGTTCAATCAGATCCAGACGCCCGGGGCAGCCGACCACACATGCGCGTTCAACCTTGAGCTCCAGGGCAATCAAATCATTTTGCTGTTCTTTCGTGAGGGTATAACAATCAGCCAGATAGGCGTAAACTTCCTCCAGCGTAGGGTCATAACGAATATGTCGCCTGGCCAGATTTCCTTTTACGTAGCTGTAGGCGCCGCGTCTTAGGGAGGCAAAATTCCGGCTTAAAAATGGTGGCAGTTCAACGTAGCGGGTCTCTGAGAGCAGCACGTTTTGCATTAGCGAGAAAACACCAAATGGTTTGGCCACTGTACGCGCTATCAGGGTCTCGAACACATCAAAGGAGATGAGCTTAACTTCCGTCCCAAGCAACTGGCTTTCCAAGTGTGAATCTGGCACGGGCTGTAACGGGGAAGATTTGGTTCCGGAGAAAAATGCCACTGGTTACTCCTGGTTAAAATCTTCAAAGATCCCCTTAAGGCCTTGGGGATTAACTGAGACGATTCTGGTTTCGGGGTAATATACTGAGGCAAATACCTTAAACTCACGATAGGCTGCGATCACTTCGTCGACAATCAGAAAATTTTGAGATTTTTCATCGTAGAAATATCCCTCATTGCTGCAATCGCAGCCCACCAGGTAAATTTCCGCGGGATTGGTCCATAAAGCAAACTGCAAGGCAGGGAAGACAATACTGCCATGACAGCACAGCGGCATGGCAGACAGGTCGTAAGCGAACTTTGGCCTGAATCCTTTGATATGAGCCCAGTCGGTGCGGTACCTCAAGGCATGCGCCCTGACGGCTATACTCTCGGGAACCACCCGGTTGGGATTCTGGGTCCATTCATTGGTCAGTCCGAAGAACTTGACGCACTTATCGGGGCGGTAGCTGATCAGATCTTCGATATAGTCCGGCGTTTTGCCTGAAAAGTCCTGTAAAAACAGATAGTCAAAGTTTATGAGTTCGTTTTTGAAGGCGGCGTTGACACCTATGTGTATTGTGTCACTCAGAGGCCGGTAGTTTTTGAGGGAGGGACCACAGGCCACCACCGCTACCTTCTTTCCTTGATGCAGGTTTTTGAAGCTGGGAAAGCTCTGTTGATGGATGGAATAAGTGCTCAGATTAGTCTGCATCAGGCGGTTAACCTCACGCAGGATTATGTCTCGGTCATAGCCGCTGTCGCTCATGGTGCTTGTCCGTAGTTTACTTGAATATCAAATAAAAATTTTGGTATTTAAGGCAATTCGCTCCAAACAGTAATCGTGAGGACAGAGCGCCTCAATCCGGTCAAAGTAATGGGAGGTCGTGCGCTCTGCAGTAGGGGAGGCTTTTTCTTTGAAAGAGAATCCAAAGCAATCCTGCACATTAAAGCCCTGCAGATGATTGAGAAGGCAGCATATGAGACTTAAGCCATTGCTGGGCGTGTAAATTCCGGTCTGCTGATGGATGAAGGGAATTAGGCGGTTTAAATCCAACACATAAATGGGCAGATCGACAGGCAGATGTTCAAGAGTCTTAAGCAGAGAAAAAATGCTGTAAGAATAGCAGTGAGTCATCAGCACTACCGCTTCAAAGTTGCCTTTTAAGGACAAATCTTCAGGAATGGGGGCGCAGGTTGCCCAGATGTTGACCTTGTTACCGTAATCAGCCTGGAACTTATCATTGAGCTGATAGTTATTCATGCGGATCACGCAGTCATGTGCATCAATCTCAGCGCCGGAGTGCCGCCCCAATTCCTGGGGACCATTGCCAACTAACGCCACCGACTTATCACTTAAGTTCGCCAAAAGCTCTGGGATGTTTTTATTAAGACGCTGCCACAGCACAGAGGATTGCTCCACCTTGGTTGATGAGTTGAGTAAACCACGCTCTCTGACAAAGTTGGCCACCGTGGGTATGAGGTGCAGGTCATGCTCGCCGTAGCGGTCAAGGTAAAAATAAAGCAGACGACAGGCTTCGCTTTGTAATAGTGCTCTCCCCTCAGGTTCCTGTGTAAGGGTGGCTTTGAAGAGTTGATGAGAAATTTTCAGCAGAACCGTATAGGAATTCCAATGAGGCATCTCAGCGGCGAACTCATTGAATACCTGGTCTAGCTTGCCGCTCAGATCGCCGTGATTGAAGAGAAAACGCACGTAGTTTTCAAAGAGCATGGTTCTGTTGGCTAATCTCTCGCGCCTCATGGCCGTTTGATAAAAATCAGTCAGCTCAGCGTATGACTGCTCTGCTTGAAACCAGCTCATGCGGCGGTACAGTCCGTTGCGCAAGTTAAGGGCAAAAGATTTGAGCTGGTCTTTTTTTAAGCTTGCTGAGTGGTCGATATGCGGTGCCGCCTCGGTGCTCGCATCCAGGTTGTTTTGCAATTGTCCGTAAAAATAAGAAGTCAAGGCAGTGGGCAGGGCGTGAGGTGCTACGAGCAGATCTTCCTCAGTCTGGATAAAGGGAAATTCACTGAGCAGGGGCGGACTTTTGAGGCGCGGCGAGGGAGGAAGATCGAAGACGGGAAGTTGGTCGCATAGCTTTAGATACTGTTTTATCACCTGAGGATTGACTCTGAAAGTGATAACGGCAGAGTTAAGAGCCGAACGGGCCGGCAGAGGTGAGACCACATCAAAGAAGTTCAGCAGCAGTTGGTGGTACCAACATGGCGGTTTGATGGTGCAGTGAGCGTTCGTGCCATCGGGCAGTAATTGCCCGGCAGCGTAGTGATGCAGTACCAGAAAACAGTTCTCCGACAGTCCTGCCATACGCTCTAAAGTGGCAGGAAGTTCAGTTTGGGGAATGTGCTCTAGGACGTCGGTGCAAATAATTAAATCGCACTTGTCAATGAGCAGTTGGCTGTACCCGGGGATCGCGGGATCGTAGAAGATAAATTCAATATCAGGATAAATGTGAGAGAGTCGCCGTATGAGCGCGCCTTTGCCGCAGCCGTAGTCAAGCACCGTACGTGGTTTAAGGCTGTTTATAAAGAGACAGCACTCATCGAGAAAATGCACACCGCTACTGCCGTAACCGCTGTCCTGGGCATGCAGCTCAATGTAGTTTTGCAGGGTGCAATCATTCATGACTCAATCTCCTTGAGATGTGGTCTATACCTTGGTACTTGAAGGACTCAAAAACCATCGGTTCTAACACCCCGCAGTGCAAAAAATTCTTCACGCAATTCCAACAGATAATCCATGGTACGCTCCAAAGAGCAGCGGCAACGGTTTATGGGATCGACGTAATGAGAGTAGGCAATATAGGCACAGTAAAACACCTCCTCCAAGCTGCGGCGGCGGGTGCGGTAGGTACTGCACAGGCGATCCTCGGTAAGCCCCCAACCGGCATAGAAGGGCAGGCCATAGCAGATCACTTTTTTGCCGGCGAGCAGGGCCTCAAAGCCCATCTGGGAGGTGCCGGTATAAACCAGATCAACCTGTTCTAATAGCGCGTAAGGATTGACGGCACAATCGATCAGGTGCAGACGGGTGAGCTCAGTACCGTTAAAGCAGCCGGAGAACTTACCGCTTAGCATGTCGGGATGCGCCTTTAAGAAAATGTCAGACTCCGGATTTTCACGCAGGGCATCGGTGATAATCTGCCGGTAGGTTTCATCGTGGATGCCGCCGCGGTAAATGCTCATGTCGCCTTTCCTCTGGTCAACTATTAGCACGCTTTTTTTGTGACAACCATCGAGTTGGCGTTTGATCTGCTCGGGCAATTCCAGCGGCTGATGGTTGTACTTGGAAAGGCGGTTTTGCACCAGGGTCGTTATGCAGTTGCGGGCCCTGGAGAGCTCTTCTTTGCTGAGGTCGAACCGTGGATCATTGAGCATCATTTCCAGACGGGAATGATGGAAACAGTCGAAATAACAGCCACAATCGTCGACCGTCATGCCGATGCTCTGAATAAAACGCAGATCCGGAGTTTGGTCTCTTAACACCGAGGGACACACTGAGCGCAGGAAGGGATCTTCAAAGAAGTAGACCGGCAGATCCCGCATCAGGGCGCGCGACAGGATGTCCTGCGCCGGGCCCCGATAGCCCCATATGTAGAAGAGGTTAGGCAGGACTTCGCGCTCGGCGGTGTCGATGAATTTGCACTTTTTATCACGCAACAGGTACTTAAGATGAGCAAAAGTTTGTATGGGATAATCGGGGTAAAGGCCAAAGTAGTTATACGGCCGTAGCAGCTCTTGCTCAAAGAGCTCCGCCACCGGATCAAATGACTTAGGATGGTTGCTCTTACGTTGGTCCAGATAGGAGTTCAGTGCAAGTAGATCGCTGCGCGCCTGCTGCAGTCGCAACCTCTCCGTGAGGGTTTGAACTCTCTGCGGCAAATTGAGCAGTTCATGACGTTTTTTGCGGCTTATTTTCAGAACATTCATAGACTGTTAGGTGCAAGACGGTCAACAAGTGCCTTAGGGCAGGAAAGTTATTTTTATTAACGCGATGGTTTTCAGAACTGACTATTTGTTAAGCGCTATTCATTGGAGCGTACTGTCCGTCAGGCTGTCGAAGTACTCTGAGCGCAACTCCACCAGATATTCCATGGCCCGCTCCAGGGAGCAGCGGCAGCGGTTTTGGGGATCGACGTAATTGGTGTAGAGCACATAGGCGCAGAAGAACACTTCCTCTAAGGAGCGGCGGACAGTGCGCGTGGTGCTGGGCAGGCGATCCTCGGTAAAGCCCCAGCCTGCGTAGAAGGGCAGACCGTAGCACATCACTTTTTTACCGGCTAAAGCCGCTTCAAAGCCCAGCTGCGAGGTCCCGGTGTAAACCTCATCAACGTGCTCAAGCAGGGTATAGGGATTGACCGCCATATCCAGGATGGTCAGACGCGAGGTATCTATATTGGCAAAGCAGCCCTGGTATTTGCCGCTTAACTGGTCGGGGTGGATCTTAAGCAGGATCTGATCATCCGGGTGTTCTTCAAGCACCTCATCGAGCATGGTCTGATAGGTGGCGTCGTGAATGCCGCCCTTGTAGATACTGAGATCTGCCTTGTGCTGATCGACTATCAAAATGCGTCTGCGACCATGGCCTTGCTCTAAGATGCTCGCCAGGGACTTGGGCAGCTCCAAGGGCTGGTGATTGTACTTGGAAAGACGGTTCCCTACCAGATAGTCGATGCAGCGGCGCGAGCGCTCCAATTGTTCCTCTGTAAGGCGGAAGTTGGGATCGTTGAGCATGAGCTCCAGACGGGACTGGTAGTAGCAGTCATAGTAGACCGCACGATCATCCACGATGAGACCCAGGCAGTGCAAAAAGCGGTGATCGGGGATCAGGTCAAAGTAAGAGGGCGGACAGATGCAGCTTAAAAAGGGCTCCTCGAAGAAATACACCGGCATGTTGCGCAGCATGGCGCGCGAGAAGATCTCCTGCGCCGGTCCCCGTCCGGAACCCCATAGATAGTAGAGATTGGCCTGAGGATCGCGGCGCGGCGAGAGCAGAAACTCCGCGCTCTCATCCTTGAGGAGATAACGCAGGGACTCATAGCAAAACACCCAGGGCCAGTTCTGCATATAGTTAAAGGGCCGCAGCGGTACCCGATCGTAAATCTCCGTCACCGGGTCAAAAGACACAATTGGGGTACGCTGCCGCCAGTACTGATAACTGTTGATGGCCAGGAAATCAGCGCCGCTTATGGTGCGGGAGAGTGACTGTACCTGTTGGGGCAACTGCAGTAACCGACTGATTGATAACATAAAATTTGTTGTCGTAACTTATTGAAAAACAAAAACTATTTTACCCCCCCCGCCTCATTTTCTGTGATGTAAGTCACATAAATGATGAAAGATGCGACAAAAACGGGTTAGTCTGAGTTGGAAGGGAGGTGGTGGATATGGGGCGCAAGAGTCAGTTTTAACTAATCCAGCCTCAAGATTAGGCAGGATTTTTAAAAATCAGTGATGTTGCAGATGTCACTGTAAATGTCACTGTAAATGTCACTGTAAATGTCACTGTAAATGTCACTGTAAATGTCACTGCACAAGGTGCCAACAACAAAATATCCCCCGAGACTATGGTCTATTCATTGCTAATGGGAGAGCCGTGTTAGACTGTAGTGTGCAGGTCGGAAGGAGAGTACCTAGCATTCAGCGCGCCCCAAACAAACTCCCAGGTGTGTAAAATTGCAGAATAGTGAATGGGCTTTGGCAAAAGGGGTATTGGGCTGCAGAGTGAGCAATCATCGCATCCATAATAAGCACTGTGGCCGTCAGTCCAGTACCCGGTACGGTTTAGGTGAACTTCATCGTCTTGCGGAGGAATTTTAGATGGGTATTGTGGCCATCATAATGTGCGTAGTGTTTTTTGCTGATCTTAGGTTGGCCGGTTGCTGTCATGCAGGGTTGGATCAAGTTCAAATAAAAGTAATTGCGCTGATTATCTTGCCCAAGGTCATTTTAGTTAAGAGGGTGTTAGCCGTAAGCTTTGACAGAAATCGTTACAACTAAAGTGCCTGCCAGATACGAAGGTAAGCTGTGCTTTGTTCTTGAGCCCAAGTTTTAAGCACTGCACTCAAGATAGCCCTGCGTCAGTTACCTCTCCGTCATAATTCGACCATGTCATCAAAACCGTGGCCGTATTACAACAAAGAATCTCACTTCCCTAACTCCGAACAGGACCTGTTCTGACAGATGACGTGAGCGCGGCGATCATCTAAAATAGGCGGCATCATGAGATGTTCTATGTTCTCGCGCCTTTTAACTGTAGTTGCCGTCATCACTCTCACCGCGCTTGTGCCCGCTGAGGCCCGGGGAGCGGGGACGCGGACCGCCCCGGCGCAAAGTGCGGCCAGACCCAATGCCTCCCAGGAAGATGCCGTCCGCGCCTTGGAATCCGTGCCGGTGGTAAAGCCTAAGGTCAAGGCTGCGGCAGTCAAGACTGCCACACCGCCTACTGCTGTGGGTGGGGTGGAACTGGCCAAGGTTCAGGGCTCCATCACTTTTTATACCAACCGAGCCGATTTGGTGGCGGACGGCACCTTCACTAAATTGGAGGCGCAGTTCAAAAAGCTCTATCCCAAGGTCACGGCCGTCAAGGTTATCGCCTTCTCCGACTATGCCGCCGGGGTACGTCCCCTCATGGAGAGCGGGGATTACGGCGATCTGCTGCTGATCCTGCCTTCAGTAAAAAAAAGCGAATACGGCAATTATTATGCCCCGTTAAACGCACTCTACGGTCCTGAGCAACTCTACTTTTACGAGCGCTGGTCCCATCAGGGGCTTAACTACGGCATCAGTGTGGGGGTTACCGCCGAAGGGCTCATTTACAACAAAAAGGTGCTGCAGCAGGCCAAAGTTAAGGTGCCGTTGCAGAGCGCGTCGCAGTGGCTGGAGGCGCTAAAGAAGATCAAGGGGCAGGGCCTTACCCCCATGTATTTAAACGCCGGCGCCCGCTGGCCCTTGCAGCAATGGGACAAATATCCTTTGGTGCTCTCGGGCAGCACGCAGCTCTATGAGCGCATGCTCAATGAAAACAAGCCATTTTCGGGACCTACTCCCGTCCACCGCGCACTCGAGGTCATGCATAAGCTGGTCACAGGCAAACTGGTGGAGCAGGATCTCAGCGCCAATTGCTATGAGAGCTCGCAAAAAGATCTGCTGCGCGGTGATGCCGGCATGCTCTATTTGGGCAGCTGGGCCCTGCCGGAGCTGCTCTCACGCAGCGCCCACCCAGAGGATTTGGGGTTTATGCCGGTACCCGGGGAGGATGGGGCATCTCTGCGCGGACAGCTGTGGCATGACTGGGCTTACGCGGTAAGTTGTCGCTCGCACAATCAGGAGACAGCCAAGGCCTTTTTAAAGTTTTTGCTGGAACATTTGGAAGGAGACAGCCGCGGCTTTATTCCCACCTTAAAGAGCAGGGCAGCCACCCTGCCGCAATTGACGGAATACCTAAGCTATAGCCCGCAGCTGTTGGAGACCCCGGAATTTTCCGAGCACTTTTCGGCCGTAAGCCGTCGCGCCAAAATAGATTTCTATCAGGGCGGTTATCTGCAAGCGCTCCTTAGGGCCAAAAATTTCACTGCGGCGCTGCAAAAGTTAGATGAGCGCTGGGCCCAGGCCCGCAGCGGCGCTGCCCAGCCGCAGTGAGCCTTCAGGATGTCGGTGCGGGTAATTTTCATGCTCCAACATGGGGCAGCCTGCTTGTTCCTGCCCGGTGGATCTATAATTTCTCCAGCTTAGTTCATAGTCAACTGCCACTGCCTTCACGGCGGTTATAACTTCTAAGGATTTTTATATGGGCAAACTTATTATTCCCGCTTCTTATCACAATCCCCTGGACGTGCGTCAGACCGAGCACGGCATCAAGTTCGTCAAGGATGCCTTTCAGCTCTCCTTATCCTCCGAGCTGAGGCTGCGCCGTCTGACCGCTCCGCTGTTCGTGTTGCGCGGTCTGGGTATCAACGATGATCTCAACGGCGTGGAACGGGCCGTTACTTTCCCGGTCAAGGACTTGGGCGATGCCAAGGCTGAGGTGGTGCACTCTCTGGCCAAATGGAAGAGACTGGCGCTGCAGGAGAACGGCCTGCAGCCGGGGTACGGCATCTACACCGACATGAACGCCATCCGCGCCGATGAGGAGTTGGACAATCTGCACTCCTTGTATGTCGATCAATGGGACTGGGAGGCGGTGATCACCAAAGAGCAACGTACTACCGCCTTCTTAAAGTCGGTGGTCCGGCGCATTTACGCTACCTTAAAGCGCACGGAGTTTTTGACCTGCGAGTTCTTTGACAGCCTCAAGCCCTTCCTGCCGGAGGAAGTGCACTTTATCCATGCCCAGGAACTGTTGGACCGTTATCCCGATCTGACCCCGCATGAGCGTGAGAACGCGATCTGCAAGGAATACGGCGCTGTGTTCATTATCGGAATCGGCGGCAAGCTCTCCGACGGGAACAAGCATGACGGCCGGGCGCCTGATTATGATGACTGGTCCACGCCCGGTGAGGACGGACGCTTAGGTCTCAACGGTGATCTGCTGATCTGGTATCCGGTACTGGAGCGCTCGGTCGAGCTCTCCTCCATGGGTATCCGCGTGGATCCAACCTCGCTGCACCGTCAGCTGGAGCTGGAAGGCAAGCTGGAGCGTGAGCAGCTCTACTTTCATCAGCGTCTGCTCAAAGGTGAGCTGCCCTTGAGTGTGGGCGGCGGCATCGGACAGAGCCGTGTGTGCATGATCATGCTGCACAAGGCTCACGTAGGGGAGATCCAGGCCAGTATCTGGCCCGAGGATATGAAAGAGCAGTGCCGTAAGGCCGGTATCCTGCTTATCTGATCACCAACCGGGCGCTGCCTTAAAGCACTTAGGCAGCGCCTTAATGTTATTGTACTTTCCGGCGCAAGCCTCTTATACACCTGGGTCTGCCCGACAGCAATCGCCGACATCTCCCCGTCCTGGCGAATTTACTTACGCCTAGGCGTCGTTAGTTAAATTACCAGTATAACAAAGGGTAAGCGGTCAAAAAGGGCAGCAGGGTAAGTCCCGTAAACAACAAAGCCCCGACTTAACGGGGCCAGGTGGGAGTACCGAGAGTGAGGCTCGGCAGATTATTCGCGCGAGTCGATGCGGTTGCGCAGTTTCTGTCCTGCCTTGAAGGTAGTCACACGACGCGGGGTAATGGTCACTTCCTGACCGGTCTTGGGATTACGTCCCGGACGGGCATTTTTCTGTTTAAGCTCAAAGTTGCCAAAGCCGGTGAGCTTCACGACCTCACCGCGCTCCAGAGTGGCGGCGATGGTCTCAAAGAACTTATCGACAAACTCCTGGGCCGTAGCCTTGGGGATGTTCAGCTTGATAATCAATCTCTCAGCGATCTCGGCGCGGGTCAGTGCCATAGCGGATACTCTCTGGTTGTAGTCAACTTATTTAAACGTTAGAACGCAGGCCGCAGCATTAAAACTGCCGTCGAAAATCCGCCTAGAAGCGGGACTGCCTTGATTATATTTCAAAAACTTCCAAAATGCCAAAAAAAACTGCATAAATTCTGTTAATTGCGTGATCTGAAGACGAATTATTTGCTCTGAGGCCCTGAATTTGTGATGAGTAAGGGCTTTATCTTACCTTGTTTTGCTCGCGAACGCGCTCTCAGCCCGGAATTAATGCAGGCCGCTGCCCGTGATGACCGGCGATCTTCAGCTTTATGCAGCGGCCGCGCCCTGAGTTGCGAAGCGTTCCTGCTCATTTGGGGCGGATCCAGCACCATTCATGTTCATCTGCCGAGTCCTTTTGGTATTCGTACTGCGCCCTCTCCTTTACCCTGTCCCAATCAGAGGCCTTGTCGAGAATTTGCCAGCCTACAGTTTCGCTTTGCAAAAACTCGTGATCGTCGGTAAGCGAGCCCACGCCTACTAAGAGATCGGCGCTGTCGAGGACAGTTATCACGGTCTGCATGAAAGAGTGGGTTTCAGGTCGCGTCTCCCCCTTCTTGATGGTGAACAATTCCCGTACATAGCCATCATACAGATCATTGATTGAAACCGGCGCCTCAGGAGGCAGGGCCTTTAGATACTTAAAGAGCATATCGGAGATCACCATGTTATAGGAGCCCGGCAGGTACACGTCACGGCTGATCCCCATTTTGCCGCGGTAGGGTACAAAATGCAGCGGGGTGACAAACTCGTCCTCATGCTCTGTGACATAGGGCTCCAGCGCGAAAAAGTCCTCGCGCGTCAGCCAGATACAGATGGTGTCAGAGCGCGGTCTCAAGGCGAATTTGGCCATGAAACCGCGCTTGAAGTGCTCGGCACAGTGATGGAGCAGCCCCAGGTAGATCTCGCGGTGGTGATGGTCCACCGTAGAGAGGAAGACTTTGATGAGGGTGTTGGTATATACCGAAGGAGGGCCGTCCTTGGGGTCTTTGTTTGGCAGTGCAAAGGTAAACTGCAGAAAATAGCCGGTGGGATCGTACAGGCGTATGTGCCACTTGGGGTAGAGCTGCCTGGCCTGCGCCACGAAGACCTCACCGTCTTCGCACTCCCCAAAATCGATCCAGACATCGTCTTTGAGCTCCTGCATGGCGCGGTAGATTTTCTCGTACTTGTCCAGCCCCTCAACGTTGAGATTCTCCTCGGTGCGCAAGGTGGCGATGTAATCGGAGAGCTGCTGTACCTTCTGAGGATCGGCATTCTCCGGCAGCTGGTAGGAAGTAGCATAAAGATGCCGGGAGTTGAAGTTGAATTTCTGGGTGATCACGTTGTTTTCCATAGGGTTTACCCTAACTCCCCATTGTATTATGTGGTAACAAAACTTTCTTAGGGCTGGCTCGATTTTTGCACACTCTTTTTGCCGGTACCCCCACCCCCGGCCTTGCCGGAGCGGGCTGTGCTACCGCCTGGGCCTGGTCTGGCGGGTCCC
>JAFUGP010000030.1 GCA_017469335.1 Succinivibrio sp. | reverse complement strand
GTGGCCGGAGCACAGGCACTTGTTGACGCGCTCCTTTCAGGTGATGCTGACAAGGTACAACACAGCGTGGAGGATTTGCTCATAAACTACGTAAGTCTCCGCGACAACCGCTATGAGGCCTTCTATCACGGCTTTATCTTGGGCGCTCTTACACCAGTAGTTGAGCCCTCCAAACTTGCTTCTAACCAGGAGAACGGCAAGGGTTACTCTGACATTATCTTAAAGCAGGGCAGTACTGCCGTGGTGCTGGAACTTAAAAGAGCCCAGGCAGACGACGGTCCCAAGCGTATCGCCACCTTGCAGACTGAGGCCTTGGGGCAGATTGAAAAGCAAAAGTACACGACTGCCCTCAAGGAGGAAGGCTACAGCCCCATCTTACGCTATGCCCTGGTCTTTCAGGGCAAGAGCTGCTATGTCAAGGCAGGTGCGGGCAGACGCAGCAGTAAACGAGCTTAAAAAGGCAGCGGCAAAAAGCTGCTGCCCCCGGCCTGACCTTAAATTGGCCGGAGCTTACCTTGGTTTCACCCTGCCTCCCTCAAGGCTTCCCGGCCTGAAAATCCAAGCGCAAACTTGAGAGGAGAGGGTTCAGCTTAAGGAGGCGAACAAGTCCACCGTACCCTCGTAGGTCCGGCGCGGACGACCGCGGCGTTTTTTAGGCGCCGCAGGCGCGGCTTCGTTATCGCTCTGCACCCCGCTGTGAGTGGCGCTGATGCTGGCAGTACGCAGGCGGCTCCTGGATAGACCGATAAACAGTTCGTTGCCCTCAATGCCCACAAACTGCCGGCCTAACTTGAGCGCCGCCACCCCGGTGGTCGAAGAGCCGCTGAAGGGATCGAGCACCACATCTTGGGGATTGCTGGAGGCCTTGATGATGGTCTCCAGCAGGTACAGCGGCTTCTGGGTGGGATGACGCCCGAAGGACTTCTCCGAGGGAGGTGTCAGGGGACCGCGCCACACATCCTTTTGCTGCTTGCCGCCGTTTAACTCCTTCATCAGCTGGTAGTTGAAGGTATAGCGGTGCTGTTCCTGCTTGCGAGCCCACAGCACGGTCTCGGTGCTGTGCGTGAAGCAGCGGCAGGCCAGATTAGGCGGCGGATTGCTCTTCTCCCAGGTGATGTTGTTGATCAGGGCAAAGCCCTCCTGCTGCAACGCCATGCCGATGGAATAGATGTTGTGCAGCGTGCCGCTCACCCACAGCGTGCCCGTCTCGGCAAGTACGCCCCGGCAGGCCCTGATCCAGGCGCGGTTAAACTCATGAGTATCGGCAAAACCCTCAGGGAGCCGATCCCATTCCCCTTTGTTGACCGAGACCATGGTACCGGACTGGCAGGTGATGCCGCCGTTGCTCAAAAAATAAGGCGGATCGGCGAAGATAAGCTGAGCGCAACCGCGCGGCAGCCGATCAAGCAGCTCAAGACAGTCCCCCTTATAGAGCAAAGCCTGTTCATCGGGGGTGACATAGCAAGGCTCAACGGCCTTGACGATGTTATCAAGCTGTGGGCTTATCATGCAAACTCCTGCTAAATCAGCTCTTTTACCGAAGCAGCTTACCTGAGAGAAAACCTCAGGCTCAGGGGCAGTCCCTGCCTGAAGACAGACATGCTCCCTGTCGCGATCGTCCTGCGCCTCTTTTTTGCCCATCCAGGGGGCCAACCCGGGGCAAATCATAGCATGATCCTTACCCTGAGAGGATGACCAACTACCGCGTTCGGCCCCAGGGCAGTTGCAGATCCGTCCAAGATCCGGTGTCTTGAGCAACCTAAGGACGCGGATTGCGACGGCACAGTCAGGCTCTGGTGCACTCTCGGATCTCGCCTGGCAAGGCGAGGTATTCAGGGGCTCGGTTACGCTCTTTAAAAGCGCCGGCAGCAGCAGCTGAGGATTGAACTTAAGCTGGGCTGAGGCTTGGCCGAGGCGGCAAAGCAAAGCCCGAAAAAAACTAACCCGGATCGTCTGAGGCGGTCCGGGTGAAGGGATTTTAAATATGAAGTTTGCTCACACCTCTTTGACCGCAGTGGCCCGGTAAAGTTCAACGTGTGCGGGCAATTTTTCTGTTTCCTCACTCTATTGATTGAAAACGCAGTATTTTTGTGCAAAAATGGCGCATCGCTAAGAGGCACCACCCCTCCTGACAGACAGGCTCCTGACGGTGTGCGCAGGTACACGGCAACTAAGATGGTGGCAACGCACCGGGGCGCCTCTGAGCCTGTTCCTGCATGGAGCGCACTTTATGATCATCACCGACGGCGTACCCTACCTGCCTCAGGTAAAAGAGTTGCTCTTGGAGTACCTGCAGCGCCTTAACCGCGATCTCAGTTTTCAGGATATCGACGCGGAGTTAGCCGATCCGCGCTTGAAATATACGGCCCCCGCAGGTGAACTCCTGGTGGCGGTAGACACAGAGGATCGGGTGCTGGGTATGGTGGCCTACCACCGGCACAGCACAGAGCGCTGTGAGATGAAAAGGCTGTATGTGCGGCCTGACTTTCGCCACCAAAACATCGGTGAGGCGTTGATCACCGCCATCCTCGCTCACGCCCGGGAAGCCGGGTACCGCGAGATGGTGCTCGACACCGTCAGACCACTTAAGGCTGCCATCAGCCTTTACCACCGGCACGGTTTTGTCGAGTGCGCCCCCTACTGTGACAACCCCATGGACGATGTGATCTACATGGCAAAGAGTTTGGTCTAAGAGTTCTGAAGCGGCGCCACACCCGTTCCCTGCGGCACCGGGAGCAAGCTGAAAGCTCATGACTGTGCTTTTAGCGGGGCATCTTTGAAGTGTTCAAGCACTTCCTTTACCTGTGCAATCAGTTTTTCCTTGTTGGGAATAACATAGGTGTAGGTGGAGGCAAAGATCTTGTTTGACAACCCTCCCAAGGCGTATTCCGCGCTTACATTATCCTTATCGGTGCACAGTATGATCCCGATAGGCGGGTTGTCACCCGGCTCGTTAACCTCGGCAGCGTAGTAATTGAGGTACATGTTAAGTTGCCCTACTGCCTCCGGCATCAGTTTCACTGTTTTGAGTTCAATCAATACATAGGCATGAAGTTCTTTGTTATAGAACACCATGTCGACGAAATAATGCGTATTGTTGAGCGTGACCCTCTGTTGTGTACCCACGAACATAAAGCCGCGCCCCAGTTCCAACAGAAAATTCTCAATCTGCCTGACCAGGGCCTTTTCCAAATCAGACTCAAGAACCGGCTTACCTTCAGGGATCCCCAAAAACTCAAAAACGTAAGGCTCTTTGACTATATCCTCAGGTGACAATATTTCCTGTCCTTTAGTCGCAAGTTCAAGGACTTTTTCTTTATTTGCTTTACCTTCGGACAAGAGCAGCCGCTCAAAGAGCGAGGTGGAAATCTGTCGTTTCAACTCCCTAATCGACCACCCCGAACGCTCACATTCTTTTTCATAAAAACTGCGGCGTTCAGGATCAGAGATCACCAGTAGCTCACAATAATGAGACCAGGTCAATTTGCCAGACAGTGTCTGGCATTTTGGGTAGTACACGTAAAATGAGCGCATATTTTGCAGATTTGAGCGTGAAAAACCTTTACCGAATTCGCGCGACAAAGTAACCGATAATTGCTTTATGGTCTCTTTGCCGTAGTCGGCACGCAGATTGTTTCCCTGCTCGTAGGCCACAATTAACCGTCCGATGTTCCAATATGCAAGCAGTTGATCGTGGTTGACCTGTCTGGCCACATTATGCCTTGCCGTATTCATAATTTCTCTGATCTCAGAAATCAGAGTACAAGGTATGCTCACTTCGTGGGTCAATTTTTTTCCTTGTGTCAATCTTTGACGAACTCCCCATACAAACAACAGGATAGATCATGTCCCTAAATTGTTTTTGTCCGTAAGTCCGAGAGTTGCCGGCTCCATCTTTCGTCTGGGCATTGCCGCGCTCACCTTGGAGTTCACTAACCCTTGCCGCCAGCGATCGGGGTGGGGGCCTTTCAACCCATAGTTAACGCCCTCCGGGCACACATGAGAAGGCGGCCATCAGGCCGTCTTCTGTGACTTGTCTCCCAACAAATGTCGTTACAGTTCAATTTTTTAATCTTTATAGCGCTGAGAGGTTATCGGGTCTTAAAGTTTTCGATAAAAACATCGGCCGGATCTTTTCTGCCCTTTACCAGAACCGCCTGAAGACGCATAAGGCTGTCTTCTCCTTTGGCTCTGCACTTCGCCCTTTGGCTTGACGGCCATGAAATTTTCGTCGGCATCCAGTTTTTTTCAAGGCACAGCACATACAACCTCCACCTGTCATCAGACGGCATTGTCAGGGGGCATAAGGGAACGCGAAATCTCGAAGTCCTTTTGCACCAAGACTCATTCGATCCCATATTCCTTATACAGGGCTGAGAGATTATTTGATTTTGATTTTTCGACAATAATCTCAGCGGCATTTTTCCCTTTCTTAACCATTGCCTCCAGAAGACGAACAAGTTTGTTTTCTCCCTCTGCTACACCCTCGGCCTTACCCTCGGCCTTACCCTCGGCCTTACCCTGGGCTTGACCGGCCCTGAAATTTTCGCCGGCGTCCAGTTTTTTTTCCAAGGCACAGAACATATAACCTCCACCTGTCATCAGACGGCATTGTCAGGGGTCATAAGGGAACGCGAAATCTCGAAGTCATTTCGCACCAAGACTCATTCGATCCCATATTCCTTATACAGGGCAGAGAGATTATTTGATTTTGATTTTTCGGCGATAATCTCAGCGGCATTTTTCCCTTTCTTAACCATTGCCTCCAGAAGACGAACAAGTTTGTTTTCTCCCTCTGCTACACCCTCGGCCTTACCCTGGGCTTGACCGGCCCTGAAATTTTCGCCGGCATCCAGTTTTTTTTCCAAAGCATAGAACATATAGGTTTTCCTCCAATTCTTGTTCCGTCTGACAGCATTGAGCCGCTTATCAACCGAGCTTACAAAGTCACCTTCAACAGTTCCGGATTTCATATAGTCGAGAAAATTCTGGATATCTTCCGACACTTCGCCTTTGTGGCCCTGGCAATTGAAAATAACCCTTTTAGTGTCGTCTGGGTTCACAATCTTCGGGTTCTGCCTCAAAACCAAATCAAGATCATAGCGTTTATAGTCCAAACCGAACGGGTCATCAGTGACAAAGAATATCACGCAGCTCTTCTTCAAATCGCGGTATTTCGCTCCCCTCTTTATCTCGAAGGTATCCATCACGGAAAGATATGCGCGGATCCGCCTCATAAACTCATCGAGTTTGAAACCGGACCCGATTACCTGCATCTTTATGTCATAGGCATTGTCTGAACTGTCCTTGACGTAGATGTCAAACCGTACTTGCTTAGTATCGATATCAGCAAGAATTGTTTTCTCTGCTTCAGGGACTTCAATGCGGTCAATCGATATCCCCAAAGCCTCTTCAAGCAGTCTCTTGCACAGATCTGCGTCATAAAACACCAACTGAAACGCGAAATTGGACGTGATTTTGATGTTGTCAAATTCTTTATCAAGGCCTAGCTTACGTGCCTCTGCTAATTTCGCTTCATCATCCTGCTGACCTGTCAACTCAGAGTCTGTCAGCTCTTTGTTATTATTATCGTTTTTCATTTTAATGGCTCTATGTTAAAAGTATAATCCACCCCGGCGGTTTATCAAGGTCAGGAGGCCTAAAAGATCTGACAAAACCCTGACACATCATAACTCAATAGCCCTCACTTCTGAAGATTTGCCATCCTCTGCAAAACCCTGCTACCGGTTGAGTACCTGTCGTCTTTTCAGCTTCTACAACAAGGATTGAAGAGTATGATTATCCTAAAAAACATCGAACGATTTACTGACCGCTTAACTCAATATCGCCGGCACAGTGCTTAAATTCACACGTACCAAGACCGTAAGTAAGGCAGAGCAAGGGTAATAAGCAGATCTTTTGGCAGGTCCGGGAGGATAATTCCGACTTAAAAAAGCGCGCCCGGCAGCGGCGATGAGCCTGCACTCATGGCAAAAGGTCCGCAGCAGCAGTTGAGCCGTGCTTGAACACCTAAACGACAAATGTGCGATACTCATGAAAAAACATCGCTTGTCACCGTGAGGATACCATCTTTACTTTCCCACTAGGTTTTCGGGCCTAAATTGATGCCAACATGCTGTTTTAACAACAGTATCGCTCTTTAAAATCTTGCAAAAATATCTGCAACCCGCATTACTACGCGGTTTGCGCCTTACAGGGCTTGAGAC
>JAFUGP010000029.1 GCA_017469335.1 Succinivibrio sp. | reverse complement strand
GACAGCCTGACCCGCTGCCAGAAGGATTTGACCGCTATCCTGGGATTGCCGATATCCAACCTCTCACTCACTTGATCTAGCAAGCTTTGTGCCATACAGTTGTGGTAGTATTGTTACATATTTATTTCCCGGGGATTAGGGGAATCACAGCCTGTTTCTGACTCAAGCGAGAATGCCCGTACCTGCCTAAAAAGAGAAAATAGTCCCGCCCACAGCCACCGCGCTCTGTTGTCCGCTGCCGCCTGAAACGGCCACGCCGGTATTGGAACAGGAACACAAAAGTAGCATGCAGGTCAGCGCAGCCGCCAGCATGGTCACAGTTTTTCTCAACATCAATTTCCTCCTTTGGTGAGGCCCAAGCTCTCCTGCACTGTTCACCGCTTCTTTGCAAAGAAAGCCCCGTACCTTCAGATACCGGCAGTGCCAATCTGTGCCACTGCAATTAGCTCAGCCACTGCAATTAGCTCAGTGCCCATGCTACCACCATTTACGATGCACTTCACGACCCACTATCTCCACATCTGACACCGCCCCTGCGGCAGAGTTAAGGCCCATGCACAGACAATCGCTCTGAGCGCAGATCCTCACCCAAGCTCACAGTTAGGCAGGTCCCCCCTAAGGTAGAATTTCCCTTGTACCCCGTGCTGGCTGCGCCCCCATCTGACGCAGTTTCTGGCCGCGGATACTGGAGTGCGCTACCTGAGGATCACCATCATGCCCTGTCCAGCAGCCACCGAGGATTCCCGTCACTTAAAAGGCACTGGCGCCAGCCGGGGCATTGCCTTCGGGCGTATCTGCTTTCTTAGGCACAAGCCCCGCACCCCGCGCAAATATCAAATCAAAAACCCCGATCAGGAGTGCGAACGCTTAGAGCGTGCCAGGCAGCATGCCATCACGCAGTTAGGCGCACTCTACGAAGCCTCGTTGGAAAAATTAGGCGAGCAGAATGCCGCCATCTTTCAGATCCATCAGATGATGCTCGATGATCCTGATTACGTACAGGCCATCAATCTGATGATACGCACCCAGAAGGTCAACGCCGAATACGCCGTGGACATCGTGGGCAAGCGTTTTGAGCAGCAGTTCATCAACTCCGACAGCGACTACATGCAGGGCCGCGCCGCCGACGTGATTGACATCTCCCGCCGCTTAACCGAGATCCTCATGATGCACGCGGGAAGTCTCAAGCACAAGAGCTCTCCGCTGCACGGCAAAAAAGGACCGCTGCTCATCGCCACCGACGATCTCGCCCCCAGCGAGACCGTGCAGCTTGATCCGGCCAATATCAGCGGCATTCTCACCTCGGGGGGCTCAGAGCGCTCCCACACCGTGATCTTCGCCCGGGCCATGGGGATCCCCGCGGTGATCTGCTTGGGCGACAAACTCATCCCCGAGCTGGAAAACCATGAGGCCATCATCGACGGCCTCAGCGGTGAGGTCATCATTGACCCGCTGCCCACCGAAAGGCGCGACTACCGCGAGCGCAAACTCACCGCCGATGCCCAGAACGCCCACTTAGAGGATTTCCGCGGCCGCCCCACCTTAACGCGCAGCGGGCGCAAAATAGCCCTCTACGCCAACGCCGGCTCGCTGGGCGATCTCGAGCTGGTACGCGCC
Source organism: Succinivibrio sp. (assembly GCA_017469335.1). GTDB lineage: Bacteria > Pseudomonadota > Gammaproteobacteria > Enterobacterales > Succinivibrionaceae > Succinivibrio. Next base: position 2,686 of record JAFUGP010000029.1, on the reverse strand, counting down.
GCCGATGCCGAAGGCATCGGGCTGTTTCGCAGCGAATATCTCTTTTTGTGCGAGCAGGACTACCCCACCGAGGAGCGGCAGTTTGAGATTTACCGCGATCTGTTATCCGGCATGGAGGGCAAAAAAGTCATTATCCGCACCCTGGACATCGGCGCGGACAAGACACCCGACTATTTCATGCTCAAGCACGAGGACAACCCCGCCATGGGACTTAGGGCCGTAAGGCTGTGCCTGGAGCGCCCCGCACTCTTTAAGACGCAACTCAGGGCACTGTACCGCGCCTCGGTTTACGGCAAGCTCGCCATCATGCTGCCCATGATCAGTGTGCCCGAGGAACTCAAGCGCATCAAGAAAATCTGCGCGGAGGTGCGCGCCTCCTTGCGCCGCCACAACGTCAAGATAGCTGACCACATCGAGTTCGGCATCATGGTGGAGACACCCTCGGCGGCTCTTTTAAGCGATCTGTTCGCCCCGCAGGTGGATTTTTTCAGCATCGGCACCAATGACTTAACCCAGTTCACGCTGGCCGCCGACCGTCAGAACGGCGCCTTGGGCGGTTATTTTGAAGGCGATCTGCGCGCCGTGCTGCGCTTGGTGGAACTGACGGTCAAAAACGCCCATCAGTGTGGGATCTGGGCCGGGGTGTGCGGGGAGATGGCCGCCGATGAGCGCTATCTGCCCAGGCTGGTGCAGCTGGGAGTCGACGAGCTCTCGGTGGTGCCCTCGGCTCTGCTCAGAACCCGTGCCCGGATTGCCACCTTAGGCTGAGAGCAAGATCCTCAACACCGCGACTCTGAGAGCGGGTACCAGGAGAGTACGTAAACACTATGATACAGTGCATTGTGATAGCCGATGAGCTGACCGGGGGCAGCGCCGTGGGGGCGCTGCTGGAGAAAAATCACTGCAAGGTCTGTGCTCTCATGGGCAGTCAGGCTTTAAAAGAGCCCGCCGTGGCCAAATTTGACTGTCTGGTCTACTCCACCAACAGCAGGCGTCTAACCCCCGAGCAGAGCTATCAGCTGGTGTTTTCGGCCACCAGGCTGCTGCGCAGCCCCGGGGTGCAGGTCTATGCCAAGCGCATCGATCCCTCCATGCGCGGCAACACCTGTGCCGAAACCCAGGCCATGCTTGACGCCTTGGGTGATCCCGACCGCGTGGCGGTGGTGGTGCCGGCCTTCCCCGCCTTGGGGCGCAGCAACGTGGGCGGTTATATGCTGGTGCACGGCCGCCCGGTGTCCAAATCGCTGGCGGGCCTGGAAGATCCGCGCGTGGCCGAGAGCGGCAGAGTGGCCGATCTCTTCACCGAGAAATTCCATTACCAGGCCGAAGCACTGCACCTTAAGGAATACTTAAAGGGACCGATCTATTTGGCCTCGCGTATCCGCGAGCTGGCCGCCGGCGGGGCAAGGGCACTGGTGATGGACTGCACCTCCCAGGAGGAGGTCACGCTGATTGCCGATGCCGTCATCGCCTCGGGCATCAAGTGTCTGGCCGTGGATCCCGGGCCCTTCACCGCCACGCTCGCGCGCAAGATCATGCGCCTCTCCGGTGACAGTACCGCCGAAGGCGGCATGCGGCAGCACCGCATCTTCGGTGTGGTGGGCGGCATCAACCCGCTCATCGCCGCGCAGATGGAGATGCTCAAACTCGTGGACAACGTGCTCGTGGTCAGCGTGCATCACTTAGAACTCATCAGCGATGAGCACAGCCGCATGGCTGAGATCTCCCGGGTGGCCGCCGAGATCAGCTCCCATTTTGACAGCTACGAGATAGCCTTTGCCGCCTCGGACAATTTAGGCTCGGCCAATCCCAAGGTGATAAGCGATTTTGAGGATGCTCTGGTGAAGACCAACCGCTCGGAGAGCGAGGCTTTGGACCTTATCTCCAGCGCCTACGGCGAGATCACGCGCCGGGTGCTGGAAAAACGGGGGGACATTGAAGCGGTTTACACCGCCGGGGCGGAGTTTACCGCCGCCATCACACGCGAGCTTAAGGCCAGCGGACTTAAGATCCAAGGGCAGGTGCTGCCGCTTACGGCCTACGGCGAGATGTTAGGCGGCAACTTTAACGGCCTTAAGTGTGTGACCTCGGCCTCCACAGCCACCGACGCCAACACCATTACTGACAGCATCCAGTACCTCAAGCGCAAGCTGGAGGTTTAGACCGAAGTGTCGCCCCCTCAGTGTACCGGCAGGCGGCACCCTGAAATTTGCGCTTGCCATACCGGCAATGTGGTGTATAATGCCACTGCCTTGCAGGCGTAGTTCAATGGTAGAACTGCAGCTTCCCAAGCTGTTAACGCGGGTTCGATTCCCGTCGCCTGCTCCAGTAAATGCGTGGGGATATAGCTCAGCTGGTAGAGCGGTTGCTTCGCATGCAACAGGTGGCCGGTTCGACTCCGGTTATCTCCACCAATTCTCCAGAAGGCCTTTTCCGGCCGAACGTCCTGTCATCTCCTTTGTCAGAGAGTGTCCTTCAAGATCCGTCACTTTGTTTGATCCGCTCATATCCTGCGTTAAAGCGGCCGCCGCTCAGCGCTGCTCATACCCGAGTTTGGACCCAAGGACCCCCTAAATTAGGGGGTTCTTCAATTTAAGCCCTTGATTGGGCTTTATTTATGCCCGTTGACTCTAGTTCGGATATGTGGTAAAATGTGGTAAATAGGAAAGGGTGAGGAACAGCACAT
>JAFUGP010000028.1 GCA_017469335.1 Succinivibrio sp. | reverse complement strand
TGTGTATAATCGCTCATAGGGGTTCCTTGTTGATTATTTTTTAGTTGATGCGATTATACAAGGCGCCCCCTTTTTATCAAGGTGACGTTCAGTAACGGTGTAGCTCTAACCTGCACCTACCACAAGAAAATTCATTGACCCGAATTTCTTGCGGGAGAGCAAAGCGGGAGTTTGGAAGATTGTGATGTGACGCAACGGCACAGGCAAACAGGTTTGTGGCTGTCATACCTGCCAAAGTTGAGGTCAGAATAGGGGAGAGCGCCGGTATGATGATATGGAAGAGGTGCTGCCAGACAAGGGGCCTGCCGGTTGCGGTGGCCCGGTGCATTCCTCCGGTATAACCGGTTTAGCGCTTTGGCAGTAACATTATGTTTCCAAACAAATTAAATTTAAACACAAAAACACTTGCATATTGTTCGACATCTAACTATAATGATGCTCAAAGGGTGGTTAAAGCCCCCCATGACGGGAGCTTAACCGGAGGTATTCAGGCTAACTCAGCGAGGTGAATTATGAAAGTTGCAATTATCGGCGCCACGGGCAAGGCCGGGCGGGCGGTACTGGACGAGGCCTTAAAGCAGGGGCATGAAGTGACGGCCCTAGTCAGAAATCCCGCCAAGCTCAAGGACGTGGGCGGCATCGCGGTGCTGCAAAAGGACATCGCCGACCTGACGCGAGCCGACCTCATAGGTTTTGATGCGGTCATCAACTGCTTTGGCACCTGGAGCGAGGAGACGCTGCCTTTGCACAGCAAATACGCCGCGCTCTTGTGCGACGCGCTCTCAGGCAGCAACACCCGTCTTCTGGTCGTAGGCGGGGCCGGCTCTTTGTATGTCAACAAAGAGCATACCCTGCAGGTCTATCAGACCCCCGATTTCCCGCAGCAGTATCTGCCCACCGCCACCGCGCAGGTCAAGGAGCTTGACTATCTGCGCGCGCGCACGGACGTAAAGTGGACCTTTTTAAGCCCCGCCGGGCTCTTTGATCCCGAAGGGCCGCGTACCGGGCAATATACCTTGGGCGGGGAGGAGCTCATCCTCAACCAAAAAGGCGAGAGCTATGTCTCCTACGCCGACTATGCCCTGGCCCTGGTCGATGAGCTTAAAGCCGGTAAATTCATCGGCAAGCGCTTTAGCGTGGTCTCCGAGCACTGATAAGGCGCTCCTCTAAGACCCAGGACCCCGGGGCTGCTGCTTTAATTAGAGGCAGAGGCTTCCCCCCAGGTAAAGGCAGATCCTGCGCGAACAGCTCCCGGCAAGGGAGTATAATCAGCGCAGGATTTTTTTGTTTTCAGGGTTTTTTTACTATGTACATGACCACCGATCAGATCCGCGACACCTTTTTGAAGTTCTTTCACGATCGCGGGCACACCATCGTGCGTTCCTCCTCGCTGGTGCCGCGCAACGATCCCACCTTGCTCTTTACCAACGCCGGCATGAACCAGTTCAAGGACATCTACTTGGGCAAGGAGAAGCGCGAGTATCTGCGCGCGGCCACGGCACAGAAATGCGTGCGCGCCGGCGGCAAGCAGAACGATCTGGACAATGTGGGTTATACCGCCCGTCACCACACCTTCTTTGAGATGCTGGGCAACTTCAGCTTCGGGGATTACTTCAAAAAAGAAGCCATCACCTTTGCCTGGACGCTGCTTACCGAAGGTTACGGCCTGCCCAAAGAGGCGCTGATGGTCACGGTCTATGACAAGGACGATGAGGCCTACCGCATCTGGCACGAGGTCATCGGTCTGCCCGAGGAGAAGATCGTGCGCATCGGCGACAACAAGGGCGGTCTGTACAACTCCGACAACTTCTGGCAGATGGGCGATACCGGCCCCTGCGGTCCCTGCTCGGAGGTGTTCTACGATCACGGCCCCGACGTGCAGGGCGGCCCGCCCGGCTCCCCCGAGGAGGACGGGGATCGCTTCATCGAGATCTGGAACATCGTGTTCATGCAGTACAACCGCAAGGCCGACGGCACCTTTGAGAAACTGGGCAAGCCCATGATTGACAACGGTCTGGGCTTAGAGCGCATCGCCGCCGTGCTGCAGGGGGTGCACTCCAACTACGACATCGATCTTTTCGTGGCGCTGGAACAGGCGGCCGCGCAGGCCGTGGGCGTGGCGTTTGGGGAGGACAAATCCCTGCGTGTCATCGCCGATCACATCCGCTCCTGCGCCTTTTTAATCGCCGACGGCGTGCTGCCCTCCAACGAGGGGCGCGGTTACGTACTGCGCCGCATCATCCGCCGCGCGGTGCGCCACGGCCGCCTCTTAGGCGCCAGGGAGCTGTTCTTCTACAAGCTGGTCGATGCCCTGTGCGCGCAGATGGGCAAGGCCTACCCCGAGCTTGTGGAGCGCCACGATCTCATCGTCTCCACCCTGCAAAAGGAGGAAACGCTGTTCTTAAAGACCCTCGATCGCGGTCTGGAACTCTTGGAGGGACAGCTCAAAAAATTAGGCGATTCCAAGACCATCCCCGGGGAGGTGGTGTTCAAGCTCTATGACACTTACGGCTTCCCGGCCGATCTTACCGCCGATGTGGTGCGCGATCGCGGCTATGTGCTGGACATGGCCGGCTTTGACAAACAGATGGAAAAGCAGAAGGCGCTCTCCAAGCAGGCCTCGCGCTTTGAGCTTGACTACAACAAGGAGCTCAAACTCACCTCCACCACGGAATTTGTGGGCTACGAGACTCTGAGCACTCAGGCGGAGATCCTGGGGGTATACCGCGAGGGGCAGGAGGTGGAGGAGGTCTCCACCGACGAGCGGGCCGTCATCGTGCTTGACAAGACCCCCTTCTACGGGGAGATGGGCGGTCAGCGCGGCGATCTGGGCGTGCTCAAGGCCGACGGCTGCCTGTTTATGGTCGAGGACACCAAGCACGTGGGCAAGACCACCATCCATATCGGGCGGGTAGAGCTGGGGCAGTTCCGTAAGGGCCTTCAGGTGGAAGCCGAGGTAAGCTCACAGCTGCGGCAGAACATCGCCATCCACCACAGCGCCACCCACCTGCTGGACTCGGCGCTGCGCAAGGTCTTGGGCGATGACGTGGTGCAGAAGGGCTCTTACGTGGGCGAGGACAGGCTGCGCTATGATTTCTCCTACTCCCAGCCTCTGACCTTGCAGGAGCGGCAGACCATCGTGGCCATGGTCAATGATGCGGTACGCGCCAACTATCAGGTCACCACCGAGCTTATGGAGCTTGACAAGGCCAAGGAGTCGGGGGCCATCGCGCTCTTTGACGAGAAATACGAGGATGAGGTGCGCGTGGTCTCCATGGGGGATTTCTCCAAGGAGCTGTGCGGCGGCACGCATGTGCGGCGCACCGGCGATATCGGCATGTTTTACATCATCTCCGATGAGAGCATCGCCTCGGGCGTGCGCCGTATCGAGGCGGTGGCAGGAGGCGCGGCGGTGGCTTATCTGCAGAAGATTGTGCGCATGGTGGCCAAGACCGCCAAGCTCATGAAGGCCGACAATCTGAGTCTGGCCGAGCGCGCCGAGCTTTTGGTCACCCGCGGGCGGGATCTTGAGAAGGAAAACGAGGCCTTAAAGGAGAAAATCATCGCCCTGGAGTGCGCGCAGTTAGTAGGTCAGGCCCAGGAGAGAGGCAGCGTGAAGGTGCTCACGGCCACCTGCGCAGGCTACAACGCCAAAGAGCTGCGGCTGGCCGCGGATAATCTCAAAAACCGCCTGGGGGAGTGCGTGGTGGTCTTAGGCAGCGCCGAGGGTGAGGACAAGGTAAGTCTCATCGCCGCGGTGTCCACGCAGCTAAGCGCAAAAATCAAGGCCGGCGAGCTGATAAGACGCATCGCGCCTTTGGTGGACGGCAAGGGCGGCGGCAAGAACGAGCTGGCCCAGGCAGGCGGCATCCGCCCCGCCGGGCTTAACAACGCGCTTAGTGACGCCAAGGCCTATATCAAGGAACTCTTGGGCTGATGCTCATTAAGGCGCTTAAAGCAGGTCAGAGTCTCTTTTTGGGTGAGCACCTCAGCATCAAGGTGCTGGAGTGCTCCAAGGGCCGGGTGCGGCTGGGGATCAGCGCCCCTGAGGATCTGTGCATCAGCGCGGGCACTGAACTTCAGGTGCAGGAGCCGGCAGGAGGCGGCCCAGAGGATGACCGGGTTGCCATCTCAGACGGAGCCTCAGCTGCCGCCTCAGCTGCCGCTTTGGGCTCTGTCCAACCCCCGGGATAAGCCCCGGGATCTGCTGCCGCGCCCAATTTTGGGCGCTGCACCCTGAGGCGGGCAGTTAGCGGGCTCTGAGCGAATGTCCTTCATGGGCTAAAAAAGGCCTTGACACTTTTTTAGGTTAAGGCGACAATACGTACACACTCATTCAGCGGATAGATGACCGAGAGGCTGAAGGTACTCCCCTGCTAAGGGAGCATACGACTATAAGGGTTGTATCGAGGGTTCGAATCCCTCTCTATCCGCCACCTTCGATTTTAGCCCGAATTTTATGCCCGAAAAACAGGGCATTTTTTATGTCTCTTTCCAACATGACTTCAGCAGCGTGTTAGTGCCGCACGGCATCAGATCGGTAGGGCTCACCTGGATGTAGGAACAGCGTGTCGATTCTGAGGTAGTGGAGAGATGCCTTGCGTATACTGAGGGCAACGCAGTAAGCAGAGCCTACGGCCACACCGACCTGCTTGAAGAGCAGCGCACCGCCTTGGAGAAATGGTACAGCGTTGTGGAGAGTGGTCTTAAGATCTGAGGCTGTGATGTAGGGCAGATCTGGTGAGTCCTGACGATGAAAACACCTCTTCTAACCCTAATCCCCGGGAAATAAATATGTAACAATACTACCACAACTGTATGGCACAAAGCTTGCTAGATCAAGTGAGTGAGAGGTTGGATATCGGCAATCCCAGGATAGCGGTCAAATCCTTCTGGCAGCGGGTCAGGCTGTC
>JAFUGP010000027.1 GCA_017469335.1 Succinivibrio sp. | reverse complement strand
GGGTTTTCATCCCCTATTGCCTGGCGGCCACAGCGCCGCGGTACCACCTGTTCCCATTCCGAACACAGAAGTGAAACACGGCCGCGCCGATGGTAGTGCAACGTACGATTGCGCGAGAGCAGGTCACCGCCAGGCTTACTAAATGTGCTGATATGGCTCAGTTGGTAGAGCGCACCCTTGGTAAGGGTGAGGTCCTGAGTTCGATTCTCAGTATCAGCACCACTTCATTCTAACTGAATTTCCTTATTGATTTTCCTGCAACGGTTCATCGTCGATCCTTGTGATTCTCTGGTTTTGCCAGGTGAGTTGTAAATCTCCGCCGAGGCATACGGCAGAGTGTTATTGGTTTTGTGCTGCTTCTCAACCCGGATGACTGATAATAGGATAGGTGGCAGTGCAGGTACAACTGTTTGCTTAACAGTGACTTTTCCTCGCAGCTGATTGTTTACTATAGACAAAATGCCGCATAGAGCGGGATAAAGCGCTTGACGCCTTCCTGCATAAAATTATTCACGGAAAGTTTGACGGCATAATCCGGATGATATCTGTTTATGTAGGCCTGCAGGCTTTTTGACCTCGTGTTGTCAGAGCTTTTTACCTCTATGGGTATTAGCGAGCCGCCACGCTGAATGATAAAGTCGATCTCAGCGGTACCACCGGATGCCTCCCAATAAAACATGCTGTGCCCGGAGGCAGTGAGTTGGGTGTTCACATAATTTTCTGTCATGCCCCCCTTGAAATCATTTAAATCCGAATTCATGAAGAGAACATCGTCGGCCGGGATGTCCTTTTTTGCACATAGCAGACCGCAATCGGAAACATATATTTTAAAAGCCTCAATATCCTTGTAATTTTCAAGCGGCTTCATGACGTGTTCTACCCTGAAGACTTGGTTGACAATGCCGGACAGCAGCAGCCACTCTATGGCATTTTCAAATTCTGCCGCTCTTCCGCCTTTTTTGACCAACTTATACAGAAAGCGCGTGTTTCTTTTTGAAAGCTGTGTCGTAATGCTGTCGTAGGCCAGGTGAGTCTTTTTTATTTCACCTGACTGGTTATACTTGCTCATGTCATCAAGATAGCCGGTAAGAATGTTTTTCTGCGCGTTCCTTATGAGTAGGAAATCTCCTGTTTCTTTTGCCAACCTGACGCATTCCGGCATGCCACCTACAACAAGGTACTGTCTGTACATGCGCATGGCTGTTTCATGAATAATGTGCGGAAGCGGAACACAGGAATCAAAGTGCTCCCTTATGGAATGAACAAGATCGCCATGTCCCATGGCAAGAAAAAATTCCTCCATGTCCATGGGAAACATGGTTCTGATATCGACCTTGCCGACAGGAAAGGAGTACGCAGCCCTGTTGACGGCAATGCCCAAAAGGCTCCCCGCGGCAATGATATGGTGCTGAGGAGTCTCTTCGCAAAAATATTTCAGTGACGTGACGGCCCGTTCGCACAGTTGCACTTCATCAAAAATGATGAGCGTCCTGCCGGGAATAATGCTTTGTCCGGAGTGGTTGGCAAGGAGTGGAAGAAGAGTCGTCGGCGAGATCCCTTCTTCAAAAGTTTTGGTCAGAGCCGGATCGTTTTCAAAGTTGAAATAGGCCACATTGTCATAGCACGACCTGCCGAACTCCAGTATGGAGTAGGTTTTGCCAACTTGTCTGGCACCTTGCAGAATGAGCGGTTTTCTTGCCGGGCTGTTCTTCCAGTCATGGAGAAAGGCGGTTATTTTTCTGTCCATGGCAATCACCTTCGATTTAATGCAAAAATAAACTGAATTTTACATTTTTTTCAGTGATTCTTCGCCACAAAATCACACAAAATTTCAGTACTGTTCAAAACAGCTCTATTAGGAACAACTGCCTAAATACCTTTATTGACATCTACCTCAATGTGAAAGACGTGGGCATAAAGTCAGCAGTGAGTTACGCTGCTATCACTGCGACTATGATCAGGAGTTTGACCGAAAGAACCCTAAGTAGCATGACCAGAGGATATACTGCTGCATAACCTGTGGCTGCACCGTCGCAGCGGTTCTGCATATCACTGGCGTAGGCCAGTGCCGGAGGGTCGGTGTAAGCCCCGGCCAGTACCCCGCACAAAAGCAGGAAGTTAACGGAGCCATCCATCCGGTAAAGGATGCAAGCCAACAATAGAGGCGGAACGCAGATCAACGCCGACAATGCCATCCATCTCAGACCTTGCCCTGAGATCATGCAATCCCAGAATCCCTCGGCACCGGCTATGATGCCGAGTATCCCCAGGAAAAGTACTATGCCCATGTTGAAGAACCCCTGTTGCACCACCGGATGCATGCGCCAGTGCAGCAGGTTGCACGTAATGCCATCACCGAAGCGTGCCAGCAGAATGCTGGCGATCAGTGTACCGGCGACGGGACCTAGCGTTTGGGGCTCCGGCAGGTATGGTACAGGGATGGGTATGGCTCCTATGGCGGTGGTGGCGGCGGGGGAGTAGGTATACGATGCCAGCCCGTCTGAGTGAGGGACAGAGCAAAGCTGCTGTCCTGCAAAACTTAGTTTTGGTCAGGCATCTTGAAGTCGCCGGGCTCTGCAGTGTGGTAGCCAGCGGCATCCCGCCTGATCTGACGGCGCATCAGGTACTCGCGCAGGTAGAAACTGCCCACGTAGGCAAAGCACAGCACCGAGCACAGTAGCATGGGGAGAGCGTAGAGTGAGGAGATCACCGCCAGGTAAAGAAAGATCACCCCGATGAGTCCGGCGAGTACGCTGACCAACAGCATCAGACCGGAGCTGCGCCGCCCAGGCAGGATGAGCGTTTTGGGCCCCTCCTGATCCCGGCCGCTGCCGGGGAGCGCTCGCAGTTCCGGTCTTGTGTCCTGCACGGTCGGTCGCTCAGATTAAGGCCGGTTACTTGAGCCAGCTCTTCACGTTGTCGGTGGTATCGCCGAAGTTAAAGCGTCTGGCCGCGACAAAGTTGTAATTGGGATAGGCGGCCTTGAGATCGGCCAGGCTCTGTTCTACCCCGCTGCCGCCCGAGGTGCAGAAGATGTAGATTTTCTTGCCGCTAAAATCGTAGCTCTCCAGGGCCGTATTGATGATCCTGGGGGCCGTACCCCACCAGATGGGAAAACCCAGTACCACGGTAGAGGCGTCTTTGACGGTGGACAGATCATTGGCGATGGCCGGTCGCACCTTGTTATCGCTGCCTTTCATCTCTATGGAGGTACGGCTCTTTTCATCGTGCCAGTTGAGATCGGCAGCGGTATAGGGCTCCTGCGGGGTGATCGCCAGGCTTTCGGCGTTGACGGTACGGGCGATGAGCTCGGCCACCGCCTGGGTATTGCCCGAGGCCGAAAAATACAGCACCACAGTATCCGCGGCCAATGCGCTGCCGCTTAAGCACAGCGCGGCGGCACAGCACAATTTGATCAAATGATTTTTAAGTTTCATGGTGTTCTCCAAAATGGGTGGTAATGACAGCAAAGAGGCAGAACTGCGTCTGGGACATGCCCACAGGTCGCGACTGCCATATTTGATTATACCAATGCCGCTCCCGCTTAATTATGCCCTCGGATATCTCATAATCTGGTGCTGACAGTAGGCAAGGGGAGCGGCTTTGGGGTATAAAGAGCAATCATGAGTCCGGATCTGTGTCCTAATGTAGGAGGATTGTGCATGAAAATTCGCTGTGTGGTGGCAGGATGTCTGTTGGCCGGTTTGTCTTTGAGTGCCGCGGCCTGGGAGCCCTCCGGGGATGTGTCGGTGATAGTCGCCTACAAGGCCGGTTCGGGTACCGATACCGGCGCAAGGCTACTGTCAGCCAAGGCCGAGAAATACGTCGGGCATACGCTGGTGATCAAAAATCTGCCCGGCGCCGACGGTAAGATCGGCTGGACCAACCTGGTGAAGGCCAAGCCCGACGGCATGACCATCGGCTTTATCAATCTGCCTACCTTCACCACACTGGCCGTGCTGCCCGACAGCCCCTTTAAAGTGGCCGATGTGATCCCGTTGTGCAATCACCTCACCGAGACTGCCGTGGTGGTGGTCAAGGCCGATAGTCCCTACAAGACCCTGACCGAGCTGGTAGCGGCGGCTAAGGATAAGAAACTGCGTTGCTCCACCAACGGGGTGGAGGCTTCCAATCATACCGCTGCGCAATTGCTTGCCCGCAGCGCCGATTTCAGTTACAAGGCCGTGCCCTATGGCGGCACTGCCGATCAGCTGTTGGCGTTACGCCAGAATGAGGTTGATTTTACCTGCGCCAAGGTTGCTGACATAGCTCAGCTCATCAAGGGCGACACCCCCGAGGTACGGGTGCTGGGAGTGTTCTCGCCGCAGCGCCTAAGCTCCCTGCCGGAGGTGCCGACCTTAGGTGAGCTGGGTTACTACGACAAGTGGTACGGCTCGGCGCGTGCGCTGGTGCTGCCTAAGGGTACCGCGCAGGAAGTGGTGGACTTCTATGAGGACGCCTTCCGCAAGACCATGACCGATCCGGATGTGATTTACGCGCATATTCAGGCGGGTCTGGAGCTGGACTTCAAGGACAGCAAAGAGCTGGCTGCGCTAATCAAAGAGCAGGAAGAATTCTGCCGCGATGTGGTCAGTACCCTCTACCAGAAACCGGCCAAATAAAACTTTGCAGCAAAGTTACACGGGCCTCATTTTGAGGCCTTGTTTTTGACTAAGGAGCAAGAGTTGAAGAAATCGGATGTCATGGTGGTGGTGTTCATCTACGCCGTCTGCCTCGTATTCTGGTGGTTGTCGCTTGATCTGCCCGAGGAGGCGCAGACCTATCCCTGGTGTCTTATCGCCGGGCTGATGGTGCTCAACACGCTCTTTCTGGGGTCGGGATTGCGCAAATTACGCCCGGCAGGGCTCAAGAACGACTTGGGCGAGATCTTCGCGGACTTTCTCAAGGGGCAGTTCTGGGTGGTGCTGTTAGGCTGTACGGTCTACGTGGGCGGGATCTACCTCATCGGTTTTTATTTAGCCTCGGTGGTGTTTATCGTTGCTCTCCTGCTCTATCTTAAGGTGCCGGCCCTGCATACCGTCCTAACGGTAGCGGCGCTGGCTGCGGTGATCTTCGCCGCCTTTTCCTGGTTTCTGAAAGTACCGCTGCCGGCGGGACTACTGTTTGAGTAGGAGCGCCACATGGAAACTCTGGCATTAATGGGCGCGGGGTTTGTGGCCGCGCTGACCCCGCTCAATATTCTGGCCATGCTGCTCTCCACCTTCATCGGCGTGTGCTTGGGCTGTCTGCCCGGACTCTCGGCGGCTATGGGCGTGGCGTTGCTTTTGCCCATAACTTTCGGCATGGGGCCGGCTACCGGACTTATCGTGCTGGGCGGCATTTACTGCGGTGCCATTTTCGGCGGTTCGATTTCGGCCATTCTCATTCATACCCCCGGGACTCCGGCTTCGGCGGCCACCGCCATCGAAGGTTATCAGCTCACCTTGCAGGGCAGGGCGGCCAAGGCGCTCACGGTGGCCTGTTTCGCTTCTTTCTGCGGCGGTCTGCTCAGCTGCATCTCGCTGTATTTCTTCTCGCCGCTCTTAGCCGAGCTGGCCTTGAAGTTCAAAAGTCCCGAGTATTTCTGGCTGTCGCTGTTCGGACTTACCATCATCGCCGGCGTGGCCTCCAAGTCATTGTTAAAGGGCCTGATCTCCGGCATGCTGGGGCTGCTCATTTCCACTATCGGCATGGATCCCATGGAGGGGGTGGAGCGTTTCATGCTGGGCGTGAACACTCTGTATAACGGCATCGACGTGACCTGCGCCCTGATCGGGCTGTTTTCCTTCTCGCAGGTGCTGATCCTGGCCGAAAAGCGTATCACCGCACACCGGGAGGTAACCAAGGTCAGGGATCGCTTCGGGCTGTCCCTAAAAGAGATCAGAAGGCTCTCGCCCACGATCGTGCGCTCCTGGCTTATCGGCAACATCATCGGTATTCTGCCGGGGGCTGGCGCATCCATCGCCTGCTTCATGGGGTATAACGAGGCCAAGCGTTTCTCCAAGCACAAAGAGGAGTTCGGCAAGGGCTCCATCGAGGGCGTGGCCGGCTCCGAGGCGGCCAACAACGCCGTTACCGGAGGCTCACTCATCCCGACGCTGACGCTGGGCATTCCCGGGGAATCGGTGACCGCGGTGCTGATGGGCGGACTCATCATTCACGGGCTGCAGCCCGGGCCAGCTCTGTTCACCGAGCATGCCGACATGACCTATACCTTCTTTGCCGGCTTTGTGCTCATACAGTTCTGCATGCTGTTTCTGGGACTGCTGGGCTGCCGGGGCTTTGCCTGCATCTCCAAGCTCTCCGACGCCATTCTCATTCCCTCCATTTTCGTGCTGTGCGTGGTGGGCTCCTATGCCATCCACAACAATCTGGTGGAGGTGGTGATCATGATGCTCTTCGGCGTACTGGGGTATCTGGTGCGCAAGTTTGATTTGAACGCACCGGCCATTGTGCTGGGCCTCATCTTAGGTCCCATCGGCGAGCGGGGGCTGCGTCGTTCGTTGCTGCTCAGCGACGGCGATCCGAGCATTCTGTTCAGTACGCCGCTGTGCTGGATGCTCATCGCCCTGTGTGTGCTGGGCGTCTGTTCGCATCTTTTCATGTCCCGCTTGGAGCACAGATTGCAGCGTACTCAGCTAAGTGCGCCGCAGTCAGACTGATAACGCCCAAACGTCAAACCAAGGGCGCAGCAGAGAGCGCGCCCCAAGGAGCAATCATGCAAATCGATCACATCACCGAGCATATTTTGAAGGGGGGAGCCATTACCCGGGAGGAGGCTTGGCTGTTGCTGAAACTGCCTCTGGAGGAGCTGCGCGTGAGCGCCAAACGCCTTACCGAGGAATTTTTCCAGGACAAGGTGGAACTGTGCTGCATCTCCAACGGCAAATGCGGCGGCTGCGGTGAGGACTGCAAGTTCTGCAGCCAGAGCCGTCACTACCATACCGACATCGCTCAGGCCCCTTTAAAATCGGTTGAGGAGTTTTTTGCCGAGGCCAGGCACAATTACGAACGCGGGGTGCACCGCTTTTCCATCGTCACCGCCGGTGAAAAGCTCTCCAAAAAGGAGATCCGGCAAATCGGCGAGGCCTACCGCAAAATCAGCGGGACTTTCAAAATCCAGTGCTGCGGCTCATTGGGATTGCTGGACAAAGAGGATCTGTCTTACCTTCGCGAGTGCGGGCTGACGCGATTTCACAACAACCTGGAGACCTCGCGGCGCTTCTTTCCCCAGATCTGCACCACCCATACTTTCGAGCAGAAGGTGGAGACTCTCAAGGTGGCCGGAGCATGCGGGCTGGAGCTGTGTTCAGGCTGCATCATCGGCATGGGCGAGAGCTACGAGGACCGCATTGATCTGGCCTTCACGCTGCGCGATCTAGGCGTGGTCTCCACGCCCATAAATATCCTAAACCCCATTGCTGGCACGCCGTTGGAGCATCAAAGTCCGCTCGGTGAAGAGGAAATCGAGCGCAGCATCGCTCTCTTTCGGCATATTCTGCCGCATACGGTACTGCGTACCGCGGGGGGCAGGCTGCTTATTAAGAATTTCTACACCAAGCTGTTTGATTTCGGCATCAACGCCGAAATCACCGGTGACATGCTGACTACCCGGGGTCTGTCCATACAGCAGGATGTAAGCGATGTCATTGCCTCAGGACGCATTCCGGCTCTTATAAAGTCCTAAAGCCCGGGTGAGCACAGCTACTCCACATAGGCCCGGTCCTCCGTCAGGGTGACTGTCACCTCGATGATCTGCGCGGCGCGGATCACCTTAAACTGCAATTTGGAGCCGGGTTTGCTCTGCGAGACTATGCCGATGAGCTCTTTGAGGTTGCTCAGTTTGTGGTCGTTAACCTCAAAAATGATGTCTCCGGCCTGCAGCAGATTGTGAGCCGGACCGTAGCTGTCCACCAGCGCCACTCTTACGCCGACGCCGCCGCCCAAATTATCCGGCATGCGCACACTGCCGTCATCGGAGATCCCCAGATAACCGCGGATCACGCGGCCGTGCTTGATGATCTCGTCCATCACTTCCCTGACCAGTTTGGTCGGTACCGCAAAGCCGATGCCATAGGTCTGTGAACTGTTGATGTTGGCGGTGTTCACTCCCACCATGTTGCCGGCGGTATTGATGAGCGCACCCCCGGAGTTACCGGAGTTGATGGGGGCGTCGGTCTGAATGAGATCCTGCAGCCCGTCGCGGATGTTCATCTGATTGCGGGTGAGCAGTCCCGAGCCGCTGCGAGAGGTGGCCGAGACGATGCCATGGGTTACGGTCTGCCCTAAGTTGGCCGGATTGCCGATGGCCATCACCACATCACCGACCTGAGCCTCGTACTTGTTATCCATGGGAATGGGCGGCAGGCCGTTGGCTTCAACTTTCAATACCGCGATGTCGGTACGGCGGTCGTAGCCCACGATAAAAGCCTGATAGAGATGCCCCTCACGGGTCATGGCCCAGACTGCCTGGTTGGGTGCGGTCATGGAGGGCACCACATGGTAGTTGGTGACTATATAGCCGTCGGAACTCATGATCACGCCCGAGGCCGAGGTGGTGATCTCGGAGAGATCGCGCTCGGGAGAGGAGTAATCCTTATTGAGTGTGGTGACGTAAATGTTAACCACACTGGGAGCGGCACGGGCCACGGCAGAGGAGAAACTCTCCACGCTCATGCTCTTGGAGTAAAGCAGATCCCCCACGTTCTGTCCGGCCTTGGGATCGACGAGCAAAATGCCCACACCAATCGCCACACCGATGATGATCGGCGAGAGGATAAACATCAATTTCTTGAACATGCTCAGTCAACCCCCGTGCCGCGGCTTAGGCCTAAATGGCCTGCTCAGGCCATCTGCACCTAAAAAATAAGCCCCCGCAGGGGCTTATTTTAACTCAGCGCAACGCGCCGTGGGCAGTGGTACCCGGATCAGCGCAAAGTGATGAAGATGCGGGTATCGCCGCGCTGGATCCGCAGAGCGGTAATACGTCCTTTGGTCTTGTTGAGCTCTTTTTTGAGCTGCTCGATGTTGCGTACGGTGGCCCGGTTGACGCCGGTGATGACATCGCCGCTCTTGAGACCTATGCTCTGAGCCTTGGAGTTCTGGGCCACATCCTTGACCAGCACGCCGTCATCGCTGTTGGCGAGCGTGGCGCCCTCAAAGCCCTCGGTGAGAGTGGAACTGTCCTTGGCATTTAAGGAGATTTGTTCGTCATCGGCCAGCTTGACCTTGATTTCCAGATCCTTGCCGTCGCGGAAGATCCCCAAAGTCACCACCGTGCCCGGACGCTGGGTGGCGATATTGGCACGCATCTGCCCGAAGGAGGTAACCTGCTTGCCGTTGACCGAGGTGATGATGTCACCCGGCTGCACCCCCGCCTTCTCGGCCGCACCGCCCTTGAGCACCTCGTTGACAAAGGCGCCGCCGGAGCGCTCATAGCCGAAGTTTTTGGCCAGATCGGAGTTAAGCTCGGTGCCCATGATACCCAGCAGCCCGCGTTTGACCTCACCGAAGTTTACCAGCTGATCCATCACGGTGCGTACCATGTTGGAGGGGATGGCAAAGCCGATGCCGATGTTGCCGCCATTAGGACCTAAGATCGCGGTGTTGATGCCGATGAGCTCGCCCTGCAGATTGACCAGCGCCCCGCCGGAATTGCCCGAATTGATGGCTGCGTCGGTCTGGATGAAGTTTTCGATGTTTTCGATATTAAGCCCGCTGCGTCCCAGCGCCGAGATGATGCCCGAGGTCACGGTCTGGCCCAGCCCGAAGGGATTGCCGATGGCCACGGCAAAGTCACCGACCTCAAGTTTGTCCGAATCGGCCAGGTTCAGGGCCTGCAGCGAGGAGAATTCCTCCAGTTTGAGCACTGCCAGATCGGTGTGCTGATCGGAGCCTACCTTGGTGGCGGTGAACTCACGGCCGTCGTAAGTGGCCACCCTGATCTCATCGGCACTGTCCACCACGTGATGATTGGTGATCACCAGACCTTTGTCGGCATCGACGATCACTCCCGAGCCCAGAGCTCTGAACTCACGGCTACGCTGGCGCTGGTTGTCCAGTTCCGGGAACATGAACTTGAATTCATCGGGGAAGGGGAACATCTGGGTGGTGACATTCTTCTTGCCCTTGACCGAGATGTTCACCACGCTGGGCAGTACCTTTTTGATCATGGGCGCCAGTGTGGGGACCTGTCCCTGCGCGGCAAATCCTTCCAAAATGGGACCTGCCTGAGAGGTGTAGGAGAGGCTCAGAGAGCCGATGGCGGCCGCCAGGGCGGCGGCTTTTAAAGTGGATTTAAGCGTATGTGACTTCATTTCATCGCTCCTATTGTTTAAAAGTGAAGGGTGACAAAACCTTGGCAGCTTTCGCTGCCCTCAATAAAATCAGAGAGTTGGCAGAACTCAGATGGTGGTACTTTCCGCAGCCTTGCGCTTGGGCTGCTCCTCGGGCAACGGACTTAGATCCTCGGTGCCGGAGAGCACGACGGGCGAGTTGGGCGGGTTGACCTCGTCAGCGTTGGAAAGATCGGGCAGAGTCTTGCGCAGGGCTCGCTCCTCGCGCTCCAGCTCCTCAGGATCGGCGGCCGGCACGTTCTCGGGGACTCTGGCTGCCGAGGTGGGGATCTCAGGCTCTGCCGGAGAACTCAGGCGTTTTTCCTCCTCGGCGGAAAATTCCCGTTTGGTCTCCTCGGCAATCTGCTGTACGGTGGTCTCATCGATGGGTTCGATAACCTTTTTCTCGCTCTTTTTTTCTATTTTTTCTCAACCTTTTTCTCCGGGGTGCGCAGCTCCTCCTCCTCACTCTCTACCTGAGGCTCAGTTGCTTTCTGAGCCTTGGGCGGTACCGCAGTCTCGGCCGTTTCGCGGGCACTCGCGGGGGCAGCTTTTTCCGCACGGCGGCTGCGGTAGGTTTCACGCTCAGGGGTCAGCGACATGGCATCGCGTTCGATGTCACGAGTCTGCATGCGCCCTGAGGAATAGTTCTCCTCGCTGTCATATTCAACTTCGTTGTCGGTGAGAAACAGCTCTTCCTCATTGGTGGTAAGGCGTTGCGCGGCCTTGCTCATGAACCGGGCGTAATGGCGGTAGTCTTTGTCCAACTGGGCAAAGAGGTTACCGGAGGTTTTGAAAAACTCGTCAAGCACACGGTGCGCGGAGGCCAGATCGCGCTTGGTGCGGGTCAGTTCATCGAGCATCTTGTTGTTCTTGAGCAACTTAGTGGCCAGAAGCCAGCACGAGACCACACCGATTAAAAAACCGCCGATAAAAGCAAGCGCAAGATATCCGTTGGGCATGACAGTAATCCTTATTTACGAGAGTGCAGCGCGGGTCTGCACAGTCTGCATCTAAATTCTGCGGTTAAGATAACATGATTAATCTTAGCAAAGACTTAGCGCCCGTGAATTTAGTTGAAAATGTGAATTTAGACGAAAGGACCGGCTCTGAAGGCCGCACCGTACTGTCCTTTGAGCATGGCAGTGCGTTGTCATTACACCGGGCACGCTCACAGAGCGACCGTGGGCGGAATACTACTCCCACCTGTCAGGAGAGCAAGCAACAGCTCGGGTCATTGCGTGCGGCAGAGCGCTCTGTTAGCATTAGTGAAAACTCCGGTGAATGATCACCTTAAAATTCACTTCTGCACAGGAGTATTGAGGTTATGGAACGCCCTCTTTATCTGGACAGACTTATACGAAAAGAGCGCAACGGTCTGATCAAGGTGATTACCGGCTTGCGTCGCAGCGGCAAGACCTATTTGTTATTTAACCTGTTTTTTAACCACTTAAGGCGCCGCGACGTCAGAGAGGATCACATTATCAAGATCGCTCTGGATAACCGTCAGAACCGACACCTGCGTGATCCTGACGTATTGTATGCACACGTGACCTCTCAGCTCAAAGATCAGGAGACTTATTATCTTCTGCTTGACGAGGTGCAGTTTGTACCGGAGTTTGAGGAGGTGCTCAACAGCTTCCTGCATTGCTCCAATGTCGATGTTTATGTGACCGGCAGCAATGCCAAATTTCTCAGTACTGATGTAATCACCCAGTTCCGCGGACGGGGTGATCAGATCAGGCTCCAGCCCCTGACTTTCGGGGAGTTTATGTCTGTCTACTCAGGTGAAGTACGCCAGGGCTGGGAGGAATATACCCTCTACGGGGGGTTGCCGCAGCTGCTTACTTTTGTAGAGCGCTCGGACAAAATGGAGTATCTCAAGGGCATTGTCACTGAGACCTACCTCAAGGACATACTCGAGCGCAACGGCGTACGACACCCCGAGGAACTTACGGAGTTGCTGGAATACCTGGCCTCTGCCATCGGCGGCTTTACCTCCGCCAAAAAACTTGCCGATACCTTTCATTCAGTCAAGGGGCTGTCTTTGCATCAGGAGACCGTGGCCGCATATCTCTCGCATTTTGAGGACTCCTTTTTGGTCAGCCGGGCCAAAAGATATGATGTGAAGGGCCGCCGGTATATCAGTACGCCAGCCAAGTTTTATTTTTCCGACGTCGGGTTGCGCAATGCAGTGTTGAATTTCAGGCAGTATGAAGAGACGCATCTGCTGGAAAACATTATCTACAACGAACTCCTAAGTCGGGGGTATGCGGTGGATGTCGGCATGGTCGAGCGCACCGCCAGCACGGCCGAGGGCCGAAGAATCAAAAGCCGTCTGGAGGTGGACTTTGTCTGCAACCTGGCCTCCAAGCGCCTCTATGTGCAGTCAGCGCTTGCCCTGCCCGATCGGGACAAGGAGGCTCAGGAGCAGTCGTCGCTTTTGCAGATCAGGGATGCCTTCAAGAAAATCATCATCGCCAAAGATGTACCTACCCACTACAACGAGCAGGGGATCCTTATCCTCAATCTTTTTGACTTTCTGCTCAGGCAGGATGCGCTGGAAGCTTTTTGACCGCAACAACCACTGCCACAACGCGGGTATTCTCGTTACCATTCACAGCCCATTTTAGCCAAAGCACCCTGACTTGCAACCAATGATGGTGTGATCTACTGCCGCGCAACACAGTCCCGTGTTGCGCGTTTTTATTTTCTCTTCGTTCACCTTCCCCTGGCAAATCCGCCTGTG
>JAFUGP010000026.1 GCA_017469335.1 Succinivibrio sp. | reverse complement strand
GGGACCCGCCAGACCAGGCCCAGGCGGTAGCACAGCCCGCTCCGGCAAGGCCGGGGGTGGGGGTACCGGCAAAAAGAGTGTGCAAAAATCGAGCCAGCCCTAAGAAAGTTTTGTTACCACATAATACAATGGGGAGTTAGGTTATTATAGTCTCAAGAGAGCTGATTTTAAACAGCTCTGACTGAACCTCTCCCAGGTGTGAGGCGCGGCTGAAACGCTCTGCCCCGGTGCCGGCAACCGGGCCGCACTTGCCGCCCTGTGTACTGCACCATGCACTTTGACTGTGCCTGTACGAGATCAGGGTGATGATGAGGGGTTACGGTAGCGACAAGCAGGCATTCTCCCTGCCCTGTTTGGCAGTGCAGCGGTCACCTGTCGAAAGTGTCCGAAAGTACCCGTCAGTGGTTCCAAAGTAGTTGACACGGCTGTCTGCACCGTACTACAATGCCACTTGGTAAAATTAGCTCCAAAGTCAGAAATGTACCAAGGGTTAGAATGAATTTCTCATGTTTTATCAAAAAGTTGCTACCCCCCCCCGCGCTCATTTGATTTACTGAACTTTGATAGTCAATTTCAGACGGTGTCATCATGAAGGACATCGCCATCGTCGGAGCCGGCGGCTTTGCCCGTGAAACAGCCTGCCTCATCCGCAAAATCAACGAACAGTCCCCTACCTGGAACCTCATCGGTTTTTTCGATTCCTCCTTAGCCAAAGGTACCCGCCTTGAATATGGCCCGGTGCTGGGCAATGATGAAGATCTCAATGCCTACGACCGTGAACTGGCCGTGGCCATCGCCATTGGCTCACCGAAGATTGTCAAACGCCTTGCCGAAAACCTCACAAACAAACGCCTATCTTTCCCCAACCTCATCTCCCCCGACGTCACGCTGTATGACGAGCAGCGTCTGAGCCTGGGGAGGGGCAACATCATCTGTGCGCAGTGCCTGATCAGCACCAATGTTTCTCTGGGAAATTTCAACATCCTCAACTGTCATGTCATTGTCGGTCATGATGCGCAGCTAGGTGACTGCAACGCTCTCATGCCTTCGGTCAATATTTCAGGCGGCGTGCATATCGGCAATGAGAATTACTTCGGAGTCGCGGCGGCCGTGCTGCCGGGCCTGCACATAGGCAACCGCACCAAAATAGGTGCCAACTCCACCATCTTTCAAAAAACCCGGGATGACCAGACCTATATTGGCAATCCCGCCTATATTTTTACTTATTAGCTGGTTGAATTTATGGAACTTAAAGAGTTTATCCGGCATTTTGCCGAGCAATTTGATGATACCGACAGCTCGGAAATCACCGCAGCCACCCGCTTTCACGATCTGGACGAATGGAGCTCTCTGATAGCCATGTCGGTTATTTCCATGGTTAAGCACAGCTACGGCAAAACCCTGGAAGGCCCGGAGATCAAAAGCTGCGTCACCGTGGAAGATCTGTATAAACTCATTGAGGCCAAGTAAATGACCGACAATGGCAATCCCTTCTCACTTACCGGCAAAACGGTTCTGGTAACCGGCGCCTCCTCTGGCATAGGACGGAGCATTGCCCTGGCCTGCTCTCAGATGGGATCTGTGGTCGTAGTGGGGGGTCGCAACGAAACACGGCTTGCCGAGACTCTGGCGCTGTTAGAGGGCGGTCCCCATATCGTTGCCGCAGGAGATCTGCTCGATGAAAGCGCGGTGACCAAACTCGTTGATAGTCTGCCTGCCCTGGACGGTGTGGTGCATTGTGCCGGGATCGGACAGCGTAAGATATGCAAGCAGCTTACTGCGGGTGATATAGATGAGGTCATGGCCGTCAACTTCAAAGCGCCCGTGCTGCTGCAGGCTCAGCTGCTGACACACAAAAAACTCAAGCGGGGCGGCTCAATTGTTTTCATCTCCTCGGTGGCCGCTACCTCACCGAGTATAGGCAACGCCGTGTACAGCGCCTCCAAGGCGGCACTGCTCTCCTATGCCGACTGCCTGAGTCTGGAACTGGCGCCGCGTGGTATCCGCGTCAATGCCATCTGCCCGGCCATGGTGTGGACCGATCTGATCTTTCAAGGCGGACTGACCCGCGAAGATCTGCTCTCTGATGAAGCAAGCTATCCCCTAAAACGTTACGGGCAGCCGGAGGATATTGCGCCTCTCGCCGTTTATCTGCTCTCCGCTGCCTCTGTCTGGATGACCGGCTCCCATCTCCCCATCACCGGCGGGTACAGATAAGTGGTGTGACTGTCATCAGGCAGCTTAGATTACGTGAGTAGTCTTCAGATCACTCCGATCCTGCAAGACTGCTCCGCCAGCGCAAGAGCGGGTAATGGCTGTTCGCAGGTGGTGTACCTCTGAGATTTCAGAGCAAAGCCGGCCCTGATCACAAGTTGAAGTTTGAAGTGAAAGTTTAAGCGCGGACGCAAATTTCCCACATTTCGGGAATTCCCTGGGATAGTTTTAAAAGCCTAATTCCCTGAAATTCTGCTAACTTATTGTTTTTGTTCTTTAAAAAATCGCTTGCTTAATATTTAAAACTACCTTATACTAATCCCAAATGG
>JAFUGP010000025.1 GCA_017469335.1 Succinivibrio sp. | reverse complement strand
GTGCTCTGCAGGCACGGTAATTACATCATCCTCTATCCAGTCCCAGCGCAGAGCGCAGTATTCACCCGGGCGCAGCAAAGAATAAAAGCCAATCAGGATCGCCGCCCAGGTTAAAGGTGCTCTTATTGCCTCTATCTGCAGACGCTTAAGAACATCCGGCAACTGCGCAGGCTCCGGCGCGGCGAAGTGTTCATGCTTTACATTGGGGAAAACTTTATGCAGTGCGGTGAACTTAAGGGCCTCGATGTAGCCGGAGTTGACGGCAAAGGACTCCATCTCAGAGAGGTAGCCGCAGAGGCGGCGCACGGTCTCACTCTTACCTCTGGCCAGAGGCCCGTCGCGCAGGACCTTAATTACTTCAGGCGGGGTAATGGAGATGAACAGTCGATCTTTAAATATAGGCAGGAGATCTTTCTCCATTCTTTGCTCTATATCTGCCCAGTTCTTAACGTTAGCCTTTTTAAGCTCCATCCACTCTTCAAAGATGCCGCCAAAGGTCCGTGTATCTGACTGAGATAGTATCGGCTGCTGCTGAACCGTCAGAGCTTCCATGGCTGCTACGGCGTCACGAATCCCCATCTGTGGCCATTCGCCTAATTGCCTGGTGATCCTCTTGCCGCCCACCGACTTATTGACCCGCCAGATTTTGCGACCGTTGGTGCTTACTACCAGAACAAGCCCTGCCTTGTGTGTAACCTCGTATCTTTTTTCTTTTGGTTTCAAAGCGTTAATCTTCATTACCGTCAGCATAACCCACCATTTTGCCGTATCGGAGGTTCGCGTCCCAGAAGAATTCCGTATCGCGAAAAAACATCCCAAAACACACTCACTGAGTGTACCTAAAAACTTACACTCGTTTTACACTCACCCACTTGCTTGCCGCAAGTCTGCGGCGGGTTTGCGGTGGGTCTGGGGCAAACAAATGAGTTAATTTTCAATATGTTAGGCGGGAAGTGGGCATAAAAAAAGCCCTGTTTTTCGGGCACAAATATCGGGCAAAAATGGCAGGTGGCGGTGAGAACGGAATCCGAACATGGCTTGTAACTAACTGTATTTATTAAGTTAGCTGTAATTTGGGTGTAATTGGTGGGTGTAAAATGGGATTTTTGAACTTTTGTTCGGGTACCAAAATCGCTCCATCTATTTGATATTACGCATATTTGTTCATTTTCATACAAATCAGATACTTGATTATTGACTGTAAACAACTTGACGCAGATCAAACTTGGTGGGTGTAAGACAAAACAAGTGGTGGGTGTAAGTCAAAAAAAATGCTGGGTGTAAGTCTGCCGGAGCCGAATTGCAAGAGTTAATTAGCTATGACTGATTAGCGGGTGCTGATTATGCCTCGACGCGGACTTTGCGTTTGGTTGTCTGAAACGTTGCAGCACATCTGCTTATGATTTTTAGACCGATCACTGCGGGCACAATATTTTTAGCCTATACTTAATTAATGTGACGTTCATCAAGCGTCAGGGTTATTTCATTCTTTGTCTAATAAGGAGATTACACAAATGCTCGATCCTCTCGACAGCGTGGAAGTGCTCTCCTACATTCTTAAGAGAGCGCAGGAAACCGGCATCAAAATGACGTATGTCAAAGCGCAGAAGTTGCTTTACTGTTGCTACGGAGTGGTGCTGGCTAAATTTGGCGTGCGGTTATGCGTTGAATCTCCGCGAGCCTGGCAATATGGCCCGGTTTTCCCGCGCGCTTTCGGAGCTCACCACAAAAAACGGCTGAAAAGCTCGGCCTTATTTATAGAGGGGCCGTCATTCCCTGCTTCGATTAAGTCTGCAATAGATGAAACCATAGACTTCTTTGGAAAATACTCTGCCACCGTTTTATCGAAATGGACGCATAGGGAGGGTTCCCCATGGTTTATTGCCTCCAATGCGGGCAAGGATCTCCATGGGCCCATCGGCGATGTTTTAATTAAATCTTATTTTGCGGAGAATGTGGTGGACGCCGATGCTTAAAAAATCACTCGAAAATCTGCTGGGCACAACTTCTGACTCCGGTGATTCAGACCGCAAACAAGACGAAGAGACATATGAAGAGTACGAAAGAGTCTACATTAAGAAGGGGATTAAGCAGTTTTTCTGGATACGCTTTGTAATGTTTTGGTTCGCAGTACTTGTCGTTATTACCCTGGCAGTGATCTACACGCTGCACATAACTCTGCCTCAAGATATAAGATGGCTAAGCGCTCAGGACTTAGACAAGATGGAACGGGCGTCCATTTCTATTTTTATCGGCGTTCTGTCTGCTCTGATTAGCAGCATGGTGCTGGAACACAAAAGAAAGTGACGGCAACTTAAACGTCACGACGCTTCCTTTCGTAAAACTCCGGGGAATCGGAAGAGTTGGTGAAGTAATCCTTGGGTAAGTCAATCTCACGCTCGAAGGCGTGCTGGCAGTGACGGGGATTAAGGAAGAGGATGTTAATGACAATCTCTGCCCTGCGCCACCACTTGGAACTCTCAGACAAACGGTAAGCTCTTGCGCTTAATGTTTCGTCGGGCCAGCCACCGATGATGGTGTTAATGAGTTGGTCGATAGAGACTAAGAGGTTTTTTACGTAGCGTAGGATCTTGTAGCCGATGTCCTTCGCTTTCTCGATGTACTGCTTAATTTTCATAATCACGGGCTCCAAAGTTAGCAGGTAATAAGTCTGAAGCCTTGAATAGCAAGCCATGCGCCAAAAGCTACCGCTGCCATCACACTTATAGCAGCTATGCTCCAGGCGGTAATTTTTCCGTAAATGGGCAGATCTTTCTTTTCCATAATCTTCAAGGCTCCTTTCAACCAAAGATCTGTGCGGCGTAGTGAAACACGTATAGGGAGCCATACAAAATCCCGAGTATCGTCGCTGCCCAGGTTGAAATGCGAATAGCCCACAAAAGTGCTTTGTCTTTCATAAACAGCTCCAGAATCTTTGCTATACTTTCCATTGCCAAATCATGTCTCCTTAAGTGGTGACAAAAAGCCCCGAGTGCTGCTAACACCCGGGGCTTGTTATTTGATGGACCGATCTTACAGTGGCGTGTGCTTAACGCGATCTCCTACCTCTGCGAGCTTTGCGTTATTGAAGCGGTCCAGGGTTCCAACCAAATAGCCGGTCACCCTTCTGATGCGCTCGAACGGAACACCTTCACCGACAATGCCGTTCCTGGCTTTAGGTCTCTGTTGCATATAGCCTCCTTACACTGGCCATCCTGCGCTAAGATCTAACTTGCGCAGGGTCTTAATGGTTTTGATGCTTTCGATCTTGGACGCAAGCTCCTGCTCGCGGGCATAGCATGCCTCAACGTGTCGGGTCACGGCGATGCCGATAGCCGCAATCTGCTCGGCACTCAGCTCCACAAATCCGGAATCGGACTTGAACTTAACGGTGGTGATTGGGTTGTCGGTGGCATTGGTGAGATTTAGCCCGGCCACGGTCTGAGTGATCATCGCCTGGCTTTGCCGGTCGGTGGAGATCCTGATGCCCTCAAGCTCAATGCCGCCTGTTTCTTTCTGCCATCTGATATCAGCAAGGCGCTCGAGCAACTGCTCTTTGGCGGTGTCCAGGGGCGCGTCTACCAGTTTGAAGGAGCGTACATAGATGTCGCCTTCCTTAGTGAGCTTATCCGGCATCATGGCATAGGTGTCCGGAACTGCCGGGTAATCGTAGCAGATCGGATAGATCCCTGACTTGCGCAGCGCTTCAAGATCTGCAGAGCCTACGGCGGCGATGTAGCCTGCAGCGGCCAGCGCTGCTTCGGTGAACGTTTCCTGAGTGCGCTCGTTGTAGAAGTTCGTCATAAAAAGCCTCTTAGATAACGACAAGGTTGAAAACTTTGGTGTATTCCGGATCGCTGTCGGTAATTCCCGGCAGTGTCGCAAGCTCGCAGAGATCTTTGCGACGGTTATAGGTGTTGTGATGACGTGCCATGCCCAGATAGCTGTTGACTGATGCCATCGCCTTTTGTTCAAAGGGATGCTTTGAGAGCTCACGCGCTGCGGAAAGAGCCGATTGCCATGTGATAGGTCTTAGATCGGTATGCCATGGCTTGATGGCGTGACCTACAAAAATCAAACCGTCCCGCGCTGGTCTGATGTGCACTTTCTCCGGGTGAAGCTCCAATTGGACGTCATCACGCAGAAATTCGTCAATGGCGTGACGCCATTCGATCAGCTGGGCGCGGTCACGGGACATCAGTACAGCATCGTCTACATAGCGTGCATAACGCTTAACCTTCAGCTGATGCTTGATGAACTGATCCAGTCCATCTAAGTACAAATTGGCGAGCACCTGCGAGGTCAGATTGCCGATGGGCAGGCCGCAGCCAGGCTTAGCGTGCCACAAGCTCTTGTGTCTGGGTATGACCGAAAAGTCAGCGTCAGCGCGGATGATGGGATTGCGTGTCGGATCGTTGAAGATGATCTGCTTCCATAAGCGCGACGTAAGTGAATCCTCTCCGATAAGCGCTGAGAGCTTGCCCCAGAGGATGTGCCTGTTGATGCTGACAAAGAAGTTTCTGATGTCTATCTGCAGTGTCCAGGCATCACGGTGCCAATTGTCCGTAATGCCGCGCAGAAAGTGCCCTACGCGCTCAGCTGCAGCCAGTGAGCCTCTGCCTTTAATGCAGGCATATGTGTCCGGGATAAAGCGCTGTTCCAGAACCTCTCCGACACCGGCATAAACTAAGTGATGCACGATACGGTCACGGAACTGCGCGGCCCAAACTTCCCTGGGTTTGGGAAACGTGATGGTAAAGACTCTGGAAGAGCCGATCACGTAGCGTCCGCTGTTGATCTCTTCCAAGAGCTCCAACAGCGAAAACTCAAAATCTTGTTCATAAATAAGTGCCGGCGCGGTAGTGCGCTTATGATGCCGGCACTCGAAGTAAGCGTTGAGAATATCCTGATAAGAATAGGCGTCAACCAGCCTGAAATTTCCCAAAAAATGATCTCCCGGACGGGAACGGCACAATAACTGTTAGTCTTGTTGTTGTTGTTCAGGTTGCTGTTGTTGTTCAAGTTCACAGCGTTATTGCCATTCCACTGCTGACAACACCAAACGTTACCGTTGAGGAACCTAAAAGACGTTCTTTTACACGTGACAGATCCGTTGCCGGATGCAGCTCACTGCTCTTGCGAGCCTTTACCCTCATTCGGGCGAACGTCCGAGATCATGGCGCACTCAGAATGCTCTCCCTGCTCACTTGCAGCTGGATCTTTGCAATCTGATTCCGGCCTTGGGCTCAGGTGTTTAATCCACGCCTTGCCCTGAGTTACTATCTTTACGCAGCATTCGATGCACTCTTTGTAAGCGTTACGGCTCACAAGCTGCATACTGTCCAACACCCTAAGCTGGATAAGAACGTACTGCGTATGCTTGACAACCTTTCTGGCCCGCTTGAGCTTGGTATCAGGATCTTTGGTCTGATAAGCGACAGCGAACTTGTTGACGGCTTTATAGCCTTCGTCAACCAGCCTTTCACCGGCACTGTATTTGTAAGAGCGATTCATGCGCGCATTGACGCTTTGCAGCACTCTCAGCAAATGCAACAGGTCGCGGTAAATGGCAGCTGTCTCAAACTTCTGCAGGTCTGATCTGTTCTGCTTTTGCTTCTGCCTTTTACAGGCAGCTTCGATAAGGCTCAAGGTTTTCTCTTCGCTTTGGCAATTCATTGCGCCCGCTCCAAGAGCGAGCGCTAAGGGACAAGGGATTAAATCTCCCGGACGGGAACGGCACAATAACTGTGAGTCTTGTTGTAGCTGCCCAGGGAGCTGTTGCTGGCCAAGTACACAGCGTAATTGCCATTCCACTGCTGACAACACCAAACGCGACCGTTGAGGAACCTGTTTTTATTGTTCGTGCGTCCCAGGCAGTTGTCCGGGTAATCGGCCAATGTATCGTCCAGCGCGTCAATCGCGTCGCCTTCGATGTAGAGCGCGCAAGCGTCGTGGATCAACGGCAGATCCATACCGCCGGAGATTAAATCGTCCAGTGATCGGCAATATTCGATAGCCGGTGCATGCCCTGCGCCGCACTCAGAGAGAATGATGTCGCCGCACTCGCGCGCAGTCTTATTCTCATTCTGGTAAGCCGGCAACAACCAGGCGTTTAACTGGGCATCGGTGACAGGTCCGATAGTCGCCTCAGCTGCGCAGTTAAGAGTTGCGGTATTGCCGCTTGCAAACTGCGGGATGTTGTTGCCGTCTTTGACGCGATAGATATACGTCTTACCATCAGCGGTGACTTTATCCCAGGCAGCGAACTGAAACAGGCCGTTGACCACGGTATTGGCATCACGCCACTGTTTCGAGTTACGGGCGCGGTAAGCGCCTTTGGCTACAAGCAGACGGCGGGTTTTGCCCTGGTAGTTAAACTCGAAGCCTATCAGCTTGGAGTTGAAGGGGTAAACCAGGCGCCCGGACGGAGTGTCGATGCCAGAGTTGACGACAAAGAGCGCAGTGCCAAAGCCCAGGCTCTCGCCGGTCTTTAAGTTCTGCCGCCCGCGCGCATAGAAGGATTGTCCCACGGTGAGCTTGGACGCAACTTCTGAGGCACTAAACACATGGGAGCTGCCGCTTTCCGTGGTCGCTCCTAGCAGGATGCCGGAGCCATCGGCACCGGTGCATACCTGCAGGTCGGAATTTGAGACGGCATCATCGCCGCCGGAAACGCCGGGAGTGTCCAGGATTAAAGACAGGCCGTTGCGCACTACCACGGTGGCGCCCTCAACAGGGCTCAGGAAGGATGAAAGGATGCCGGACGTGGGCAGTGAAGTGAGCGTCACCGGCCCGGTGTATTCGCCATAGCCATACTTCACACCCTTGTCGCGGCAGTACAAGCGCACAGCGCCGGTGCCCACAATTCCGGTCAGATCGCCGAAGTCATACAGTCCATCGTGAGTGACCTCTCGCGTGAGCAAAACATTGCCGAACTGGTCGCGCAGCTGCCACTCGCGCAGCTCAAGCGTGTCTGCGTAGAAGTCAGTGGTAAAAGGCTCAGCGCGGCAGGGCAGGCCTGCCACATAGTGGAAACTGCCGCCGGAAACAGGTTGGATAATCGCCGGGGCCCTGATGGCACTGTTAAGAGTCACTGCTACAGGCATGCTCTCCACGCCCCAGCCGTAGGTTTTGCCCTGGTACTGCAGGCTCACGTCGTAGACATGGCCGCTGCCTAAGCCCGGCATGTCGGATGCCTGCAGCTGGCAGATGGTGACGGCGCCATCGAAGGTGACTTCCTTGAGCTTGGTGCCCAGGGCATGGTCACGGATGATGACTTTGGACGCGACGTGAGTATCTTCGCCGGTGCCCATCATGGACATGGGCGTACCCTGGACCTGAAAGCCCTCGTTGTAGACGATGACGTCACCTGCAGCCGGAGCGGTAACAGTGGGAGCACCTACAGCCGCCTCGGTGGCAATGATGGTCTTGGTAGCTTCAAATGAAGAGCTGCCGTTGGAGTCGTAGGCTGTAGCTTTCATGGTCAGCTCAGCGTCTTTGTCGGTGCTGGTTGGTATTGAGAAAAGGACGGTGGCGGCGTTGCCGGACGCCTGTACGGTTTGCTCTTCGCAGCCGGTTAGCGACACTTTAAAATGGTCAATGGTCGCCCCCTGCAGTCCCGCGTAAGACGTCAGGGTGAAAGTGGTGGCAGAGCCGATGATGGCAAAGTCACCGTAAATCTTGGGGGTTCCCACCACAGCCACATCGGAGCTGCCGGCAGAGCCGCCCGCGGCTATCTCGCCGCTTTGAATTTTGGCGTTGACAACCGAGGTAATGCGATCTGACATGCCGTTGTCCAGAGTGTCTAAAGACTGCTTGACCTGGTGTACGCTGTAGGCGGTGGCATGGCGGGCCTTGGAGTCATCTTCAGGATCGTTTGAGCTTACGTGCCCGGAACGGTTGATGTTAATGATCGGATTGCCGTTTTCATCTTTCTTCCCGCTGTCCCAGGCCAGGGCGCGGGCGCGATAGCTTTTGGCAGTCGCCTCTGCGGACACGGACTCGTTTTCAGTTTGCTCCGACATATTTTCCTCTGCTTTTAAGATGATGGTTGCTGTGCGTCTAACGCGGATTCATTGCTGGTAAGCGGGATCTCTTCCGAAGGCAGCGCGTACAGCGTGTCGCTTGACAGCTCCGCGCCCTGCAGCGCTGCGAATGACGCGAGGGATGAGATTGATGCCCCGTCCCCCGCGTTACCGGAACTCTCCCCCATTACCAGCACCGCGCCTTTAATTTTCAGTTTGGCGTTAAATTCCTGGGACATGGGGTGAACTCCGTATTAGCCTTCGCCGCCGTTGGTGTTGTCGGTGTTATCGTCACCGCCATCATCATCGGAGCTGCCGGAGGTGAGCCTGTCGGCGGCCGGGTAGAGCGTGATGACGCCTTCCTCAAGATCTTCATCGTCCGGCTTGGACGCCACCACTTTGGCGCTGAGCTTGGAGCTGTTGGCCGTTTCCAGCGCGGTGATCTTGCCTTCGGCGGCGGTAGTCCTGGACTCAACACTCTTGAGCGTGGAGCCCTTGACCAGCTCGTTGTCGGCGATGGTCGCGGCATCCTGCTCGGCGGTCGAGCGCGGAGTGGTTTCAAAGGTCTTGAGCCCGCCGATGTTCTGCGCACCGGTGGTCTTGACGAAGCCATCAAAGTTCGAGGTCATCTGGTAGATGCGCGGCGCGGCCACGGTGGTGGCACTGATTGCCGGGAACACCTTGATGGTGGCCGGTACGATGTCAGCGCTGTCGCCATCTTCGGCACCGTCATCGGTGAACTTACCGGTGGACTTGTTGTAGGTCAGGTAACGGCCCGCGGCGTTGTAGTAGCAGTCGTACAGCGCGCCGGGGGTGAGCCCGTCGATGGTGGCACCTTCGGCGCCTAAGTCTTTGGCGGCGATGACATGCTGCAGCGAATTGCTCTGAGCCAGCGCAGTGGACAGTTGGGCGATATTCGCAGCGTTCTGCTCGCCCAGGTTAATTGCCGCCTGCATCCTGGCAAGATCGGCCTCGGTAACGGAGGTAAGGTCGTAGGCGACACCCCCCATCTTAAGTTTGAAGTTATTAGCCATGATATTCCTCAATCTAGCTAAGGGTTAGGAAACGGCTGAGGATGTAAGCACATCCTGAGCCGGGGTGATTACAAGCTGGCCGTCCTGAAGAGAATCGTCAGAGACCGCCGTCTTGGAAACTGAGATGGATTTGATGGTGTTGCTTTCATCGATCGCGATGTTGTCATCATCAGGCAGGGAGTACATCACGCCTGCCTCAGGCGAGTCAGGGAATGCCGCTACTTCCTTGATGCCGCCTAATCCGGCAAGGTACTCGTCAAGCATCTGAAATGCTTTTCTTATGCGCGGCAAATCTACCTGCAGGTTGTTCCATTCATGCGGCACCGGAAGGCCCAGGTGCTTCGTTCTCTCATCAATCATGTGAACCTCACAAAAGAAAAAGGCGCCCGGGGAATGGACGCCTTAAACGGAGCAACTTAGCTTACTTGGTGGCCAGCATGCGCAGGTCGGTTACCATCGGTCGCGCGGTGGCGTCGCCGCGCAGTGTGAGCTTGAGTTTGATGACGTCAACGTTGCTGAGCGCGGTCTTGTACTTGTACTCATACACACCGCTGCCCTGCGGTGAAGTAGTGTCAAGCAACAGCTCTTCAAACTCACCCTCGTCTTTCTTGAGCTCCACCTTAACCGAGCTGCCTGAGGGCAGCATGGCATCAAAGATGACACTTAAGTTGGTGGCACCCGATGCGTTCATGCTGCGCATGACATAGGTCGCCTCGGTAACCAACTTGCCGGCAATCAGCTGCACATTCGGGTCTAAGCCCGGGGAGAGCTTGTTGCTGGAGGTCAGCACGGCTTTCGCGCTGACATCGCCTGACACCTCGCCCGCCAAATCCACCGCCTGACCTTCGTCCAACGTGATCTCAGACTTATCCGGCATGGTCAGGATGAACTTGACGCCGGTAGCGCCCGGTGTCTCAGTGGACGCGCGCAGGATCAGGTCGGTGACGTTTTGGAGATCTCTTACGGTACCCAAATCGATCTCACGCGTGGTTACCGCCGTCACCGCCTCAATCAGCCTGAAGGTCAGATCTGAGCTCTGATGTGCCGTCCAGGTCGAAGCGTTTGAAGAGCTCAGCAAGGTGCCTACAGTGTAGGGCTGTGACGTGATCCAGCGCTTGTTCACCTTGTCGTACTCGCCCAGCGTGGCAATCGACAGAGCCGTATTCGGATCATCGGTCATTACCACCAGGGCATATTCGACGCCCGCCTCCAAGGTCACGGCCTTGTAGTAATCGTCAAAGTAGATCCGGGTGAAATCGGTAGTCTTGATCTTGGACGCTTCGATGGAGCCCTCGGCCAGCACGGTCTGAGTCGGGAAGCCGTTGGAGGTCTCAACGATACGCACTCTGACCTGCTTGCTGCCCGCTGTCGTGAACAACAAGTCCACGGCGACCAGCTGCGCATCCTCTTCGAGCATAAAGGTCTGCGCGAGCGGATCGTAGCGGCACAGCGTGGTGGTGACCGTGTTGACCGTATTGACCGTGGTGGTCTTGGTCGTAGTGGTGGTCACCGTCACCGTCTTGGTGGTCTTTAAGGTACGGTAGGTGATGGTGCCCTCGCCGGTGAACGAGGCAGAGCCCACGCTGCCACCTTCCCCTTCTGCAATCAGCGACTTGGTTCCGGTCGGCACGTTGGCCGGGATCACGAAGGAGCCGGAGATGTGCCCGGTGTTGTCCGCTACCAGGTTGCCGGTCTTCACATTCAAACCGTCAAAGGTCAGGCGCTCTAAAGCCTCGCCCGGACCAAAGCCCTTGATGTCAAAGCCCACGGTGATCTGACGCAGAAACTCGGCCGCCACCGTACTGGAGGCAATAACCGAGGTGCTGGACGAAGTTGAAGTGGACGTTGAGACACTGGTTTTGGTTGTAGAGTTGGTGGACGTCGAAGTGGTCTGACTTAGAACGTAATTCCAGCCGTAACGGTAGTAATACTTCCACCAGCGCCACCCGTAACGGTACAGATAGACGTATTGAGTCTTGTAGACCGTGGACGTGGTGCCCTGCACTGTCTGGTTGATGGTGCGGTTCTGGTAGAAGTACTTGGTCTCAGGCGCGGCATAGGAATCCTTAATCTCGCTCCAGCGGTCAACCGCCGGGGTAAGTTTGACCTCGGCCGGCAGCGGCTGAAAGGCCTGGTAGGGGTTAACCTTCATTGTGTTTGATCGCCCGGTTTGCTGCAAAATCACATTGAGCGTGTAGGGCAGCGCCTGCGGCACTTTCAGTGCGTCGAGGTTGTATGCCTGGGAGTCGATGGGCAGCGTCAGCCACCCTTCCACGATGGCCGCGTTTTGCTCTACGCCTTCGTCGCGCAGCGAGTTGTCATCGAACGGGTCAACCACCAGTCCTACCCGGGCTCCGGCCTCGCGGGTCGTAATATCATTCTCAAGGCGGGTTCTGGCCAGCTCTTCAGCCAGATATGAAACCCGATCCTGCAGTGCGAGCATGTCATCAAACAAAATGCTGCGCACCCCGTTGGAGCTGACCGCGCGCCCGGCAGAGCCGCGCCAATTCTGGGCAACCGTGGCAATAGCTAATAAGCCTGACGGTACGGAAGGAGCCTTAGGCGAGGTTGAGGCTACGCCTGCCACCCACTGGAACACTCCCGAAACATTCAGACAGAGCCGGTCGATGCGCGGCAGCGCATAGCTGTACTCATAGGTGATGGAGTAACCTTCGGAGGCTCCCACCACATCAAAGCCGTCATAATCGAGGTTCTGAGGCTCCTCAGTGGCATAGTAGTCGTAGGTCACTTCATAAGTGGCGCCCGGGGAAGGCTCCGCGCCGGAGAGCGACCAATTAAGAGAATCGCCCTGACGAGTAAAATCGGTACCCTCAGTGAAGGTCAAAGAACCCTGCTTGACCTCGATGATCTTCATCACGCTGCCAGGTTTTAAGGCATCGGTGCCGCCTGTGACCATGGCATGTGTCACCTGGACAGTGATGCGGCGCGGCACATGCACCTCTACATCAGCGTCCAGCCAGCACGGGGTATGAGCAAACTCGACGTGCTGAGTATCGGCACCGGTTGATGCCGCAGTCTCGATGTTGACGCGGATAATCTCCTTTTCAGCCGGGGCCGCAGCGTAGAGAATGCGCTGATCCTGTTGGAACTCGAGACCAATGCCGCTGACGCGAAAACGCCCTGCGGTCACGCTGTAGTTCTGGTTGCCTACCGAGTCATCACCCAGATCACGCACCACCAAGCCGCTGCAGATGTAGGTGCCGGTGCCGGTTGAATCCTGATCGTATTGGGCAATGGCCTGTGAGATGGCATCATAAGCCGGCGGCGTTTCTTTGGCCCTCACGGCACCGTCATCCACGGTATAGACCGGGAAGAACTCATTGGTGTCGCCATCGGCCGAAAAACCCCAATAGGCTTCCACCTTCCTGCGCCAGGCGCCTGCCAGCCCTGCAGCACGGGAGCCTGTCGCCGGATTTAAGAGCTCCGGATCTTCTACCTCCGAGATCACGGACTCCTTAATATACACACCGATGGCATAGGTGCCGGTGATGGGGATATTGAAGGTCTTGGCCGGAACGGTCCACATGTAACCGTCCAGGTAAACCTTGCCTTCTGCGGCATTGACCTGACCACTTTCGGCATTGACCGTGATCTGCCCGCCGGAGAGTACGTCGCCGTTGGAGAATAATTGGTCGAAGATCTGCTTGAGCTCGTAATTGTTGATGCTCTGCAGCTCGTTCATCTCGGATGCCTGCATCGGCTTACCGTCGCGGAAGAGCAGCTCTTTGTAGTGCTTATCCGGATCGTAGCGGTTCCAGTAGTTGTCAATTTGCTTTCCGTTTGGGGTCTGCATCTTAATTTTCTCCTTAGATGGGCAGGACGAACTCAATGCTCTGACGCACGCTGGGGGAGCGGTTGATGGTCGGCTTTATCAGCTGCATGGCAAGCAGAATGCCGGGATCTTCAATCTCCCCGGGGGTGAAGTATTTCTGCCCCGCCGGCACGGCCTCTTTGACCTTGGTGTCCATGAACAGGCCCATCTCGCGGATGATGGAGTTGGCTGCGTCGCCAAAGTCGTAGTTAATCCTGATGTAGAGGTAAGGCTGCGGCTCTTCGCTCAGGCGGTAGCGCACCTCCGATACCGCACCTGAGGTTTCGTTCGCCACGGGAATGACGATATCGCCCTCCAGATCTGTGGTGCAGAAGGAGGTAGTCGCGACGGCGCGGCGCCCGATCTCGTTGAAGAGCGCCGTGCGGTCCACTACGCCGGGTAAGATCGCGTCTTCGGCGTCCCATTCTTCAAGACCGGCGCCCCAGGCCAGGTGAAGGGTGCGCTCCCTGATTGCCTTCACAATCGCCGCGCGA
Source organism: Succinivibrio sp. (assembly GCA_017469335.1). Taxonomy (GTDB): domain Bacteria; phylum Pseudomonadota; class Gammaproteobacteria; order Enterobacterales; family Succinivibrionaceae; genus Succinivibrio. The sequence continues at coordinate 10,723 of JAFUGP010000025.1, read as the reverse complement.
CCGGAAGAGGTAAGAGTTGCAAGACTCATGATTGTTCCTCGCTCGTTATTACAGTTTGAAGCCGATAGTCGTTCCAGGTTCTCCCCTCAGGAGAGCCATACCAGGAATTGTTGTGAAGCGCTGCTGACTGCAGCGACGTTATGCCCAGGATCAAAGTCTGAGCCCGCTTTTGCTCACGTTCAGCCGTCAGCACCATGTCTGCAGCAAATCCGGTCTGAACCGAGGTTTTTAAGGCCGCGCGCTCGCGCAGTGTGGTGGCAAAGGTATAAGTGACAAGTGTCTGCCCTTGGTATTCGTTCCAGGTCCTGTCCTCAGGCGAGCCCCACCAGGAGTTGTTGCGCGGAGGCTGAGTCATCGTCGCGTAAAGCGCCGAACCAAAGCAGTACCAGTCCTTAGGCTCGTACTGCGCCATCTGGTAGGCGTTGCGATTCCACCAGGCTGAGCTTGGATCGGGGCGCGGGATGAGTTTGTCGGTAAGCGTCATGGCCTCGGACCATACATCCCTCGACCACACAAAATCACGCATGATTTGCTCTACGCTGCCCGGCCAGGACTGCGCACAGTAGAGGTCGTACCTTGTCACATAAGGGGTGTGGCATACCGCGTCATCAGGCAGCTTGAAACCGTGCAGAGACTCAAAGCCCACGCCTGCCAGGTGGTTAATCGGGGAGGTAGATACCCGGTAGCTCTCGAGGAAGTACTCATCTATCCAGATGTGCTCGGCGATAGGGCCCTCGGACCAATTGGTACCGTCCGACCATAACGGCGGATCATAGATGTCGGCATACCCGGCGCTCCACACGCTGTTGATGTCCGACCATGTTTCACCGTCCGACCAAATGCCCATTGCCTTTGAGTAGGAGATGATGTTCATCATCCACTTGGGCAGAGGCTTGAAGGGCTCGCCGCGTCCTAAGACAAAAACGCTCAGCTCGCTGATGACGAAAGGATTGTCAATGGGGGCGGGTACATCGCTCCAGCAGTAATCCGACCACACCATCTTGTCGCGGTATTCGGCAATTACGCCGCGCGTCTCTTCAAAGGCCGTCCCCGCGTGCGCGTCGGCACCTTCCTTGAAGAAGCTCTCTGACTGGTAGCCGTTCTTGACGCCCAAGGCGATAACCAGATCGTGGTTATCGTCCTGTCCGCGGATGCCGGTATTCTTGACGCCGGTGACATCCGACCAAAGAGCGTTTGACCATGTTTGCCCACCGGACCATATGCCGGGTCTTAAGTCAAAATCCCCGGTGCCCGGGATGGGCTCAGAGCCTTCGCCGCTTCCACCGCCGGAGCTGCCTCCGGAGCCACCGCCTGAGCCGGTTTGGGCACCCGTGGTGGTATAGACACGCCACAGACGGCAGCGGGCAGGCTGCATCTCATTGCAGATGGCAACAATGCGCTTGATGTCATCTATGCTGCGGACGCCCTCTAAGCCCAGCTGATAAGTGGCCCAGAGATCGCCGTCACCATCCTCTTCTATGTAGATCCCGCGAAAACCGCACAGCTCCAACGCGGCCTTGATGGAAGCCGGGGTGCCCTTGATGCGGTGCCAGGCAATGGAGTTGGCAATGAGACCGGCAAGCTGCGTATCGTTTTCCGCTGCCTCGCGAAAATCAAGGTGAAACTGCTTGGCCAGTTGCTCTAAGATGGCGGTATCCAGTACCTCAAGGCCCTGGCTTTCCAGTACTTCCTTAAAGGGTGCGCCGATTTCCGGCAGCTGCATACCCGCCGTCTTAAGCAGCCTCAGCCACAGAAAAAGGAGCGGTACCTTGAGCGCCACGTTCTGCAGCTGCGGCTCGATAGCCGAGGCGGCATTATCCACCGTTTCCACGCCCCCGATGGAGCGCGGCAGCAGCGAGCGCAGCACCTTGTCATCGGTGAGTTTATTCATCCTCAGCTCCCGTATAGGACACATTGACCGAGGTCTCGATGGCTATCTTGGTCGGGGTGAGCGCCTTGAAGTCCGGGGAATTGACCTTTACATACCGCGCGCCGGCCTTAACGAGCAGGTGCGTGAGCTGTGCCGGGTTGATGTCGCGCCCGGGCATGGTGCGCTGCCACAGGCGGTACTCTTCCACTGCAGCATTTACCTGAGCTGTGACGGTGGCAAGCAGCGGCTCATCGGCCTTGGCTAGGGTCCACTCCACATCAATGGTGTAGTACTCAGGCTCCGGTGAGGCTACTATGACGGTATCGGTAAGCGGCCGCACGCTGTCATCGTTGAGCGCCTTGCGTACCAGCTCCAATATTTCCTCGGTGGGCAGCTCGCCGTTTTTCAAAATGGGCCTGACGTCCACAGTACCCGGGGTAGGAGTGGTTATGGAGACGTCAGCGATATCAGCATGAGCGGCCAGGGCATGGTAGCGGTAAGCCCCTGCAGGGCCTGCGCACGAAAAAGCCTCAGGTGCCAGGGCGATACGCTCGGCAAAGGCGTCATCCTTCTCATCATCCGCACCGCCGGCGCTTGCCGCGGTATTGGTGACCGAAAGACCGGGGAGAGGCGTGGAGAGTATGTTTAAGGTATCCGCGGCAATGCCATTGGCTGCAGTGCCGGTGACTGTGGCGGTGGCGCTTACGGTACCCTCGGTCTCGCCTGCCGGGATAACCAGTATTTCATCAGTGGCGAACACATAGGTGCCATTGGTAACCAACGTGCCCTGCGGGATCTGATAGGAAGCCTCCAAAGCGGTATTGAGCGTGAATTTGAGCGTAACCGAGGCACCGCAGGCCTTGCGGCGGGTTGTTCCTACCATGATGCCGGCGGCATCCAGAAACCCGCCTGAGGCATAGCCCAGAAGCGCTTCTTTTGCGGCCTGATCTACCTCATTGCGCAGCGAGACAATTACTGCGGCAATGGTCTCCAAAAACAGGTAGACCGGATCGCCTTCGGCGAGGGTTCGCCCGGAGGCTTCGCAGTACTTCGTGACAATCTCCGTGAGCACCGTCTGGGGGTCGGTGGGGAGGAAGCTGATATCGCTCAGCCCAAAGCGTGAAGTCTCTCTAGCCATTGATTTCCACCGTTACCTTGGGGCTCAGGCGACCGTCCATTACGTCACCGGGCGTGTTTTCAAACTCGACTTTCACCACTTTGCAGCGCGGCTCGTATTTCTCGAAGGCTTCAACCACATGCATGCTGAAGAGCATCTGCCCTGCCGGTGTGGGCTCATCCAGGCCTTCCATATCCAGACCGAACTCTCTGTCCAGCGGCACCGAGCCCTTGGGAGTGGAGAGGATGGTGCGCAGGTTCTGACAAACCTCGGCGGCAAGGCTGCCCGGGGCAAAATCCACCGAGGTCAGGGGGGTGATTACTGCAGTGGTCATGCGAACACTCTCTTTGCCACATCAAGGACGGCACCCGGCAGGGAATAACCTTTATCCTCTTCGAGATTTAGAGTCACGTCGACAACCTGAGCCGCGCCCAGGCCGTTGTGATAAGGCTGATCTTCGGAAAAGCTGCGCAGGTAATACTTGCCCATATAGTTGGGCCCCAACAGCAGACGGTAGCTCTCGCCGCTCTCCTGCATGGTCTTGAGCAGAGCAAGAGTGGCAGTCGGAGTGCCGAGCAGCGTGGTGAGCTTGAGGCTGAAACTGGCTTTGGTCTGGCCGGGGCCTATGTACTCGGGTACCGGATTGGCCCCAATCACATCGTGCACGGTATACCGAGCCTCATGCTGGACGCTGACGTCCTTGAAAGTCTGCACGGCAACGCTGCTGCAGGTGAACGGAACAAGGCCGAAAAAACCTAAAACTTTAGGGCTCATAAACTGTTCCTTACATGCCCAGGGCTGTACGCCATGCGATTACAGGAATCGCCAGAGAGCTCAGCACCAGAGCAAAGCCTATGGCCCGCAGACACCACAATAAAACCCTGTCACGCATGAGACGCTCCAGAATCTTTGCTATACTTTCCATTAAATTTTGTTGTCCTCAAGTCGCGTTTGTGGATAACGAAAAACCCCGGTCAGCGCCAACTGATCGGGGTTTGTTTTTTAACCTGTTTGGTATTACTTAAGTGCCAGTCTCTTGAGCACTATCCGCTTGCCCAGCTCCGTGATGGTGAGATCTGAGAGCGGCAGGGACTTGTCTTTTAGCTCTGTTTTGATGTCCCGCCAGAGATCTTCCTGCTCCATGACATCAAGCAGGTCATAGCCGTGCAATGTCAGACGGTAACGGTCGCGGTGTGCCAGGATCTCCGGACCATCGGCAGCGGGACCGCTAATTAATCCTGCCTCAAGCATGAGTTCCAGGTGAGTCTCAACTTCCGATTGATGTTCAGTTCTGGCCCTGACAGTAGCTTCAAGCCAATCATGCCCGTGAAGCGTCGGAATGCGGGTATCAAAATAGCTCCAATCGGTAAAGGCATCTTGACGACGATCGGGGTTAAACTGTACTTCATCGCCATCTCTGATGTTTATCAGGAGCTCGCGGATCAGATTCCAATCACGTTTCATAGAGCCTCCCGGATTTCACCAAAAAGTAGCTTTAAGGTAGAGTTGAGCCTGGCACATAAAAGCAGCAACCAAAACGCACAGCATCAGGACAAACGATCTGGTCTGAATCATGCGTATATAGAGAGCAATAAGCAGAATCAGAGAAAGGATTGCCAAATACGGGTGAACTTGCAACCACATTGAATCCCGGGGATAATCCAATCCCCAATACGGCGAACATGCCAATCGATTAAGCCAACTTATGGCTGCAAATAGCCAGCAGCCAATAATTAGCTGAAGACCATCAGTTCCTGTAAAAATACCGTCGGCTACGCACGGCACGGCTATCCAGATGAGCACATGCCCTATCCACCATGCGAAAGACAGCGCCAGCCTTATCTCCGGAGAAATTTCTTTTACAGGCAAGGCATTATTCCTCGTTTACTTCACATTCCAACTCACTCGCTTCTACATCTAAGGTGGGATCACTGAATATGTAAAAGTCGCGTCCCCGATTATACCTCTGCCTGAAATTTTTAAATGTTTGGTCTGTTACAAAGACAGATGAATCATCCTCAGGTGTCAGGTAAAAGTTTTTAAGTTCGGGAGACCAGAATCCGTACCATTTATCATCTGTGAAATCGAAGGCATCACGTGCGTATATGGCAATATTTGATAACTTTATCCTGTACTTCCCATCGCCTTTGTATGTTACTGTGCCTTTACCTAGCGAACGTAGCGTAAATGAGCCGAACGCGGCCATTTGCCCTTCATGATGAGTATGTGACCAAAAGAAGTCCCAGTAGGGGCGTTTCACATCCCGCCTGTTAAAATACAACCGATCCCAATAGTCCCATTCCCCTTTTGGTTTAACCCCATCCAGCTCAAGCTCAGGATCATATCTAATAAAATCAAACTGAACAGTATCACCAACTTTAAGCGGCAACTTTTTTGTACGTCTTAGCAGCCCAAGCAGCTCTTTACTGCCGGCTTCGTTCAGCGCTTCTTTTCTAAGCTCCCGATATTGCTTATAAGGAAGGTCAAATCTTAAAACCTGCTCAAGATCCACCAAATATGGTGTCTCTGTAATATCTTTTTGCTCTGAGGCGTTGCCGTCCAACCAACGCTCTACCTGTTCGGCAAGCGATGTGAAGCCCCAGAAAGTTTTGCTGTTCCTGTCGTATTGGGATGCTATGTGCCTGGCTATTTCGGGGATATGAGGGATAATTTCATCTTCCGAACGCTGATTGTTGATTGCCTTATACGCATAGATAATGAGTTTGGCGACGTCTTTAGGTACGCCTGTAACTGTGGCGACATTGGCCAGAATTTTGCCCGGGATCTCCTGCAGCTCTTTTCTGATCTTGCAATCTATCTGGCTTAGAAGTACCGCCATAGTGGACGAAAAAGACAACTCCGAGGCTGATGGCGCCGTTGTCGCGCCATCCCCGATATTCACATTGCCTGAACACCCGGCAATAGTGCCGCCGCAGTCCACCGGATCGCCCGTGCGCGCCGCCGGCTTGCCACAGATAAACACTGAGTTGCATCCTGCGGCAACCTTGCCTTGGTGAGCGGCATGCGCCGTGCAGCCGTGGGCCTCAAACAAGCTACCCAGAGTGGCAGCTGCAAGCCCGTTGCAAAACACGCTGGTTGCCAGACCTTCAGATAGTGGTACCGGTGGGCAGTTGTCGTGACCGGTACTCATATCACCCTGACGCGCTAATCCTGGCATGGCTTAACACCCATTTACCCTAACCATGTATGGTAGGCAGCGGCTAACAGATTAGCTGCCATGCAGACGGTAAGCACCCAGAGCATAACCAGTACCGTCACAGCCAGAGCCTTGCGGTAATTCTTGAGATCATCGCCTGAAAACATCTTATTAAGCCCCCATAAAACTCCCGCTGCTACGGCAAGGTATGGTAAGATTTCTCGCATGATTTAGTTGTCCTCAAGTCCAGTTTGTGGATAACGAAAACCCCGGGGCGCTTCCAACACCTCGGGGTTGTTTTTTGACCTTTCTTTGAAAGGGGGTTACGACGAAGGGGTTACGACGCTAGTTCATGTTTACGGGCGAACCTTTTAGGTTCAAAGCCCCGGCTGCAGTCAACGACATGGAGCCGCCTGCGTTAATGTTCACGTTGCCGCCCGCCTGAAGCTCGATATTGCCGCCGGCGGTACCCTTGATGTTGCCGGAGGCATTGACCTCTACGTCTGTAGTGGTCACCTGCACCAGCTTGGGCGTGTTAATCGTCACTTTCTCGCGGTCTGCATGGATGGAGGTATCTTCATCCACGATGTCCAGGGTGTGTTTCTCGCGGTGGTATACGATGTAGGTACCGTCCTTGAACTGCACCTTGCGCTCATCAGGATCGGTACTGGGAGGAGTAACCTCTCCTGCGTACCAGCTGCCCAGGATGAAGCCATCCTCAGAGCCGCAGGGCAGGAAGATGCACAGCACATCCTCGCCGATGTCCGGCATCTGATGGTCGCAGTTGTCATGCGTATTGCGCTCAAGCACCCTCAGATCGTAACTGACCAGGCCGTTATCCTCCTGGAAAGCTACCCGCGCGGTGTGCGCTACCGGATCGATTGAGGATACTTCGCCCACACGAAACAAACGTGCGATTTGCTGTTCAGCTCTCTCATCCATAAAAATATTTCTCCTATACTTAAAGTATGCAAAGGGAGGTGCGATATGGTCTTAAAATCTGCTCTTAAATGGCTGCGCACACCGGTGCAGGAAAGCACGTTGAAATATGCCCCATGCAATTGGTGCATCCACGGCTACTCCCCCGCTTTAGACAAACGCGTTCAAAAGATAAATCGCCGTGCAAAAAAACTTGGGGTGAGCACAACACCCTCAAGATTGGATTTTTTTATTGAGGATTGGCTTTTACCGCTGTCCCCACTTCTGGTCTTTTTATATATCCTTTACAAAACCTGCTTCTGAATAGTCAGTAATTGACATTCACCCTTCTGACCTCAATCGAGGTCACATAGCCTGAGCCGCTCATGGAGTGGCTCGCGCTCTCCACGATAAAGTTGCCGTCGAACGAGCCAAAACTTTTGAGCTCCACCACCGTCCCTGCCTGCAGGGCAGGATCGCCTATGACACTCAGAGAGCCAGTGAGCTGCCGCAGATTAAGCTCCCGCAGTTTGGCTCTGGCCAGACGTTCAGCCTCACCTAAGTTGGTGCAGCGCTTTTTGAGCACGTAGATCTGCCCGGACTCATCGACCGAATCATCCGTATAGGTGTAGTCCACATATTCCTGTTTGACTGCAGTGTTACCCTTAGCCACCTCAGCCTTGGCGCTGCCCTTGCCGGTGAGATAGAGCGAGACTTCATCGGTCTTGGGAGAGCTGCCCGAGCGGGTTTTCTTACTCACGTCCCGCCACTTAACGGTGACGGCCTTGTAGCGCTCCGATTGCTGAGCCTGGAAGTTCCATGAGAGCACGGTACCGCCGCTCTCTTCGATGGTCTTGACCGCAGGCTTGGACTCAAAGCTCTTTTGGTCGAACACATAGAGTAAGCCGTCAAAAATCTTGACCGAGTAACCGGCATCCTTGCACAGGCGCTTTAAGTAGGCTAAATCACTCTCATCCTTTTGGTCAGAGCGGTCGTATTCAGGATCATCCTCGCAGTCGTACTTGAAGCTCAGGCCATTGGTGTCGGCTATCTGGGCACCGATGGCACTTAAGGTACTTTGCTCAAAGGTGCGGGTTTTCATGGTGCGCCGGATGGTGTTATCCAGCGGCACATTCACACCCCGTACCTCAAATACCCTCGGGCGCCCGGAGGTACGCAGCTCATCAATACTCATCTTCCCGGTGTCGACTTCACCGCGTTCGTTGGCGAAGATGACGCGCAGGAAGTCGCCTCGGGTCGGTGACCAACTGCCCGCCCATTTTCCGGTCTCATCCTTGAGCGTCAGGCTTACTTCATCGGCCTCATCGTCAATCTTATCGGTGTAGCTGCAGCTGAGCAGATCCGCGCTGACATCAAGGGAGATATCGGTCTCGCTGCCCGATGCCCGGGTGATGTAAAACACGCTCATTGCCGTGCGCAGCGGGGTGCTCAGCGCTTCCATGGCGGCAGATTGCTCCTGTCTCTCTCCGGTTTGCTGATTTCAGGGACGTTAAGCAGCACTCCCGAGGGGAAAACCACAAGGTGCGCATAGTCAGGATTGAGGGCTATCACCCTGTGCATGTAGCCCTCGGAGCCCAACAGCTTGTAGGCTATGCCGTCCCACGTATCGCCCTGCACTGTCGAATACGTGTTAGGCATAGCTCAGCCTCCGCTGCTGCGCGAGGTAGTCGCGGATCACGCGCTTGATTTGCTCAGAGCTCACCTGCATTGCCTGCACCACCTGCTGCCTCACCTCACCGCCCTGCCCCTGCAGGTTGATGGTGGGATTGAAGTTGATGGTGACAGGAGCCTCAGTAACCGAGGTCTGAGAGGTCTTCGGTCCATCCTTAAGCAGGCTCTCCAGGCGGGAGAGCGGCAGCACCGCCTCAGCCTCATTGCCCTCGCCTATCATGGCCAGAGTGGGTGACTGGGCTATGCCGCCCTCTGCCAACATCGGTATTTGGGGCAGCTCAAAACCAAATGATTTGCCGCCCAGGCCGGGGATCCAATCAGGTAGCGTTATGTTGACGCCGCCTATCAGCTCAAACACCTTGTTAACCAGGCTGATGACTGCATTGAGCGGTGCTTTGGCGATTGATGCCAACATGCCAAAGACCTGGCTGAAAATGTTGGTGACATTCTCCCAGGCCTTGCCCCATTCCCCGCTGAACACGTTGCTGACAAAATCGGTCAGCTCACCGAATATGCCTTTAACGTCATTGATGAAGGCGCCTATTTTGTCGAAGGTGCCCGATACAAAGTCTGCGATCCCGGGGAAGCTGGTAGAAAACCACGTCCACAGCTCCGATGCCTTCTGCTTCACGGTGTCCCAGTTCTGCCACAGCAGGACACCTGCAGCGATGAGCCCGCCGATTAGGGTGATAATCAGGCCGATTGGGTTTGAGATCAGTACCAGTGACAGCGCCTTGAAAGCGACAATCACGGTCCTGAAAGCTGTGGCCAGTTTGAGCACTGTGCCCACTACTGAGCCTATCGTCCACATCAGAGCGCCCAGGCCTAAGTTGGCGGCTCCCATCACGGCGAGGAACGAGCCCACACCCAGTACCACAGAGCCGATGACCTTAGCCAACGTCTGATGCTCTTTGATGAAGTTGCCCACCCAGGTGACGCCATTGGCGATAACCTGCACGGTTGACCGCATGAGCGGCTGCAATGCCTCGAAGGCGCGTACCGCCACATAGGCAATTGCAGAGCCTAAGCCCTGCATATCTCCCCAGAGATTGTCAGTCATCTTCCCGGCAGCCTTTTCCGCTGCGCCGGTCTTTTTCATGGCACTGATTAAATCGGGCAGTTCGCCGTTGGAGATGCTGCTGAGAATGCCTTTGACCGCAACCATATCGCGCTGGCTGAAAATCTCGGTGAGCTTCGCGTCACGGGTAGCTGCCGGCAAGCCCTGCAGCTTCTTTTCCAGATCGCCCATAATCTCCAGCACGTCTTTTTGCGAGCCGTCGGCACGCGCTGCGGATACGCCCAGAGCATTTAGCGCTTTAGCCTGAGCGGTGGTGGGAGCCTTGAGGGCTACCATCATCTTCTGCAACTTGCCGGAGTCAAGGTTGAGCTTGTCCATGGCGGCAATAAGTCCCGCCGACTCTTCAAGCCCCACGCCCATTGAGCGCAGTGCGGGTCCTACAGCCTGGAATTTTTCAGCCGCTTTCTCTGCCGATAAGCCTGAGTTAGCCATCAGATTAGCGAGCACATCACTGACGCGCCCGGCATCCTCTGCGCCCAATCCATAAGACTTAAGCGCCTGCAGCACAAAGGCAGAGCCCTCAGCAAAATCCTTGCCGGTGAGTACTGCGACGTGTCCGGCGGCATCCATTGCCTTGCTGGCCTCTTCGACACTGTAACCTGCGCGTACAAAGTTCGCCATGCCGATAGCTGCTTGATCAGCGCTCAGGATGGTGTCACGGCCCAGGAGTACAGCACGTTCCTGCAACTGTGCCATCTGCGACTCGGTAAGTTTGGTCACCGCGCCCAGGGCGCTCATCTGCTTTTCCAGTCTAAATTTTTCACACAACACGCGTATGTAAATTAATAAACGCACCATACCTCACAATTTCTTGTTGTTATCGCTCTATAAATTGCTTTATAGGGCGATTTTTTGTGCTACAATTAGGCGTAGTTGGTTACAGCGTATATG
>JAFUGP010000024.1 GCA_017469335.1 Succinivibrio sp. | reverse complement strand
GGGCCGCAGAAAGGATTCAAACGGGGGCCGTTAAAGGCCGACGGTACTCCGCGGCAGAAACCGGGTCCTAAGACCGGAACCCGCCGCAAGACGGCATAGATAGTTAAATGAGTTAGTGTCTGAATTGCGGGAGTTTACGTAGGTAGTGGTAACCACCCGCAGTTTTTTGCCCGGTTGGTCGGTAAAGGCCTTCAAGTCCTCGTAGATGAGCCTGAGGCCGCTGTATTTGATGAAGGAAATGAGCAGATCCACACTGTCGGCCGAACGGATCTCCCGGCGCAGCTCTCCGTCCAATCTGATGCCATGCTCGTAGCCGGTAAAAAGCGTGCTCCAGCGCAAGGATGTTTGGGGACGCTCATAGTCGGTGAAGCCCGGGTCTAAGATCCGGGCATCATTTTCCGCATAGACCGAGAGCAGCTGTTCTCCGCGATCATCGACCTGTTGCTGTTGGAAGTACTCATCGTTGCAGCAACTGCTGCCCAAAAGTTGCACGATGGCGTTGATGAGCCGTATTTGTGCGCTAAGGGCAGGGCGTGGGGCATTTTGGGGGTCGGCGTCGCCGCCGACGGCGGGGTGCTGTCCGGTCTGTGCGCCTAACAGCTCCAGGGATTTTTGAATCACCGCTGCCGCGTACTCCGAGAGAATGGCCGGGGCCTCAGCCTCGTCGATGCCTTCACGACGAAACAGCTTCTCGCTCAGTTCCTTGAGCTTTGCGCTGAGCTCGCGGTTTATAACCTGCTCATAGAGTCCGGGACACAATTCGTCCATTTCTCACCTGCCTTATGTCTGCGCCGGGCCAGCCACCTTTGTTGTGTCACCGGGGATAATACCCATATTAGACAAAATGTTAAGCTCACGCAACGCAGGCTGCGACAGACACTTTAAAGAGATGGGACAGAGCCTGAAGAAGAGAGTTAAGAACAGCTCAAAACAACGGACTGAGCGGCGCCGGGAGTAAAACTCCCGGACGTCAGGCGCAGACCAAAACGGCCGGGAATTTTGATTGGATCATGCCTTCACGATCAAGGATCGCTTGGTTTTACTTGCTCTTTGGGGTGGGACAGACGCACTTGCCGCTGCTGTCTAATTTGCCCTGCGGTGGCTGCGGGCGGCTCTTATCGTTATTGTCCCCGGCAGGCCGGCGCGGCGGCTTACCCTTGCCATCAGCAGGCGGTCTGCCCTGGTCACCATCCTCTGCCTCGCTGTCAGGTTTGTGCGGGGGTTTTTTGCCCATTTTCCGGTCTGAGCTGTCATTTGCGAGGTCCTGAGGTGGGGATCCCAGGCGCTCTAACGAGTCCTGTGAGTCGGCAGAACGTGGCGGGCGCTGTCCCTGATTGTCAGACTGCCCCGGCGGAGGACACAGACAACTGCCATCGGACAGGCCCTCTGTGATGACCTTATCGGCAGCTGCGGCACTCTCCACCGTAAGAGTAAGGCAGGCCAGCAAAGATACTGTGCCAATGATGGTTATTTTCTTATTGTTCATGTGCAGTTTCCCTCGCAACTGTGTGGTTGGTTCTTCGGGCAAAACCGGCCAGGCACCACTAAAATGCCGCAACCGCCGCTTTGTCCCGTCAGGTGCAGTGTAAGCTGACAAACTTAGAAAATGCTTAGGAAGCGCTTTTTTGTAGGGGATCTGCGAGACTGTCCGTGATCCGGTGCAGTGGGCGGTACTTGCTCATGTTTAGTGAACCATGCCACGTATTTGATTGCCGCATAGATGTTAGCATTGACCCATCAAGAGCCAGGCTGAATTCCTTAAGTGCACAAGTGCGCCGGCAACTTTCAGGACCGTGCCTGGTAACCACGATGCAGTACCCGGAGTTTGGTTTCTGCATACTCAAGTGGCGCATACCGTTAAGCTTTTTCAGGAGATATTTATGCTCAAGCTCAGCCGCTTATCCCAGTCCCTTCTGTTTGCCTCCTTTATGGCCTCCACCGCCGTGTTAGGCGGTTGCTCGGGCGGCTCTGTAACCTCAACTTTGGTACAGGCTGCGGCCAGTAACCCCGAGCTGCTGTCCACCGTGGTGCAGCAGTACCAGAATTTAAGCCCCTCGCTGCAGAACGTGATCAAGGAGTACGTGGTCAACTATGCCAAGAACAACGCGCTGAGCAGCAGCAATGTGCTGGATGTGGTCTCCAATATGGATGGCAGCAGCCTGTCCAGCCTCTCGGGCATGCTCACCGGACTTTCCAGTGATTCCACCGTGCTCTCGACTTCCACCGATAAGTCCTCGCTGATCTCCACGGCCTTAAATGCCTACAACGGCTTAAGCTCCAACGGGCAGTCCGTGGCCAACTCCTATCTGAGCAACTATGCCACCGCTCAGGGCCTTGCTTCGGACAGCACCATTTCCAGTCTGCTGCCCACCATGAACACCGGCAGTCTGCAGAATGTGGCGACCTTGCTGAGCGGCTTGGGCTCGCTGTAAGATCTTGGTGTAAAGAAAGTCACACGTAAAGGTTAACCTTGTCCACCGGGGCTGGCACTCAGTAAGAGTGTCATACCCCGGGGTTTTATAAGGCAGGCGGCAGCAAGCTACCTGCCTTTTCTTTTTGCAACTGTCCTGTTCAGCAGGCAGCCTCCTCAACGACCTTATTCAGGCAGATGAGGCCCGGCTGTCCGGATGCTTTTGGCGCACAAAAAAGGAGAGCCTGCGCTCTCCCTTGGCATTGTGGATTGGCCCGTCCGGCTCCGGCGAGAACCGGACGCGCTCCTTGACGGGGGTGTTCTTATTCCTCCAGAGTACTGGAGATGTCATGCCCGAACCATTGCTCGCTGATACGCTTGAACACCCCGTTCGCCCGTACCTGTTTGAGCCCCCGGTTGATGGTGTCGAGCATCTCCGGGTGGTTTTTATTGACGGCTATGCCGTAGTATTCCTTGTCGATGTCCTTGTCGATGGGCACGGCGACGACCTTCTCACCCTTATGCCTCGCCAGAAAGAAATCATTTACCGACGAATCATTGATGACCGCGCTGCAGCCGCGGTTTAGCAGTTCCAGGTAGGTCTCGGGTGGCGAATTGAACTGTTTGAGCTCGGAGCCCGTGAGCTGTTTTTGGGCAAAAAGCGAGCCGGTGGTGCCGATCTGCAGACAGATCTTCTGGCCTTTTAAGGAGTCAAGATCCCGAAACTTTGGCTCATCTTCGCCTCTGATGAGGAAATTCAGGCCGCACAGAAAGTAGGGCTCGGAAAAATCCACCTTTTTGGCCCGCTCCGGGGAGATGGTAAAGCCCGAGATGATGGCGTCGATGTTGTCGGCCATCAGCGCGGGGATCAACCCGTCAAAAGGATAGACGGTGATCTTGACCTCGTAACCTAAGCCCTCGCCCAACTCACGGATCAGGTCGATGTCAAAGCCCGTGATCTCACCTTTATCGTCGATGAAGGTAAAGGGGGCGAAAGCACCCTCGCAACCTATGCGCAATACAGGTTTTTCATCTTTGGCAGATACGTTGCCGCACAGCAGCGCCAGACACAGCGCCGTTCCCAGAGCATGGCAGATACGCTTGAGCATGAATAGTCCTCACATTAATGCTGATGGGCACTCAAAGTGCCGCTACAGCTGCCATGATATCAGCAATGCTCCGGGCGTAATGTGAGATCTGCCCGTAAGTGTGGTCACGGTGCTTGGGACAATAAGAATTTGCGCTCAGGCAAAAACCGCCAAGACCGCGTAAATTCAGCGTGAAATGAATCGCCAAAGCATCCGGGGTTTGAGGTACTCCCCTTGAAAATATCCGCGGTTGAATGTAAAATACTGAGCCTTTTGTTTTAAGGTGAAATTTCACCTGAAGTCAGTCAGAGTGAGGCTGCCCGTGGCACAGGTTTTGGGCTGGTGGCAGCGGAATTTTTTACGGGGGAGTGCGCTCCCCTTGGGATTTTTATTATGTCAATGCGTTCGGCATACTGCGCTGAGGTAAGCGCGGAGCACAGCGGCAGTAAAGTCACACTGTGCGGTTGGGTTAACCGCAGACGTGATTTAGGCGGTCTTATCTTCATTGACCTGCGAGATCGTACCGGCATAGTGCAGGTGGTGTTTGAGCCTGACAATGCCTCAGTACATGAGCAGGCCGCGACACTGCGCAACGAGTTCTGCATCAAGGTAGAAGGTACGGTAAGAGAGCGTCCGGCCGATCAGATAAACGAGAACATGCAGACAGGCAGGGTTGAGGTCTACGCCTGTGAGCTTAAGATCTTCAATCGCTCGGCGGCGCTGCCCATCGATTTCAATCAGGACAACACCGAAGAACAGCGCCTGCGCTATCGTTATCTGGATCTGCGCCGCCCGCAGATGGTAAGCAATCTTACCAAGCGTGCGGCCATCACCCGATATGTGCGCAATTTTCTTGACTCTCACGGCTTTTTGGATATCGAGACTCCCATGCTCACCAAGGCCACACCCGAAGGTGCCCGTGATTACCTGGTGCCCTCGCGCATCCACCACGGCAAATTCTATGCGTTGCCGCAGTCCCCGCAGCTCTTCAAACAGCTGCTCATGATCTCGGGCTATGACCGTTACTACCAGATAGTCAAGTGCTTCAGGGATGAGGACCTGCGGGCCGACCGTCAGCCGGAGTTCACCCAGATTGACATCGAGACCTCCTTCATGAGCTCTGAGGATGTCAGAGCGGTGGCCGAGGAGATGATGGTGGGGCTCTTCAAGGAAATTGCCGGCTGTGATTTGGGCAAACTGCCGGTGATGAAATGGACCGAGGCCATGGAACGTTTCGGCTCGGACAAGCCCGATCTGCGCATAGCCTATGAACTGCACACTGTCGATGAAGCTCTGCAGGAGTGCCCCTTCGGGGTGCTGGGCGATCCGGCACGTTCGCCTTCAGGCCGCGTGGTGGCGCTGTGTGTGCCCGGCGGCGGCTCAATGTCGCGCCGCGAGATCGACAACTACGTGGATTACGTCAGAAAACTAGGCGGCTCGGGGCTGATACATATCAAGGTCAACGAGCAGGCCAAGGGCCTGGAGGGTTTGAAATCCTCGGTCTCCAAACATGTCAGCGAGCAGGAGCACCGCGATATTCTCAGGATTTGCGGCGCAAAGGACGGCGATATGGTCTTTGTGGCCGCCGGTGAGCGTAACCGCACCTCGACAGTAATGGGTGCGTTGCGCCTTAAGGTAGCCCGTGACCTCAATCAGGTGGCCGACGGTTACAGGGCGCTGTGGGTGGTGGACTTTCCCATGTTCGAGCTTACCGAGGAGGCAGGGCTGACCGCCATGCACCACCCCTTCACCGCCCCGGTGAACGTAACGCCGCAGCAGCTTAAGGACAATCCCCTGGAGGTTTTCGCCGACGCCTATGATCTGGTCATCAACGGCTATGAGAGCGGCGGCGGCTCCGTACGTATCTTTGACAACGAGATGCAGCAGGCGGTGTTCTCGGTGTTGGGCATTGACGAGGCCCAGTCGCGTGAGAAGTTCGGCTTCCTCCTGGATGCCCTCTCTTACGGCGCGCCGCCGCATGCCGGTATCGCCTTCGGGCTTGACCGTGTGGTGATGCTGCTCACCGGTACCGATAACATTCGCGATGTCATCGCCTTCCCCAAGACCACCCAGGCCTCCTGCCTCATGACGGGAGCCCCCAGCGCCCCGGCCAAAGAGGCCTTAGAGGAACTGGCGGTGGCCATTACCGATTCTGAAGATTAGCAGGAGTTAGAAATGTCCGGACATTCCAAGTGGGCCAACATCCGTTTTCGCAAGGCAGCTCAGGATGCCAAGCGCGGCAAGGTCTTTACCAAATTAATCCGTGAAATCACCACCGCCGCCCGCATGGGCGGCGGCGATGAGGGCAGCAACCCCAGGCTCAGATCGGCCGTGGTGGCGGCGCTGGCCCAGAATATGACCCGCGATACCATCAAGCGCGCCATCGAGCGCGGCGTAGGCGGCGGCGAGGGCAGCGATCTGGAGAACATCACCTATGAAGGCTACGGGGTGGGCGGCATTGCCGTGATGGTTGAGTGTATGACCGACAACCACAACCGTACCGCCTCCGAGGTACGTCATGCCTTCTCCAAGTTCGGCGGCAACCTGGGTACTTCAGGCTCGGTAAACTATCTCTTTACCAGACGCGGGGTCATCAGTTTTGCCCCCGATGAGGACGGCAAGGTAGTGGTTGATGAGGAGCAGGCCATGGAGATCGGCCTGGAGGCGGGGGCCGAGGACATCATCGCCAACGATGACGGCTCGGTTGACATTTACACCTCCCCGGAGGCTTTTGCCGATGTGGTAGAGGCCTTTAATGCCAAGTCCTTAAAGCCTGTCAACGCCGAGGTGTCGATGGTGCCGGCCAATGAGGTCGAACTCGACGCGGAGAGCGCCGTGAAGTTCATGCGCATGATAGATGCCCTAGAGGACCTGGATGATGTGCAGGAAGTATTTCACAACGCCTCCATTCCCGATGATGTGCAGCTAGATTAAGACCCGGGCTCAGAGCAGCGCCGCAAAAACAGCAACCTGCCAAAAAGAGCTGTTGCACTTTTGCGGATGCTGCCCGGGGTTTGAGCAGGGTGTCGGTGAGCCTTGGCAGTAAGCCGGAGGCCACTGCGAAACTTTTTGTTTTAGGATCACCTTAAATTCTGTGCCGGTTGGTTTGCTTTTTGGTCATTTGTAACCTATAACTAGAACGTTGTGCCTTAAGCTTCATCTCAACGGAGCGCGGACGGTCGAAAGCGGAATATATAGGTATCATGGATAACAACTCAGCAAGTTCCGAATTCAAGCAGCTCATTGCCAGAGGCAAGGAGCAGGGTTATCTGACTTACGGTGAGATCAACGATCTGATCCCTCCTGACATCATCAGCAGCGATCAGCTGACGGTCTTTATCCAGACCTTCATCGACATGGGCATCAATGTCTGTGATACCCCGCCTGAGGCCGATGACATTCTGCTCAGCGGCAACTCCCAGACCGAGGCTGAGGATGTCGAGGTGGTGGCAAGTCAGCTCGACAGCAGTCCCGATATCGGCCGTACCACCGATCCGGTGCGCATGTACATGCGCGAGATGGGTAACGTTTCGCTGCTTACCCGCAAAGACGAAATTGAGATCAGCAAGCGCATCGAGAGAGGCACCAATGAGGTGCAGATGTGCTTAGTCGAGTTCCCCTCTGCCATGGAAGAACTCTTTGAGCGCTATGAGCTGACCTTGGATCCCAACAATGACGTCAAACTGGCCGATATCGTTTCGGGGTTTTACGATGCCAAGGTGCGCAGCAGCGAGAGCGAGGCTCCCATCGAGGGCGAGGATTCCTCGGAGATAGACGCTCCGGCCGATTTGGACGAGGAGGAATTAGCTCAGTTGGAGCAGGGCGGGGAGAGCGCCGCCGAGGGCGATGACAACTCCGGCGATGAGGCCGAGGCCGCCGCTGAGGGCGAGAGTGAAGAGGAAGAGGACGATGCCGCCGGCTCCGGAGCCGCCGACAGTGACTCAGGCCCCGATCCCGAGGAAGGCAAGCGCCGTTTTACCGAGTTGAAACTGCAGTTTGAGAAGGTCTGTGCCGCGCGAGGTGCCGATGAGGCCAAATATCAAAAAGAGCTCAACCGCTTAACTGAGATGTTCGCCAGCTTCAAGTTGGTACCGCAGCAGCTTGAGGTCCTGCTGCAGCGCATGCATGACATGATGGATAAGGTCAAGCGCCAGGACCGGCGCATCCGCGAGATCATGGTCGGACGCTGCGGCATGAAAATAGAAGACCTCATTTCCAGCTATATGGAGGCTGAGAATGAGGCCGATATGGGCTGGTTTGACAAGCTCGCCAAGAGCCGTCGTCCTTTTGCCGCCAAGCTCAAAGACTCGCGTGAGGATATCGCCCGCTGCGTGGAGACCCTCAAGCAGATAGAAGAGGATGCCGGCATCAGCATCTTCAGGTTAAGGGCCCTGTCCAAGCGCGTATTAAGCGGTGATCACATGGCCAAACAGGCCAAAAAGGAGATGGTGGAGGCCAATCTCAGATTGGTGATCTCCATCGCCAAGAAGTACACCAACCGCGGGCTGCAGTTCCTCGATCTCATTCAGGAGGGTAATATCGGCCTGATGAAGGCCGTGGATAAGTTTGAATACCGCCGCGGCTACAAGTTCTCGACCTACGCCACCTGGTGGATCAGACAGGCCATCACGCGTTCCATCGCCGATCAGGCCCGTACCATCCGCATTCCGGTGCACATGATTGAGACCATCAACAAGCTCAACCGTATTTCCCGGCAGATGCTGCAGGAGAAGGGCCGTGAGCCCACTCCCGAGGAGCTGGCCGCCAAGATGGGCCTGCCCGAGGATAAGATCCGCAAGGTCATGAAGATCGCCAAGGAGCCTATCTCTCTGGAGACTCCGGTGGGTGATGACGATGACTCGCATCTGGGGGATTTCATCGAGGACAGCTCCATCATCGTCCCGGCGGAGGCCGCCACCTCCGAGAGCCTGAAGAGCGCCATCAATTCGGTGCTGGACGAGATGCCGCCGCGCGAGGCGCAGGTACTGCGCATGCGCTTTGGTATCGGCATGTCCTCGGATCATACTTTAGAGGAAGTGGGCAGGCAGTTTGGCGTGACGCGCGAGCGTATCCGTCAGATTGAGGCCAAGGCGCTGCGCAAACTGCGTCATCCCTGCCGCTCCCAGGGCCTTAAGGGCTTTTTGGACTAAGACTTCCTGCCTCTTCTTGGGTGGCCGTCAGCAAGCTTTAATCCGGAAATGCTGTCGGCCGCCTGTCGGCGACTGCCATAAAAATCGGTCATGAACTGTCAGCTTATTTAAATTCAGAACCTTAATTATAAATTCAGACTCTTAATTATCAATTTCAGAATGTTTATTATATTTTCAGAGTGATAATTATAGATTTTGAAGGTTAATTATGAATTAAGAGGGTTAATTATCAGATCCCGCAGATTAATTAAAAGTTCTGCGTTTTATTTAAATTTCCTGCCGTAGTTGCCACCGCCTTTGCCTTCTGCCTGTATATCCGGGCTCTGTCCTGCTCTCAAAAAAAGCCGGCCTGAGTAATTGCCCACTTACACGCTAATAATATGCTATTATAACTGACATAGTACCTATACTGCCTCCGAGGTGTTCTATGTCGCGTGTTTCTCCAGTAGTTAAAGTCTCTGCCAAAGATATTATGTCGCTCAATT
>JAFUGP010000023.1 GCA_017469335.1 Succinivibrio sp. | reverse complement strand
GCCGGGGTGCTTAATTCCGTACTGTTTGGCCAGCTTAAGGGTAATGTTTGGCTCTAAGGGGTACTGCTCTCTGACTTCGATGTTGCGCTCGTCCCAGTCCAAGATCATCAGCGCCAGCACCTCACCGTAGGACATCAGCTGGTACAGATGATTGAACCTGCGCACATAAAAGCGCGTTCTGATCGCCTGAGAACATACCTCGCGAATGTTGAAGTAAGGCCGGTATTCGTCAAAGCGGCCTTGTCCGCGTCCCTTGGCTACCGCCTTTTCATAGTCCGCTACCTTGCAGGCGTTTTTGAGGCGTTTTCCCATGACCATACCCTCCACAGTTGTAACAGAAGATAATGGTCATAGTGTAACAGAACTAGAAAGAATTGTAACGAATTATAATAGAAAAAGTGGGCTATTTGTAACAAAACGAATTAAACGCCCACATGTAGAGCCAGTCGTTAAGAGCCTCTCCTTTCACCAACCGGGGGGACTCATGGTGTATGAAGGCTCTGATCAAGGTGTTGCTGGAGCGTGTGGAAAGATCACCGGGCCCGAAAGTATTGGCCAGAATGGCCGTATTGAGCGGCATACCCAACTGCGACGCCAGAGCCGAGCTCAACAAACGGGCGGTAAGCTTGCAGGTGCCATAGGCACTCTTAACTGAAGGCTGTGGTACTTCCGGCAGGGGCGGCGCGACCACCTGCAACTCGGAGACCGAGCCTGTCAGAATAAATTTGCCGCAACCGCTCTCTGAGGCTGCTCTGAGGGCCCTTAAGGCCGCGCTCACGTTGGCAAGTTGGATCTCCGGTATGACAGCACCGACACTTGCCATGTCCTGCCAAGCCAAATGAAAGAAATAATCATGAGGCCCAAGCAGGCGTGACAGCTCTCGATAGCGCTCAAAATCAAGCTCTACTACTTTCAGTTTGGGATGGTTCAGATTACTGAGGCTTTGTGCCCTGCGTACCACTGCAGTAACAGCCCATCCCAATGAGAGCAGGTGGTTGGTCAGAGCGCTGCCGATGAAGCCTGAGGCTCCGGTGATGACTGCCGTGCTCACAGAGAGTACCCCGCTTTTTGGCGACAGATCTCCACCAAAGTGCTTTGCTGGAGAATAGTATCGCGTAATTCGGCATTCGTCGCTGGGTTGCCTATGGCTGCGGCAAAGCGCTCAATGGATAGCAAAAACTGATCGGCAGGCGGTACTTCGATAAGCTCTTCGCCTTTATCGTCTCGGATGATGAGGGTAATTTTCAGCTCGGGCGGGGCGGTAAAGATGCGCGAGGCACGCAGAGTAGCACGACTGCCCCAGATCTCAAGGGAGCATTGGTAGGCATTGTCCATGCCGAAAGCAACTTGGGCGGTCAGCCCTGAGGACGAGCGCATCACCGCGTTGCCGTAGAGGTCGACCGCCTCTTGGGGGGATTGCGCAGACTTGTCAGGTACCAGTGTGGCATCAGTAAGCTGCACCTGAGATCCCAAGAGTTCAAGTGCCAAACGCAACGGGTAACCGCCGCAGTCAAGCAGCGCTCCGCCGCCTAAGCTTTTTTGGTAGCGAAAATCACCAGAGGCGCGGCGGGGAAAGCCGAAGGTGGCCCTAATAAGCCGCAACTCTCCCAAGCGTCCTGCGGAGATGATTTCTTTGATGCGCTCAAGCTGGGGATGGCAGAGGAACATGTAGTTCTCATAGAGGGTAAGCTCGGACTCCTCGGCCACCGTGCAGAGTTGCCGTGCCTGTTCTAAAGTGACGGTGGCAGGCTTCTCCAATAGCATGTGCTTGTGCTGTTTAAGCGCCTGCAGGGCATAGTCAAAGTGCAGTGCCGGTGGCAGAGGGATATATACCGCATCTATGCCGGGATCATCAAGCAGGCTGTGGTAACTGTCATAGGCGTGCCCGCCGAATTGAGAACAGAGTGCTGCAGCACGCTCATAAGAGCGCGAAGCGATACCGGCCATCTCAAAAGCAGGACAACGCTGCAAAGCCGGCAGAAAACGCCTCCTGGCTATATCGGCGGCACCCAAAATACCTAAGCGCAAAGGACGGGCTGATGAGGTCATATCAGATCTCCAAAGTGGACAACAACGAGCGCAGCTGGATGTTGAGGTAGTTGTTAAGACGCGAGAGGGCGTTGAGCTCGTGATAGCTGAGCAGAAAACTGCCCTCGGGCAGGGGAGAGGGCAGTGCGCTTGCCGGCACACTCAGTACTACACAGCGGTTGTGGTCCTGATAAAAACGTCCGCCTTCTTCCGAGAGCAGGTGGTCGTAGATGACTCCTTTCCCGGAGGTAAGGCGCTCCACAAACCAGGGCTCCAACACATCCGGGGCGTCGGGCTCTGACTGTACGCTGGGACCCATCTCAAGACCGTCAAAGCAGCCCGGCTCGGCGCGGGCCCGCACCAGAAATTTAGGTACATCTCCACCTGTTATAAGGCACAGTCCCAACAGGCCCTGAGCGGTAGGAGCGACCAGAGGCTGACACCAGGCACTTACCTCTCGCCCTTCAATTGCCACCTCAAAGAACCGCACCTCAAACGCCGCTCCGATTTTTGCGTGCAGGGATTCTTCGTCCAGAGTCCAGTTATCTAAATCAGCAAGCGGTACCGGTTGTGGAGCCGGCGGGGCAAACATGCGCTGTTGGGCAAAATAGGAGGTTAGCTCAGCAGGTGGGGAAGCATTCTGAGCACAGAGCGAGGCAATAAGCTGTTGGCGCAGGTCGGTGGCAGCCAGTGAATTTAGCATGCTCTCCGGAAGTTGGGATAGCGGCAGGCAGGAGAGCACAGTACGCGTGTCCATGTTCACCAGATTGTCCTGCCTGAGCAGCATCTTGAGCTGGTGGAGCGTAAGCCAGCGGTGGGTGTCAGGCAGTTCCGGCTCTTCATCGATCTTGATGACGATGTTGCGGTTTCTCTTGCGGTAAAAGCGCGAATTCTGCTCTGACTGCAACACGTCGCAGATGATTTCGTGCCCCAACTGCTCTAAGAAGTAATCAAGTAAGGGAGGCTTTTTGCCGCCGTGACGGCGGGTGAAGTTTGAGTAGGTCGCCTGCAACGTAGGGGAGAGCTGCAGTGCCGGGCAGTTGCCGGGCTCAGCTTTGGCCTGTACCAGAAAGTGGGTTATACCCTCAAAGTCATGGCAGATGAGTCCTAAAAAGCCAATCTCTGGCTGCACAATCACCGGCTGTGCACAGGGAGTGCCGTCGGCGCATTCTCCGCGCAGACCCTGAATGCGGAAAAAGCCGCCGCTGTTATGGCAGATGGCACCGCTGTCTTCATCCAGATGCCAACCTTGGCACGTCGCGAGGGGCACCTGTTTTACCTGCATGGTGCAACACCGTCTGCGCTCCTCAAGCCAGGATGAGATCTCCTCGGTATTAAGCAGGGCAGGTGCCAGCGGGTCAAGACTGCGGCACAGCGCTTTGGCGCTGTCATGACTCAGGCTCATGGCTTTTCTCCGGTTTTGCCTATGTCAGGGCAAGTAACCTGCGGCACAGCCATGTTCAGGGTCTCGCCTACTATTACCAACGGTCGGTGCTGCGTACGCTTGTTCACCGAGAGCAGATACTCACCCAAGATGCCGGTGAAGAAGAGCTGTACCCCACCGATGAAGAAGATCCCTATCAAAATAGCGGCGGTACCGAAGGGGTAGGCATCGGGGTGCAACAACTTGCCTATCAGCACGCTCAGAGCATAGAGCCCGCTTAAGGTGCCCAGTGCGGCACCCACAAAGGTGGCGGCGCGCATGAGAGCCTTAGTTGAGGAGGTGATGCCCATCATGGCCACGTCATAACTTTTCATGAAATTAATGCCCGAGTGTCCACGCAGACTCTCCTGCTGCGTATAGGGGATAAGCCGTAAATCAACGGCAAGATCGGCCAGGATGCTGCCTAAATAGGGCTCGGGATCGTCAATGGAGCGCAGTACTTCAATAAAAGAGCGGTCATACAGCCCAAAGCCGTTGCAGCGCGGCAGCTGCTCGCTCTCACCCAAGCGGCTCATGAGGCGGTAGTAAAGACCGTGCAGCAGCGCCTTAAAAGGAGAATAGCCATGGTTGGTCCGCTGCCCCAAGATGGTCTTGCCGCCGTTCTCCCAGGCCGCGACCATCTGCGGCAACAACTCGGGCGGATCTTGCAGATCACCGAAGATAAGAAAAGTGGCGTCGCCCTGCCCGTAGCGCAAGGATGCGAAGACGTTGCGGATAAAGCCAAAGTTACGGGCGTTAAAAATTGCCCTGGCGTGTTCAGGATCGGCAGCGCATAGCTCACGCAGACGCTCGCGGGTGCCATCGGGGGAGAGATCATCCACGAAGATGAGCTCATAAGAGTAGGACCGGAGTTGCTCTGTGAAAACAGCTGTCAGGCGATCGTAGAGCGGGCGCACCGAGTTTTCTTCACCATAGCAGGGGATTACGACCGAAATAAGTGGCATGGGTTAACTCCTGGCAATGAGCATGATCCCGATGAGGATCACACCTACGCCTGCAAGGCGCAGTAAAGTGAGACTCTCGCCGAGCACGAAATGTCCCAAAAGCACGGTGAGGGCGATCCCCAGCGCTACCATGGGGTAGAACTGCGAGACTTCCAGACGGGTGAGCACCACCAGTGTGAGCAGCAGGGAAATGCCAAAACACATCAGACCGACATAAAGCTGGGGACAAATGAGTACCTTGAGGGCGTAGGTTGGCGTTTCAGCGAAGGTTGAAGGCAGACTTCCCGCCGCGAGCATGGTCAGGCGCAGAAAAATTTGTGCTAATGCCGCGAGGGATATGCTGATCAGCGCTAGGACTAAAAATACTGTGGTCATGGTGACAGCACTAAAATTGAAGTGGTGTAAGAAATTGCCCCAAGGCAATGTATTCATCTGGGCTGAGTTTAGAGACAAGCTCGTAGACGTCGTAACTTAGCGGGTAGAGCATACCGATAAACAGTGACTTTACAATCATGATTAAGACCAACATGAAGAACATGCGTAGAATGGACTCCTTGGACCAATGCAGGTGCAAAAGCAGGGGTATGAAAAGCACTAGAGATGTTGAGATAGCGTAATCAGAAAAATAGCGTGCATTCATCCCGGCAACGGGAAAGGTGCTAAGCGCCATGAGAACCATGACAGGCAGGAGCAGCAGCCCGGAGAGGCGCAGTAAGTACAGGCGGTCTTGCAGATGTAGGTTCCACGGTTCATTAGTGGGGCTAGGGAATGTGGAAATTTTTCGCCAACGGAACAACACTATAAAAATCCCCCACATCAGGGGCAGGGCGAACAGCGAGATGCGGTTAGAAATAAACATGTAGGAGCCGAAATCGTGATAAGTGCGGTCGGCCGGCAGCACGAAAGGAAAGTTTTTTACGTACTCGATCGGTTCGAAGAAATACAGGTAGAGCACATTGATGAGCATGCGCAGGTTGTAGCCCTGGGTTTCATGGAGGTCATACCCTGTGAGAGAATGACGGATCCCAAAGTCGAAAACCGAGCCGAAGCGGGCGTGGTTGTACCACATGACAAATGCTGCCCCGGCTATAACCGGAAGGAACAGACTAAGCAGGGCCTTGGGCAGCAGGTTCCCGGCTTCCCTGCTGCGCCTGCAGAGCCTTAAAATTATAACGAGGAGCAAGGGGGCGCTCAGTGCCAGGGCAAAGATCAGCATGTTGGGACTGGAGAGCACAATGCAGGGTATGCACAGCGAGCACAGCACCAATGTCAAAAGCAGCCCACGAGGAGTGGTACGGCGCGGCAGCGACCAGACAGCTGCCAGAAAGAGCGAGAGAAAGATAATGCCGCACAGCCTGGGTAGCGAATAAAAGCGTGATGCAACCAGCAGAATGAAGATACCGCAGGAGCAGAGTATGGTCAGCTCGGTTAGCAGACACAGAAACGTATTGGCCTTGAAAGGGAAGGTCAGGCGCAACGAGCGCAGTGCTGCATAAAGCGCGAGCAGTGCCGGTACGGCGAGCAGAAAGCAGGCGAGGGCCGGAGTCGGGACACAGCCTGTGAGAAGTAAACACGGCAGGTAGAGGAGCAGCAGCGGCATCAGGCCGTAGTAGAGGTAATATTTGCCGTCCTTGAAGGCGCACTCGAAATAGTAGCTCACTCCCGCAGCGGCCCGGGCACCGAAATCGTAGGGGTTATCAAGTTCTAAGAGTTTGGGATCGACGGTGAAATCAAGGTTGAGCTGATGTTTGTGCACAAAGGCATGCAACAGCTGTGCGTAAGGGTCTAGACGCTTTAGGGACTCCTCATCACCCGGCAGAGGTATGAGCAGGCGATGGTCATCGTAGGTCATGATCACGTTGGACTCCCCCTGAAAGTCCAGCGAAAGAGGCTGAGTGGTGGCCGGATTGATGAGGGAGAACAGCAGAGCGCAAGCAAGAAGCGCGAGCGCGAGCATGGTACGTGAGCCCCACTTTTCGGCGCTCTCATCAGGGGTGGTTTCCAGACGGCACCAGTGTCTCAGGCGGACGGTGCAGATAAGTGTGAGAAAGAGGAACATCCCACCGACGCGGATCAATGAAAAAGTGAAGTGTGGTGGGGCGTTGAGTGTCAGTGCGGTGAGCACTGCTCCGCCGGGTATGTCCTGGGGCTTGAGTGCCACGCTGATCCCGGTGACGGTGCCGGCCGGGGCGATAAGGTTGTAGGAGCTGTTGAAGGCAGTGTCGCTGCTGCTCGGGTTGACCGTAAACTGCGCGGCATCCACAGGGATTTTGGAACTGGTGGTATCGGTGAAGCTCACTGTGCCGTGCACCACACTTTGAGCGGGTGACCAGAATGCGGCGGAGACGCTGCGCACCTTAAGCTGCAATGCTCCCACTGTTACGGCATGTTTTTCTGCCGTAAGCAAAATACCACGGTGTCCGCCGTAGTTTTCACCGCCCAGTTCTACTGTTCGGTAGGGGTATAGCTCCCGGTCAAAGGTAAAACAGGCGTAGTTAAAGGCAAAAGTCTCCACACATAGAGCCGCGAGCAGGCTTAACGCCAGGGCAACGGCCAGAGAGTGGCCCTGCAGCCATCCGCGTAGGTCAGCAAAACGTTCGCGCAGCGTCGGCTCCGGCGTGACGTGCAGACCCTGGGTGGGAACTACGCCCGGCAGTCTTAAACCTTCCTGGTGCAAGCTCATGAAAGAAACCTCACTTGCCAACCGACGCTGACGTGTCCAGCGATGGCACGGTGCTTAAATCAAGCAGTTCGCCGATGCGGAAGTCCCATTCGACCGGCTCAAAGTACTCAGTGCCGTTGCCGGGGTCAAAGGTAAGCTCGCCTATCAAAAGCCGTTCGGGCAGGGAATAGAAATCCACCCGTACGAGGGCAAAGGGTGCGGCCAGACGGCGGGAGAGCTCTATCATCTCCTCCCAGTGCGCAGGTCGCTGAGGCCGCACCGGGGCATTCGGGTAAAGTCTGGTAAAGGGCAGGTGGTTGAAGTCTAAATCGAAGAAATCCATCCAGGTGCCACCTTGGCCCCGTCGGTTTTGCGCCACATACATCAGCTTGGGCTCACCGTTCATACAGAAGAACTTGTAATCTGGCAGATCGTCGCCTAACTGCAGATACTCCTCTCCCAAAATGCGCGGCGGAATATCCTTGTAGCACCACTCAAGTCCTGGGTAGTAATGGTTGTGATCAGGCCTTAACCAACGTGTCAGCTGTGCACGGGCGGCCTCGACATTAAGTTTGGTTTTGTCAGGGCAGAGAATGTTCTGAGCGTTACCGTGGGTTACCTTGAGCGCGAACTTATCAGGAAGCGTGTCAAAATCAATGTCCTCTGCCGAATCCCATACCCCCAACAGCCCCGGCAGGTGACGGGCAGCCTCATCTTTACCCAGCACCTCCTCCAGGTAACCGCGCACACCGTATTTGTCCGAGCAGCGCGTGATAAGCGGCAGATGGCAGTTGTGCTTTAGGTACTGGATCTTCTCGTTGAGTGAGCGGGGCGCGTCCAATTCAAGGTTGTAGCCTGTGCCGCAGATAAACTGACACTCTAAAATGAAGCGCCGCAAGGGCCGTGCCAGATCGTGACCCGGGTGGTCCAGCTCGTAGATTGGTGAGAGCATCATTCGCGCGTAGATAGTGAAGTCAAATCCGGATATGAGCAGATGACGATAAGAGAGCAGCTGCGCGAAATGCAGGAGCTTAAATTCGGCTATGAAACGCTCTCGTGCCAGCATAAAGGGCTCGTCATTGCATACGACAATAAAGTCAAGCTCCTGTCCAGATACCTCTGCAGAGACAAGCTCAGGCAGCTTCTCTCCTTGAGAGTTTTTGACCGGCTCTGTTTTGCTGAGCTCAGGCGCCTGTAGCAATCCGCATAACACGATGTTCCCTTTGAGTTCTTCAAGGTGCAGTAACTGCAAAACCTCACAGACATGCGAGCTGCCGCAGAGCGCAACCTTATAGGGTGGTGAGAATACTTTGCGTCCGGGCTGATTCTTGTGCTCGGAGATTCGTCCGGAACGAGTCTCTGCGGGGACAGTGCGCGAACGGCTTTTAACGGTAGCGGTTCTTCTGTCAATCATATAGCTTCCTTATTTTCCATCTGTGCGATTGAGTTTGACTTGCAGTGAAGGATCGTCATAGAGGCGCAACCGGGTCTCACCTGCCTCAGGGTTATGAGGTACGGCAGGGGAGATGAGATCGCCTAATATGAAGTCCCAGACTGTGGGCTTGAAGGGATGCACGCCACTGGCGGGATAGAGCGTGTATTCGCCAAAATAGATGCGATCGCCGATGTAATAAAAGTCCAATCTCACGAAGGGCAGATCGGCGGCTAAGACTCGGCAGAGTTCTCGCATGTGTGCGATTACCTCAGGCGGAGCGATTTCCAGGCGTTCGTGCAGAGGGTAGGTGTAGGAGAAACCGTAGCGGAGCAGAGTTTTGGCATCAAAAAAAGTACCGCGGGCACCGTCTGCGCTGCCTCGGCGTGAGATGGCCTCCAGCATCAGGGCTTCGCCGTTTACGCAGTGAAACTTGTAGTCGACCAGAGCGGTCGTGTCAGAGCATATCAAGGGCTCGGCGATGAGGCGGGGGGTGATGTTCCGGTAGGCCGGCTCGCGTCCTATGAAATAATAATTGCGCTTAAGGCAGAACTGCAGCACCTTGCAGGCGGCAGACAGATTAAAAGCGGCCTTGGAGTTGCAGATCCTGGCCGAGCCGGAATCATGCGTGCATTTGACCACAAACGCATCGGGCAGAGAGGAATAGGCTTTTTTAAAGTCGGTGAGATCTTTGTAAACGCCCAAGGTAGGGATCAGGTATTCCTCGCCGATCAGATCTGCCACATGTTCCTTTACTGCCGCCTTGTCGGTGAGAGTGGTGTGAATTTTGCGGTAGCCATGCAGTTTTAAGTAGTTAACTTTTTCATTGAAAGTACGGGGGTGCTCCAGATCCGGGGCATATTGCAGATTGGCGTAGAAAGCACAGCTTAAATAGATCTCAGGCGGGAGGGCGTTGACAGTTTTGTCAAAACTGCTCTGATCAAACAGTGCGCAGGGCAGGTGGAGCTCTTTGCACCAGCTCTGCCAGAAATTGCGCTCACTCTCACTCTGAGCAGTAATGAGTACCAACAGATCACGAGGATGCGATGGCAGCGCATCCAAAGTCAGGCAGGGCACGCCGTAGACGGTGCGAGGAGACGCGTAGGCGGCATCGCTGCTGAGCATGGCAACCTCAAGACAGTGAGTGGTCTTAATCACTGCAGCCAACTCCAACGTCACAAAGCTGTAGCCGGCGCACCATACCGCACCATAGGCGGCGAAAGTGTCAGGTCGGACCAGATCGGTGTAGGCCAAATTCTTGGGTATGCTTTTTGATGCTGGACGTCGGCTCATAGCGGCTCCCTCCTTGATAATGCAGTTCCCGGGCGTCCCAGACAGTAGTAGTCAAAGCCCAATGATGACAGGCGGGCGGGATCGTATTGATTGCGACCGTCAAAGATGAGCGGCTGTTTTAAGAGCTCCTTTATTCTCCGGAAGTCCGGGCGGCGAAATTCATTCCACTCGGTGAGCAGCAAGAGGGCATCCGCACCTTCCAAGGCCTCGTAGGCGCTCTGTGTGTAGGTGATGGCATCTCCGAAGTAGGCGCGGGCTGTGAGCAGCGCTTTGGGATCATAGGCCTTAACACGTGCCCCCTGTTTTAACAGCGCTGGAATGATGGTGAGCGAGGGAGCCATGCGCAGATCGTCGGTATTGGGCTTGAAGGACAACCCCCATACAGCGAAGGTAAGACCTGTAAGGTTCCGGTGCTGTCCGGCTGAGCCTGACTCAGTACTGTCCGCAAAGCGCTGTATGACTTTGTTGATGAAAAGATCCCTCTGCCCGAAATTAACTCGATCGGCGGCCTCCAACAAAGAGCATCCGGCACCTAAATCATGCGCGGTCTTGATCAATGCTCTCACGTCCTTGGGGAAACAGGAGCCGCCGTAACCAAGTCCCGGGAACAGAAACCTGGAACCGATGCGCGGATCGGCGCCTACGCCTGCTCTGACCGACTCGCAGTCCGCGCCTAAGCTCTCACAGAGGTTGGCAATCTCGTTGGCGTAAGATATTTTTAAGGCGAGAAAACAATTGGCCGCGTACTTGGTAAGTTCGGCGGATTTCACGTCCATGATGATCACCGGGTGTCCGGTACGCATGAAGGGAGCGTAGAGATCCTGCATGAGAGCAGCCGCTTCCTTGGAGTCAGCTCCGATGACCACGCGATCCGGCTTCATGAAGTTGTCCACTGCCGCACCCTGTTTTAAAAACTCTGGGTTGGAGACGACGTCCAACGGGCCGTCGTAATGCGAAGCGATGACCGAGCGGACTCTCGCAGCCGTTCCAACTGGCACTGTGGATTTGTCTACGATGACCTTGTAGGAGCGCTCCTGCGGAGGCAGGGTAGCGAGAGCGCGGCCTATCTCACCGGCAACACCCAGCACAAAATGCAGATCCGCCGCACCGTCCTCGGACTGCGGGGTTCCTACCGCGATGAAGGTGATCTCAGCCTCCCTCACGCTGGAGGCCAAATCATCGGTAAAGGAGAGTCTGCCGTCGCGGGTATTGGAGCGTACCAGTTCCTCAAGACCTGGCTCATAAATGGGAATTAGTCCGCCGCGCAGGGCAGTGAGCTTATCCTCATCGTTATCCACGCAGGTGACGGTGTTGCCCATCTCGGCTAAGCAGGCTCCCGCCACCAGGCCGACGTAGCCGGTGCCAATAACGCAGATCCGCATCAGACGCTCCCCCTATATGGTGAGCGGCGGGAGGGGGAACTTTTCCCCCTCCCGGACCCGACCCCTGCACCATTTTTGGCAGAGGTCTTTTTTGTGGTTGAGGAAGTCTTTTTGGCCGGAGTTTTCTTCTCTGCTGCTGACATCTTTTTTGCGGACGTCTCGGCTTTTTCAGCCGGTGAACTCTTTTCAGCCGATGCTTTCTGCTGTGAAGATCTATTACTCTTAGCTGTACTCTTTTTGCGGGTAGCGGTTTTCTTATCATGCTCGCCGGCGGCTGGGACATCAACGTCCTGGGGAACAGCATTATCCCGATCACCTGCTACAGATGCGGCTGCGGCGGCCAGATTTCGCTCCACGATGGGCAGCAACAGCTCGGCCCACTGCGCGGCTACCTGCCCGGGGGAGTGATGTGCCACCGATTTGGGCGCTGCTTTCTGCATCTTTTTTTGCAGGTGACGGTCCTTGAGGAACAAGGCGGTTTTATCGGCCAGAGTTCTGGTATCCCCCGGCGGGATCAGATAGCCATTAACACCATCCTTGACCATCTCTGAGGGACCGTAACGGCAATCAAAGGCGATTACGGGAGTGCCTACTGATAAAGCCTCCTGAATGACGCGGGTAAAGCCCTCGTGTCTGGAGGTACACCACAGGCATGCAAAAGCTTCCATGGCCTGACGCATGTTTTCTCGGAAACCGTGAAAAGTGACGTGGGAAGTGACACCTAATTCTGCGGCCTGTGTCTTGAGCTCATCCTCCAACGGCCCACTGCCGAAGAGATGCAGTCTGGCCTGCGGGACTGCCTTTAGGAGCAGGTGGAAAGCCTCCAGAGCCAAATCAATGCCCTTTTGTTCCATCAGTCTGCCCACTACGGCTATGTCAAGTCTGGAGCGGGATGGTGCAATGTAGCCGGGGCTTCTTATTAGTTCGGTGATGGGATTGGGTATGGAGCCTAAGGCATAGGTATGATCGGGGAATCGTTGGGTTATATCCTCAGCCTGCCTCCTGGTCTGGGTGACCACCAGATCCAAGCGTTGTCTGCCATCCCCCAGATAGAGGTAGTTGTCGCCCAGACGCGCATTCATAGGATCGAGTGGATCGAACACATGACAGTTGTGAGTAGACTCAACTGCGGTGATATTGGGGTAGGCGGAGTATTGTTTTTTGATCTCGATGAAGAAACGCTGAAAATAGAGCGCGTGATCGCAGATGACCACATAATGAGTCCGGGGATCGCGCAGCAGCGAGAGCAGCCACCAGGCCACCAGCTCATCCTTGTACTTCAGATCCTGATCGAGCGTGCCGTCCCTGCGGTAGATCTTAGCCTGGCAGAGCATGGGCTCACCGCCCTTCGCGGGCTCCTTATAGTGCTCTTCCAACGCCAGAGTGCCGTCAGGGCGGAAGTAGCTGATCTGCGAGGCGTGACCGTTCTTTGGGTTAATCACCTCGGTGGTGGAGAGAAATCCCAGCGGATCATAGTGGTCGCGGGTGACAATTCGATCACCCTCCACATGGTTTACGTAGTCCGGTATTTCCTTGTCATCGAGGTAGCGCAGATACTGAACCGGCTTGTTTTGGGCATCCAGAACGAAGATGGAATCGTTTCTTTCAGCCTGACGGGCAACATGACACCCCTGCGGCAGAGGAATGTGCGGTGCTTTTCTCTTAAGAACCGTGCGGTTGATGTCCTGTACGTAGTCGTAGAGATTGGCAGAGTTCAAACCGGCGATGCGACCTAATTTGATCTGATTGACGATGTTGTGCACCACTCTGGGTTGGTACATGTGCGTCATGATCCAGGTGTTGAGCCCCAACTCGCGCGCGAACAGATCGGCCCGGCGCATCACCGTAAGCTCCAGACCGGCCGCCGACCCGGATTCCGGAATGAAGTCCATCAAAAGCAAGCAGAGGAGGGTGTGTTCAACGGCCAACTTGCGCATTGGCTCAACATAATTGGCAGGATTTTCTTTTATTTCAGCCTGGCGCATAAACATATCCTTGTTCTCAAACAGAAATCTGGCAGTTCTGAATCGTCAGCTCCTGGCAGAGACCAGACAGCTGTCTTGGTTAAATACCTAGGCGACTCCTGTTTCATGTTCAGTCCGTCACAGCCACCGACCATGATTCGGCAAAAGAGTCCGCTGTGAAGCGATGGCGTTTTAGCAGGGATACGACCTGAGCCGTAGACGGCGCTATATTGGAGATCTCTGTGAGGAAAACTTGAATTTCCTGGCGCAGTTTTTCCAACATGGTAAAGTTCACGGTGCGAAGACCAGGCAAAGCGGACGCATCAGAGGCAAAGTACTTGCCCGGGTGGATCCAGAAGGCCTGAACCTGACTGCTAGCACCATAGGTGTTTTCAAACCACTGTAGGTGCTGCTGCATCTGACCGCTCTCTTTTTTGGTTATCTCCTCACGCTGAGCATCAACCCCGTTTTTGCATTCAAACAACAGATAAAGACCACCTGCAGCGCACCATAGATTGTCTGGCCCCTTGTTGGACAGTTTCTCGGGACGCAGGGAGTAGAAGCCCAGGCAGTTACCCAATAACTGCCAAGCATGCTCGAAATTGCCGCTGCTAGCTTCGGGAGTCAGGTCCATAATCATGGTGGTCTTAAACTCAGAGAGCCGTTCTCTGTGCTCGTCAAGGAACTTTAAGATCCCCTCTGACTGAGTGCGCAGCTGTAACTCTGGTTTAAGTTCCACAAGCCCCGGGGTTAACAGCTCGACATTTTTCCTGAAAGCACTTCTCTGAATTTGCCGGCTTTCCTCGCTCCTGAGCGGATGGCTGTACAGGCAGCGGGCCATTTGCTGTTTGTACCAGCCTATTTCCTCTAGAGTGAGCCGGCCTGCACCTGAACTGACTATTCTCTCGAAGATTCTGGCAGCACCCTCGGCGTCTTCGTGGTAGAAGAGCTCTTCAGCCTCTGTTTCCTCAGCTACGAGTTCGTCAATCTCAGATGATGGTTCTGGGCAGCAGCGGTTCATGAAACTGTCATATTGTTTTATCCAGACTGAATTACGAGTCAGTTGCATGGAAATAAGATCCCGCATAACCTCAAAAGGCTTCTTGTCAGCATTCATTTTTTTACGGGCGTTTTCCATCAAGGTATCGCCCAGTTCTAATTGCTTTTGGGTTTGTGCTGAAAAATATTTTCGGCCGTCCCCGGAGAGCAGGAAACCAGAAAGGTCCAAACCGGTTATCAGAACTGCGCAATAATCATCATTAGCGCGAATGGAACGTCCCATGCCTTGTTCAATGCTCTGGGCTATTTTCTTTTTGGACAGGGTGCTGTCTCTGAGGCAGCGCATCGCGTAGCGCTCGGCCATGCTTCCTCCTACTGGGCAGCAATCCAACAGCAAAACCCGGCAGCTGTCCCCCGGAAGATCAATGCCGTCATAACGATTGGCAATTACCAGTACCCGCCCGCGGGTCTCAGGCCTTTTTTGAATTTCAATTTCATCCTCGATGCTGTCACCGTAAGCCACTACAGCCGAGGGCAAGGTGGTTTGATAAGATACTGCCTTCTTGAGGCTGGGCACCAATGCTACGCGGTTACAGTTCGTCGTCAGCTCACTGAGTTCAATGAGAAAAAATCTGAGAACCGTGTTGCGATCGAAAAAACCGTTTCCTGCTGAGGGGATCAGAATTACCCGTTCCCCATAGTAGCCTCCATGTGTGCTTCTAAGCGGGTTGGCTACTGTGGCGGTTGCAAAGCCCAGATTTTTGACCATGTAGGAATCGTCCTGGCTGGAAGCGGTCATCAAAATGCGCTGCGCGGCCTTGGTAAAAGAGGCAAAATCCCTCATGGAAGGATTGTAGGGAGAAATTTCAATGCTACTGCCGCTGATGTGGCACTGACATTGCCCAAGATGGTCTTTTATCAGGCTCCAGGCAAAGATAATGTCCTTTTGCTCTTTAAAAGGTGCTATGAGAGCTCTGACCTGTTCTAATTTATCTATCCAAGCCCAGTAGGGAACATATAATTCGGCCAAATGAGAGTGTTCTTCTTTTATTTCGTAGAGTTTTTGTATCGACTGTTCCTGGAGATCGGTATAAAACAAGTCAAGCAGACTGTCATACAGGGCTTGGTGCTCTTCTGCCGATATTTTGATGGTCTGACTGTTGCGGATCAGCTGCTCACTGTTTTGCGCGTCATCCACCACTACAGCATCTAGCTTCAGGTACTCATGACCAATCCCGAATTTACTTTTCCCGTTGCAGAGCTTTTGAAAGGTCGCAACCAATAGTCTTTTGCCTGAAATAAAATCGGATGGCAGATCCTCATTGGCACCGACGGTGCAGCAGGGTATGTTGAATTTTGCTGCTTCAGTCACCACCTGCTGACGGAGTTGATGATTGGTACACAAATAGACGCAACAGCCACCTTTGGTGAGCACCCTAAAGTGCAACATAAGCAAGCCCACTAAGGTTTTACCCTCTTCGGTGTGCATCTTAAGCACCAGATCGCGATCCTCAAGTCTGTTTTTAAACCACTCCTCCAACAGCTCTATTTGAGCATCGCGTAGTCCATTGTTGGTGGACTCTTTGTTCAGAAAATCAAAGAGGTCTAAAGGGTTGTTTGGGATTGGCTGCTTGGGATCATTCAGGCCTTCAAGAAAATCTTCGTATGAATCACTCATAATAGCGCCACCTTCTGTCCAAATCAGAACCTACGGCTTATTAAGCTGCATCTAAAACTTAGCTACTTGTTTGCTGAGAGCCCCGGAGGCTAGGTAACCCAGGCCTGTTGTTCCGGGCGGGACCCTCAGCAAACAGGGCGGCGGTAAGGCCGCCCTTTAAATTCTTAAGTCAACTTGACTTCAACTCTGCTTCCGTTCTAGACCCACCCACAAAGTATCCTAAGGGGGTGGGTACGGGAGGGGTCATGATCCCCGCCGGTTAACCACCCCTCAAAGCTGTCGCTAAGAGGGGGTGGCCCGGAGGGGGAACATGGGTTCCCACTCCGCCTTAATTAGAAGGTGTAGCGCAACGTGGCGCTCAGGTTGTGGCTCTTGGTGTCGGAGCCGCCTAAGTACCCATAGCCGAAGCCTAAGCCGAAGTTACGGTACTGAGCGTCAACACCCAGGCGCAGCCTGAACAGCACATCGTCGGTGATGTCGGAATCAGCGGCCATGGTGATGTCATTGCTGACGATCTTCGTGGTCACGTCCTTATCCCCGGCAACCGGGATGATGCTGAAGTCCGCGGCGGGCTTCACAGTCCAGCCGCCGGAGGTCAGGATGTCCTTGGAGATACCGATACCCACCGGGATAGTGACGTAGGAGGCATCGAAGGACTTGCCGTCGAAGCGCTCACCACCCTGGAAGTTCACGGTGTAGGACTCGACATCCAGCTTGTGGTAGCGCAGACCTATATGCGGCGTAATGGTGATGCCGTCGATATCAAAGTCGTACTTACCCTGCAAGCCTACGGTCAGTAGCTTGGAGTCCATGCTGGTGTCTAAGTGACCGGCAGCATTGTTCTGGTCGATGTCGTTGTCGGCCACGGTATAGGTGATGTCACCTAAGACCTTGAAGCCGTCAAACGAGTACGCACCGTAGAAGGACAGACCCCAGAAGTCGAAGTCACCGTCCGTGGAGGCATAGCCGGAGCCGTTGGAATCGGAGTCACCGGAGCCTACATGGAAGGCCGCACCGATGGTCAGGCCATTATCCAAGGCACCGTCCACACCCAAGGTCACACCCCACAGCTTGCCGTCGACACCCAAGTCACCGGACTTGCCGCCGTCGTAGCCGTCAGAATCCTGCTTGGCATACAGCGGGGTCACCCACACGGTCACGTCCTGACCCTGCACCTGACCTACCGAGGAGGAAGTCTTGGCGATGAAGCCCTGACGCTCCTCAAGAGCATCCGTGGCAGAGCGGGAGGCTAACTGAACGTTCTGCGTGGCACCGCCTAACACAGCAATCCTCGCGGCGGAGTTCAGGCTCTTGCCCACTTCCTCAGCGCTGCCTAAGTTCAGAGCCTTGTTCACGAAGGAATTGGCACGGAACTGCTGGTCGGCGTTGGAGGAGGCTGCATAGGCCTTAATCGGATCGGCGATGGAATCGTCGGTCTTCTCCAACCACTCGTTGGCGGTATCCTCGTCGTACTTGAGGGTCACCACACCGTCGTTGCCCGAGAGGGCAAGCGTGCCGGTGAAGAGGTGGTTGCCCGCGAGCACCTTGGCGGCGTCAACAGAGCTGACCTTATCAAACACCGTGATGGCCTCGCCGGAGAAGGAGTTGATGCCCTTAATCTCCAGAGTACCGTCAATGTCCACCGTGCCGGTGGTCTTGAAGGTAATGGCCGCCTCGGTGTAGTTGCCGTCCGCATCCTGCTCGCCTAAGGCGTCAGCGGTTACTACCAACGCATCGCCGGAGGCTACGGTCACGGAGTTGGCCGTTCCGATGTAGGAGTCAACCGTATCGGAGGTCAGGGCATTGTTCACCGCGAGATAGGAGCCGGTGGTTAAGGTCACCGGGGTCTCTATGTAGGCCACGGAGTTGTAACCACTTGATGCCAGGTAGCTCTTCAAGGCCGACACATTGGCAATGTCGTTGTCGGCGGCATCCTCAGCACCGATGTAGATGGCCGAGCCCGCGCCCACAATCAACTCACCGTCGATGGTGTCGTCGGCAGTGCCGTTCACTACACCTTGAGTCCAGACATAGGACGGGTCGATAAACAAGCGGTTGTCGGCCAAATCCAACAGGCCGGCGGTCACGGTGGACTCACCCAACACGTATAAGTCATCGTCAAGCTTCAAGGTGCTGTTCGTGGCAGTCACGGTGTTGTTGGCGGTCAACTCGCCGTGGATGGTGGACTTCACTTCCTCGTCAGCGGTGGAGATACCGTTGGCGGTAAAGGTGGAGTTCTTCACGGTGGTCTTATCGCCTAAGTCAACATCGAAGCTCTCGGAGGCGGTCACGGTGTCGTGGTCGACGGTGTTATAGGCACCGGCGTTGTACTTGACGGTCTCGGCAGTTACCACGTTCTCGGAGAGGTTGTGGCTGCCCTCAACTTTCTTGGTGGCCGCATCCTGGAAGCCGTCACCGGCGTTGAACACAGCAACCGAGTCCTCACCCGTGGCAGTCACGGTGTTGTGCGAGAGATCTTTGCTGTATACGTTGCCGTCGGTGCCGAGGTTGATGGCGCCGGTGGCTAAGGTGGCAGTGCCGCCTTCGCCCGCAGTCACGTTGTTCCAGGTTATCGCAGCGTCAGCGCCGCCCGTCAAGGTGGCGTTGGTACCGGCGGTTAAGGTGTTGCCGGAGACCGGGTTGAACTGAGCGGTGGTCACGTCAACCTTCTCGGAGGCCTTGAAGGTGGTTGAGTAGACGGACAGTGTGCCGGTGCCGTTGTTGATCGACACATTGAGGTTGCCGTCGTTGGCCGTGAAGGTGGAGCCGGAAATCGACTCGGAGACATTCTGAACGGTCAGCGAGCGGGCGGCGGTGATCTCGGAGGTGACAGAGCCGCCTAAGTTGGCGATGTTCACCGAGGACGCGCCGGTCACGGAGGAATTATCCAGCGAGACATCGCTCAGGTTGATGGCACCGGTGGTTACGGTCAGATCGACGTTGTCGAGGTTCACCAGACCGGCGTTGTCTGTACCGGAGGTGTTCTTCAACTGCGCGATGGTAGCCGCGGCACGTGTATCTCCGTCACCACCGTCAATGTCCAGACCGGAGTCAACACTGCCGAAGGTCACGTTGCCCAGCGAACCTGCGCCGTTCAAGAACAGATAACCGTCAGCATTGGCACCGCCTAAGACCACATTGGCAGCCGTGGTGCCGTCGCTCTGCGCGACGTACAGCTCAGAGGCAGCGGTAGTTTCGGTGGCGGCAACCTGCACTGCA
The DNA here is from genome assembly GCA_017469335.1 of Succinivibrio sp. GTDB lineage: Bacteria > Pseudomonadota > Gammaproteobacteria > Enterobacterales > Succinivibrionaceae > Succinivibrio. The sequence continues at coordinate 5,562 of JAFUGP010000023.1, read as the reverse complement.
TCGGTAAGCTCAAGCTTGCCGTCAGTGGTGCCGGTACCGATGTTCAGGGTGGTGGAGCCGGACTTGAGCTGCGCGCTACCCCAGGTCTTGGAGCCGGTGATGACGTTGCTGGAGGCAATGTCGGTCACCGCTACATCCTTCAAGAACTCACCGTTCAACACAGTGTTGGGGATGTCAGCGTAGGCGATCTTGCCGTTGCTCACACCGTCCAAAGCGGCAGTGTTGTAAGTGGCCTCGGTGGTCACGATACCCTTGCCGGTATTGGAGTACACGATGCTGTTTTGCAACACGCTGTACTGCGCGGCAGTCAGGGTGGTGCCGGAGAAGCCGTCGATGGCGACTTCATCGAGCACGCTGTTGGAGTACACGAAGCCGGCACTTGCACCCTCGGCCAGAGCCTCGGCGAGCGCGGAGGTGGTGGAGGTCTCCGGTACGGCAGCACCCAAGATGTCCTTGCGGGTGAGAACCAAGGTACCGTTGTTAAGAGCGATGGAGTTGGCCTCGACTTCCAGACCCTTCTGGGCGGTGAGTACGGCGCCTTCCTCAATCACCACACCGACCGGTGAAGTGGCCTGAGTGGTCTGCTGCACAGCGCTCAGAGTGCCGCTGATGGTGGACTCGGAGTCATCGGTGAACTTGATGATAGAGCCTGCGGTGGCCACGTTCAGCGCGGAGGCGGTGATGTCGTAGTCAACTTCTATCTCACCGGTAAGCGCGGCGGCATTATTAAGGTTGGTGTCGCCTGCTTTCACACCGGCCTGCAGGGTACCCACATTGGAGGAGGTACCGTCGAACTTGATGTCCGTGGTTCCGGTGGTATTGCCTGTCGCAATCAGGGTCACCTTGCCGGCGTCGAACTCGCCGCCGTCATGACCTAAGGTCAGCGTGTCGCCCCAGCCATTCTTGACGTAGATGGTATCGGCGCGCAGCGCGGTGGTGACCTCCACCTTGCCAGTGCTGATTTCCAACACGTCCTCATCAGTGGAGAGAGTGGCGGTGTTGATGCCGATGTTGGCGACCGTAAGCTCAGAGCCGGCCTTGGTAGTGCCGCTGATGGTCAGATAGCCCCAATTATTGGCGGTCAGCAACTGATTGGTGCTGCTCACCTCGCTTAGATCAGCGCTGTCGGCGAACACACGGGCACCGTTGCTCAGGGTCAGAATGCCATGCGAGCCAGTCGTATCGCCCCACAGCAGCGAGCCTGAGGAGGCCGCGCCGGCGGTGGAGTCTAACTGGTTGCCCGAGACCTTGAAGGAGCCTTCCAGGATAACGGTACCGGCGTTGCTGAAGTCAACCGAGCTTAAATCGGCGACCGTGGCATTGGTCGTATCGTTGTGACTTTGGTTGATGATGGTCAACGTGGAGTTGGCGTTGGCTACGTTGATGGCGCCGTCGAGATCATAAATGTCGGCGTTCATGGTCAGCACACCTGCGGTGGTGCCGGAGCCTACATTCAAGATACCGTCGGAGCTCTGAGCCCAGGTGCCGACGTAGACGTTATCGATCCCATCGGATGCTACCGACCAATTACCGGTGCCGGTAACGGTCACGGTGCCGTTGTTGGTGATGGAATTGTTCGCATTGGCGCCCAATGCGGTGTTCCCCTGCAGGCTGATGACACCGTTGTTGGTGATGTCAAGGTAATAATCAGCAAGTCTTTCACCCAGCCATGCCCACGTACTATTGGCGGTATCACCGGCAAGGGTAATGGTGCCGTTGTTTACAATCTCACCAAAGCCGCTCACCCCCGCGCCTTGAGTGGTGGAGGCAATCACCTTGAGGAAGGAGCCCTCGGAGACCACCAACGTGCCGTCCTTCAGAGTATAGGTATTACCGTCAGAGAGACGCACGGATTGGGTGGCGAAGTTCTTAAGCTCGGTGCCGGCGGCAATCTGCCAGGTGCCGGTCAACTGCAAGGTGCCGTTGATCTGGGTGCCGTCGGTGGGATTGACCGCCGCAGTGCCATTCCAGGTCACCTGACCGTTAGTGGTGGACACCAGCGAGTAGTTGATGTCAGCGGTGGCAGTTGAGGTGGTAGCCTGCGCGGTGTTGTCGAGTACCAGGGTAGCGCCGTCTTCGATGTCAAAGTTATCGACCTGGGCGGTGAACAGAGTGTTGCGCCCAACCGTGGTGGAGGTGGTGGCAGTGCCGGTCAGTTTCACGGTGGCGGTACCGGTGGCAACATCTACCTCGCCGTTGGAGAGCAGGACTTGCTCTGCAGTAACCGAAGCGCCGTCAGCGGTGAAGGCCAGTGTTCCGCCGCCTAACACGGAGTTGGCAGTCTTGGTGGCATACGTGGCGTCCGAGTAAGTGGCCTGAGCGGTGACAACATCAGTCGGAGCCAGAGTGAACACCGAGCCCGTGCCCTGATGATAGGCAGCATCGGCTGAATTGGTCACCGAGCCGTAGAAGGACAGAGCACCGGACACGGCAAGCACGCCGCCGTCAGTGATCTTCACCTGGTTGGTGGTGACGTCAGTGGCGGCATAAGTAGTATTGTCGCCGTCCACGGTGATGCCGTACTTGGTATCAATGATCAAGTCACCTTCAGTCCACAGCACGGTGTAATTGCCGCCGTTGATGTCATTGCCGTCGCTGTCCTCGGTGGTCAGCGCGTAGCCGGAGGCATTGGTGGTGCTCTGGGTCAACAGGGCCTTGAAGGTCGTGTTGTCGGCGAAGGCCTTGCCGTTGGTGGCCAAGTAGATAGCCGACTGCTTGCCTAAGTCGATGTTACCGGAGAGCACGGAAGTGGCCGTCTCGGTGGTCACGTTGACATTCTTGTCCTCATCGGAGCTGATGAGAGAGTTGATAATCACCACGGACGGATCGACGAACAAGGTCGCGCCGTTGAACTTGGCGGCACCGGCAGTGACGGTGGAGCCTAAGCTGTCCAGCTTATTGCCGTCGGCGTCATAAGCGTCGGTCTGGTTGTCAGTCACGGTGATGAGAGCGGCCTTGGCGAAGTCCAGGGTGTCGGCATTTACGGTAGCGCCGGTCAGGGTGACCGCAGTACCGGCACCTGAGTTGTCATCGCCTAACTGCAGATTGCCGGTGGCGTTCAAGGTTGAGGCAGCGGTATGAGCGTTGACGACGTCGGTTATCACAGCATCGCCTTCTAAGTTCAGCGTGCCGCTGTGGATGGCGCCCAAAGCGTCAGAGCCGCCTAACTCAACATCGGCGACCACGGACTCAGCCTCACCGCTTGATACGGTAAGAGAGCCGTTGATAACGTCCACTTTGCCGAGCGGTGTGAGAGTCACGGAGGTACCGCTGGCATTGGCCGTAGCCTTACCTAAGCCTTCAGTCGTGATGGCGGAGGCGGTGGAATCTGTGGCGGCGGTGCCCTCGTTGATGGTCAGGGTGCCGGTAGCGCCGGTCACGGTGCCGATCTCACCTGCGCCGTTCAAGGCCAGCTCGGTGGTGCCGTTTAACACAACATCGGTCGCGTTGCCGTCAGAGCCGGTCACGAAGGCGGTGTTGTTGCCGGACACATCATCGGCGGTGGCATCGGACAGGGTCAGAGTGCCGTTGCCTGTCAATGACAAGGTGGTGGCCTCGGCGGCGCCGGTGGCGCTGCTCTTGACCAGGTCGATGGCCGCAAACTCGGGCTCGCCGGTCACGCTGACCGACACGGTGCCGGAGGCGTTGGCATCAGCCGACTCAGTGGCCAGCTCGTTAACGGTGCCCACGAAGTTGGCGTCAGCGCTCAGGGCCTCTTCAACGGTCGGGGTGCCGCCGTCGAGGGTCTGGTAGCTCACACCCGCCAGGCTGACGGTGCCGGCGGCGCCGGAGCCTAAGACCGCTTCCTTGACCACTTCAAGGGCCGAAGCCAGACCACTGGCCTCATTGTAGTAAATGGTGCCGGTGGCGTTCTTGAGGGTCAGGGTATCCTCAGCCTTGCCCAGAGAAATGGCACCCTGGGTGAGGTTGCTGCTCAAGGCAATACCGGAGGCGGTGGTGGCCGAGGAGCTGTCCGACTCAATGGTCAGCAATGAGGCACCGTCCAAAATGACGGTGGAAGCGCCTGAGGCGTTCACCAGACCGGTGCCGCTTAAGGAGACAGAAGCGGTGGAGGCGTCCAGAATGGCTCCGCTCTTCAAGTTGACGAAAGCCGCCGAGCCGCTGCCGGCCAGAGTGCCGGTCACGTTCAGGGTGGTGCTGGAGGCAGTAGTCACCCCGGTTACGCTGCTACCATCGCCCAGAGTAGTGATGGTGTAAGAGGCAGATTCATCGGTGGAGCTGATATTGAGGGTCGTAGCCTCAAGGGAGTTCAGATCGGTCTCACCTGCGCCGTTGACCAAAGTCATCGCGAGCCCGGAGGCTTTCACGGTGCCTAACTGCAATGCGCCGCCGGCCGTGAAGGTCGAGCCGGCACCCGGAGTAAGAGTCACGGAGGAGGCGTCGACGTCACCCGAGGCGGTGAGAGTCAGAGCATCATCAGCGGTTACATTGCCACCTAAGGAAATGCTGCCTGCGCCTTGAGCGGTGATGGAAACTGCCGAGCCGGTCAGAGTGCCGGAGGTCTTGACATCACCTGAGGCAGTACCAATGATGATCGTACCAACGGTTTCAATGTCGGAACTCAGGGTTATGTTGCCGGAGGTTGTGGCAGACACGGTCACGGCGCCGGAGGTCTTGATGGAACTGGCGGAGATGTTGCCGTTGGTGGAGGTCAGGACGACTGCACCAGAGCCAAGAGCGTTGGCCGAGCCAATTAAAACATCACCGATGGAAACGCCGGAGGAAGCGATGAGAGACACCGCGCCACCGCCGGTGGTGATGCCCGCGCTGGCCCCCGTGATCTTGCCGGCGGTGGCAGAAACCACAACCTGCTTGTTATCACCTGTCACCGAGATATTGCCATTGAGCTCTATATCGCCGGAGATATCACTTACGCTTACAGCCCCATAAGCATCAATGGTGCTCAGGGTCACGTCGCCTTCTTTGGCGTAAATGGTGGTCGCAGCACCGGACACGGCACCAAGGTTGATGTCACCGGTTGCATTGGCAGACACGGTCACGGCGCCGGAGGTCTTGATGGAACTGGCGGAGATGTTGCCGTTGGTGGAGGTCAGGACGACTGCACCAGTACCCAAAGCGGCGGTCTCACCCACCAAGATGTCGCCGACAGTGATCCCAGATGTACCAATTAAGGTAACAGCCCCACCACTGGTTGCCACCGAGCCAGAGCCTTTTATGGTATCTCCACTTAAGGTATAACCAACAGTATTTCCGGTGGCCTTCACTGTGCCATTTATGGTCAGTGCGCCGATGGCCTGTACTTTTTGACCATTAGCGGTAAAGTCCAAAGTGCCGCCTTGTTGTACCGTTATAGTCTGGATGGCGATGCCAGATGCATTTCTCACGACACCGCCACTGGCAATGATCAGACCAGCAGTTGCGGACCCAGAGGTAACCCCTTTATTTACGTCATCTTCCCTAATTAAGACACCAACTTCTATCTAATTCTCCCCTTTTTGTGACCAATATCCCTCTGTTATTCCATATTTTTGCTTGACATTAATTAGATAATTGTCTATAATTAAAACATAGTGCATTTTG
>JAFUGP010000022.1 GCA_017469335.1 Succinivibrio sp. | reverse complement strand
GTAGGTAAAGACCGAGAACACCGAAAAGTTGTTGATGCCGGTGAAGATGCTCTCACGGCTTATCCTCAGACAGCCGGTGACTATGCCCATCAACAACGAATCATTGGTCTTGAAGACATTGCCGAACATGCCGCGGATGATGTCCAGCATCTCATCGTAGTAGCCGCCGGCCTTGGCCTTTTGCAGGGGAACGTCATATTCGTCCACCAGTACTATGACCTTGCGGCCGTAGGCCTGCTCCAACAGGCGGGTCAGAGAGGACAGAGCAGTCTTGAGCAGTTCCAGCGCTGTCTGGTAGTAATCACTGTCCGACCACCTTCTTTGTGACATTTCAAAAAAGGACAGGGCAAATTGAAAAGGTCTTAAGCGCTCGGCAGAGAGTGTCTCTACTTCATTTAAGATCCTGAAGCGGTCGTAGAGATCGTAGAAAATGCCCATAAGTCCACCCAGGGCATCGAGCAAGTTGCCGCCTTCCACTCTCTTTAAGGAAATGCTGATGACCGGGTACTGTCCCAAATGCAGCCTGCAGAATTCCTTATCCTCATAAATCGCCAGTCCCTCAAAGAGCTTTTGGGTCTCGGTGGTATCCCCGGGGTTTTGGTAGTTGAGCGCAAAGAAGCTTTCAATCATACTCAAGGTGAGAGTCTTGCCAAAACGCCGGGGGCGGGTAAACAGGGTAACCGCGCGTTTGCCGCCGCCCTCACCGGGCTTGTCGGCCCGGCGCATCATCAAATCTTTTAGGTAGGCGGTCTTGTCGATGTAAATGCCGTCTGACTTTCTGAGTGCGGCAAAGCTCTCACGTCCTTCAGTAAGTTCCTCGGTCAAGATGTTCTGTCCTCTCAATCTGCAAGTGCCGATACTGAGATTTTATCAGCACGGAATAAAGTGATGGAGCCTTGAGCGGAGTTTATGCGAAGGCGGATGGCGTTTTGGTCAGGCAAAGAGCAAGGAGCCTGTGTTTAGCCGGCAGCTGACCGAGGGCGGAAGCGTATCTTAAGCTGTCCCCGGTTTCTGCGGGATTCTCTGTGCCTATCCCGCCTCAGAGGGGCTTTAAATTTACGTGCTACCTCGTGGCGCACGACTCCCCGGCTCAACCAACCCAACCGGCTCCAAGCCAGGCTCAGCAGGGAGTAACACTGAGGTCAGGGCAGTTTGAGTCTGGACATGGACTTTAGCGCGGCAAAATAAAGCGGCTTTGCTCTTTATCCTGCAAAAACAACACCGCTACCCGTCCTACCAGGCTTACCAGCTCTGCTCCGGTAGCCTGTGCGGCCTGCTGGGCCTGTTCTCGGCGGGTTTCACCTGCGTTCAGCCTGATTTTGATGAGCTCATGGTGTTCAAGCGAGCTCTTGATTTCCGCGATGACGCTCGCCGAGAGTCCGTCCTGACCTAACAGCACTACGGGCTTTAAGGCGTGAGCCTGGGCTTTTAGGAATTGTTTTTGGTGGGAGTTCAATGACATGGCTTATCCTTGCGCTAAATTTGCCTTGCGTTCATAAAAGGCCTGCGCCCCTATGAATAAATCCTTGAGAATGTGTATACTATCACTTGTTTTTCTCTTTGTGACAGTTGTTAGGTGTTATGCCGGGCCGAAAAAGAACCGCCAGCCAGGCGCGGTGGCTTAAAGAGCATTTTTCCGATCCTTTCGTCAAGCAGGCCCAGAAGCAGGGCCTCAGGTCCAGGGCCAGTTTCAAACTGCAGGAGATCCTGCAGCGCCATCGCCTGATCAATAAAGGCGAGGTGGTGGTGGACTTGGGAGCGGCCCCGGGAGGCTGGTCTGAGTACGCCGTCACCAGGACCGCCCCCACCGGGCGGGTGGTGGCCACCGATATCCTGCCCATGTCCCCCATAACGGGAGTGGAGTTTGTGCAGGGCGATTTCAGAGAGGAGCGGGTGTTTGAGGAGCTGATAGGGCACATCGGCCCTGCCGGGGCGCAGGTGGTGCTCTCGGATATGGCTCCTAACCTCTCGGGCAACAAGGCCATCGATCAGCCCCGCTGCATGTTGCTCTCGGAGTTGGCCCTGGAGATGGCCCGCCGTATTTTGTCCCCGGGGGGTGCCCTGGTGGTCAAGGTCTTTGTGGGCGCGGGATTTGAGGAATTTTTGGCGCTGATAAAGCAGTGCTTTGCCGCCGTCAGGGTCAACAAGCCCGAGGCCTCGCGCGATCGCTCACGTGAGGTGTATGTGGTGGCCACAGGCTTTAAGCCTGAGACCCGACTGCAGCCGCACGGCGCGGCAGCGGATGATACGGCCGCGCAGGATGATGAAGGCGCGGGCAAGGATGACGGCGCTTTTGAAGATTGAGCTTTTTGAGGATATTAAGGCCTGATGCTCATAAGCAGGGCCTGCAGATTAAATTCAATTTATAAGGAGAGCTGCCTCCCGTAAGACCCCGCCATGGCAGGGGAGCTTTTGAGCTTACGGGGTGAGGCTTAGGAACGATGTCGATGACGAAGAACCTCATATTGTGGCTGGTGATAGCCGTGATCCTGATGTCCCTGTTCGAGTCTTTCAACAACACCGAGAACGTGGGGCGCACTGAGGATTACACTTCCTTTGTCCGGGAAGTGCAGTCCGATCAGATCCAGGAAGTGGTGTTTGACGGCTATGTGATCCAGGGCCTAAAGCGCAGCGGCGAGCGCTTTCTGACCGTGATGCCGCTGCATGACTCCACCATCTTGGATACGTTGTTGAGCCACAATGTGCGCGCCTCCGGCACCAAGCCGGATGAGCAGAGCGCACTCATGACCATTTTCATCTCCTGGTTCCCCATGATCCTGCTTATCGCGGTGTGGGTGTTCTTCATGCGGCAGATGCAGGGCGGGGGCAAGGGCAATCCGTTGACCTTCGGCAAGAGCAAGGCCAAGCTCATGAGCGAGAGCCAGATTAAGACCACTTTTGCGGATGTGGCCGGCTGTGACGAGGCCAAGGCCGATGTGGTGGAACTGGTGGATTTCCTCAAGGATCCTTCCAAATATTCCAAGTTGGGCGGCCGCATTCCGCGCGGCGTGCTGATGGTGGGCCCGCCGGGCACCGGCAAGACCCTGCTCGCCCGCGCCATCGCCGGCGAGGCCAAGGTACCGTTTTTCTCCATCTCGGGCTCGGATTTCGTGGAGATGTTCGTGGGCGTGGGTGCCTCGCGTGTGCGCGATCTCTTCGCCACGGCCAAGAAAAACGCCCCCTGCATCATCTTTATCGACGAGATTGACGCGGTGGGCCGCAAAAGAGGCGGCGGCTTGGGCGGCGGCCATGACGAGCGTGAGCAGACTCTAAATCAGCTGTTGGTTGAGATGGACGGTTTCGAGGGCTTTGAGGCGGTGATTGTCATCGCCGCCACCAACCGCCCGGATGTGCTTGACCCGGCGCTGCTGCGCCCCGGACGCTTTGACCGCCAGGTGGTGGTGGGACTGCCGGATGTGCGCGGCCGCGAGCAGATCATCAAGGTGCATATGCGCAAGCTGCCTTTGGGCGATGACGTGGACGCGGCCGTATTGGCCCGCGGCACCCCGGGCTTTTCGGGCGCGGAGCTGGCCAATCTGGTCAATGAGGCGGCTTTGCTGGCCGGCCGCGAGAACAAGCGCGTGGTGAGCATGCACGAGTTTGAGATGGCCAAGGACAAACTGCTCATGGGCGCCGAGCGGCGCTCCATGGCCATGAGCGAGCACGAGAAGATCAATACCGCCTACCACGAGGCCGGTCACACCATCGTGGGCCGGCTCATGCCCGAGCACGATCCGGTCTACAAGGTTTCCATCATTCCGCGCGGCCGCGCCCTGGGCGTGACCATGTATCTGCCCGAGCAGGACAGGGTAAGTCAGAGCAAGCAGTACCTGCTCTCCAACATCACCACCCTCTTTGCCGGACGCATCGCCGAGAAACTGATGTTCGGGCCCGACAAGGTCACCACCGGTGCCTCCAACGATATCGAACGGGCCACGGAGCTGGCGCGCAAGATGGTGACGCGCTGGGGCTTTTCGGATCGCCTGCCGCCCATGCAGTTTGAAAAGGACAACGAGGGCGCCCTCTATTTAGGCGGTTCCGGCACCACCATGCTGCCGGTGTCCGAGCGCACCGAGGCCATTATCGACGAGGAGGTCTCCTCCATCATCAATACCTGCTACTCCAAGGCCGAGGAGATCTTAAAAGAGCATCGTGATGTGCTGGAGAGCATGAAAGAGGCCCTGCTCAAGTACGAAACCATCGACGCGCTGCAGATAGACGATCTCATGGAGCGCAAGCCGGTCAGAGCGCCTACCCTGGACTACGATCCGGCCAAGCACGGCGGCGGGGGCCGCGGCGGCCCGGGAGATCAGGGCGGCATGGGCGGATCACAGAGCAAGAGTGCCCCCGAGCAGAGTGCCGAGAGTGCCTTCCCACCGGAGCAGACCCCGGCCCAGACCCCGGCGCAGACCCCGGAACAAAGCGGAGCGGGGAGTTGATATGAAGTTAAAGCTCGCCGGGCGCACCGTGGATCTGTCCACGGCCAAGATCATGGGAGTCATCTCGTTGGAGGACAACGAGGAGTCGGCTCTTGAGAAAGTGGTGGAGCGCGCGCTTAAGATGCGCGACGCCGGAGCCGAGTTTTTGGAGATCGGGGTGCGCGATCGTACGGGTACGCTGGGAGTGCAGTCCCAGGAGGGCAGGCTGCTGCCGGCCATCCGCGCCATCTGTGATGAGACGGGGCTGACCGTGGGGGTGCATACCTCCCATCCTGCCATCATGGAGAAGGCCAATGCCGCCGGCGCGAGCTTCATCGTCGACTCCAACGCCCTAAGGGCCGAGGGCGCGGTGCAGATGGTGGCCAAGCTCAAGATCCCCGTCTGTCTGACCTTCGAGCAGAATTTGCGCCTAGAGCAGGACCGCGATCCGATTGCCACCGTCTCCGAGTTCTTCTACGAGCGCATTGACGCCTGTTTAAATGCCGGCATCAACCGCCGCGACATCATCATCGATCCGGCTTTAGGTTCAGTCTGCCGCATGGACAGCCGCCTGAAGCTCCTGGGGCGCATGAGCTCCTTTAAGAGCTTCGCGCTGCCCTTGAGCATCCCCATTCCGCGCATTCTGCCTTTTGAGGATTTGTTCTTAAAGGAGCATCCCACCGTGGCGCTGACGCTGGCGCTGTACTGCGTGGACCGCGGGGTGAACATCATCCGTACTCCCAATGTTTCGGATATGGCCATGGCGCTGGCCGCCTGGCAGCTCGCCGCGCAGACCGCCAGACCGCATCAGCTCTCCAAGGGCATTATCCGCCGCCTGCGCGCCATCCGCGATCGCTTCCGCGAGCGCCGCTCGCACGGCAAGTGAAGCCTTAACTCACCATTTCTTTCTCAGCCTAATCCTCACTAAGGAGCCCCGCCCATGAAGCGCAAGTATTTCGGAACCGACGGAGTAAGAGGCCGGGTGGGGCAGTTCCCCATCACGCCCGAGTTTGCCTTAAAGCTGGGCATGGCCGCAGGGCAGGTGCTCTCCACGCATCAGGGCGGGCGGGTCATCATCGGCAAGGATACCCGCCTGTCGGGCTATATGCTGGAGGCCGCGCTGGAGTCAGGTTTCAGCGCCGCCGGCATCTCCTCGGTGATGCTGGGCCCCATGCCCACCCCGGCGGTGGCCTACCTGACGCGGGCCTTCCGCGCCGATTTGGGGGTGGTGATCAGCGCCTCGCACAACCCCTACTTTGACAACGGCATCAAGTTTTTTTCCGCCGCCGGCACCAAACTGCCCGATGAGCTGGAGCTGGAGATAGAAAAGCTCATCGACTCGGGCGAGCTTAAGATGGCCACCTCCGCCGAATTCGGCCGGGCTTTCAGGCAGAACGACGCCCCCGGGCGCTATGTGGAGTTCTGCAAGAGCACCCTGGGCACACAGCTGAGTTTACAGGGCCTGAACATTGTCCTGGACTGTGCCAACGGCGCGACCTATCATGTAGCCCCGCTGGTGTTTAAGGAGTTAGGCGCCAACGTGATCGCCATCGGCGACAAGCCCAACGGCGTCAACATCAACGATGAGGTGGGCTCTACCCACCCCGATGCCTTAACCGCCCGCGTCCTGAGCGAGAAAGCCGATCTGGGCATCGCCTTTGACGGGGATGGGGATCGGGTGATGATGGTCGACTCCCGCGGGAGACTGTTGGACGGGGACGCCATTCTCTACATCATCGCCTGCGATCGTCGCGAGCGGCATAAGTTAGACGGCGGGGTGGTGGGGACCTTGATGAGCAACTTAGGTCTGGAGACGGCGCTGCGTCAGCGCGGCATCGACTTTGAGCGCTCGGCCGTGGGCGATCGCTATGTGATGGAGCGCCTGTTGGAGCGTGGCTGGAAATTAGGCGGTGAGAACTCCGGGCATATTATCTGTCTGGACTATGTGACAACCGGGGATGGAATAGTCTCGGCCTTGCAGGCTTTAAAGGCCTGCTTAAGGCAGGATAAAGATCTCGCCGAGCTGACCGCCGATCTGCACATGTTCCCCCAGGAACTTATCAACGTACGCACCAAGAGCGGCTTTGATGCCACCGCCGATGAGGCGGTACAGGCGGCCGTCAGGGAAGTGGAGCAGATCCTAGGCGACAAGGGCCGGGTGCTGCTGCGCAAATCCGGCACCGAGCCGGTGGTGCGGGTGATGGTGGAAGGTGAGGAGCGCGGTTTTGTCCACAATCAGGCCCAGCACATCGCCAACGTCATCATCGAGCGCAGCGAGGAATGATTTCAGAGCCTAGGTGATCTGCCCGGCAGGAGCGGGGCGCGGACATGCGCGGCGCAGCTTTTTTTGACCTTGATCAAGTACCCGCACTCGTGTAAAATGCCGCCGTTATTTGAGGGACTTTGGGGATTTTTACTATGTACGAAGTAACCATCGTGATTTTCCTGCTCATCTGCATTGCCATGGTGGCCTTGATTTTGGTGCAGCAGGGCAAGGGTGCCAGCATGGGCGCCTCGTTCGGCGCCGGCGCCTCCAATACCGTATTTGGCTCGGCGGGCTCGGGCAACTTCCTGACCCGTTCCACCTGGCTGCTCATTGTGGTGTTCTTCGGGATCTGTCTGTTCATAGGTTGGATGCAGAAAGACGCCCAGCGCAGTGTCAAGGATTTCTCCAACATCGCCGCCGATACCGCAGGGGCGGTGGTAGAGCAGAGCACTGAGGCAGCCGAGACACCTGCGGTGGGCATGTTGCCTGAGGATGCCGCCGAGGCCGCACAGGCTCCTGATGCAGCTCCTGAGGCTGCCGCAGGCGGGGCGCTGCTGCCCGAGGATGAGGGACAGAGCAAGCCCCAGCCTTAATTGAGCCTAACCAATTCGTAACCTAAAAAAGCGTTCATAGGCAGTGAGCGCTTTTTTTGTGCCGTCACACTCACACCTGAGGCGCTGATTTCAGCTAATACCGTCTGATGGGCTATGATAGTAGGGCTTGCGCCTGCACGTTATAGCTGAGGCGGCGCGGTCAAAAACAATCAAAACAGCACGCGGAGATGAAAATGAGCCTGAGGATGAAGACGGTGGGGGCGCTGATGCTGTGGGCCGGGGTGGCCATGCTGGCACCTGCGCAGGCCGAGGATGTCATACGCATCGGCTACACCAATAATCCGGGTTTTTTAAGCAGCGACGGTGAGGGCAACTATCAGGGCTTTGTCTATGATTATCTGGAGTCCCTCAAACCCTATCTGAACTCCAGTTTTGAGTACGTGCAGTGCTCCTACGAGGACTGCGAGAGGCGGCTTATCAACGGCGAAGTGGACGTGCTGCAGGTCCTGGTGGGCCGCGAGCAGGACAAGCGCTATCTGCCCTTTTCGTTGAGCGCCGCGCCCATCTCCTCCACCGCCACCGTGTATCTGGAGGTCAAACCCGGCTTCGATCCTGCCCTGGGCAGTGAGAAGATCAAGGTCGGGTACCTCGATCGCGTGGCCTCCGAGAGCGTGCTGCGCGAGACCCTGCAGCGACAGGGTTATCCTAATCTCGACAAATTAAGCTTCATTCCCTATTCACTCTCCGAGGATCTGCGCACCGATTTCTTCGGCGGCTCTCTCGATGCCCGCGTGCACAATTATTACAAGGGCGAGCCCGGCAGCGAGGATGTGTCACTGTCGGCACAGCTGTTCAATGCCGATATCTACCTGGCCATGCGTCTGGGCAACAAAAACGTCAAAGAACGGCTGGACAATGCCATGGTGTCCTTGAAACTGGTGGCGCCGCAGTTTGAGGATCTGCTCAATGTGCAGCATCTGCACAGCGGCCGGCCCTTGCTTTTAACCGCAGAGGAGAGCGCCTATCTTAAGGATCATCCGGAGTTTTCCCTGGGCGGTCCCGGGGGGATGGAACCTTTTTCCTACTATGCCGGTGAGGGCGAGTACCGCGGAGTGGTAAGAAAGATCCTCGATCAGATGTCCGAGGATCTGGGGGTGAAGTTCCTGTACAAGGATCACGGCGGTGCCGAACAATTGTTCGCCTCCCTCAATGAGGGGCGGGTCGATCTCGCCACGGTGGTACCGGCCGATTACAACTGGGCCCGGGAGAAGAATCTGGCTCTGACCTTACCCTACCTGTGGATAGACTACGTGCGCGTGCATAAGATAAATGCCACCACGCCCTCCCAGCCTAAGGTGGCGGTGGCCAGGCCTCAGTCTTTCATCGAGCAATTTATCAGTAAAATTTACCCCGAGGCACAGATCCTGCACTTTGACAATGCCGCGCAGTGCCTGTGGTCGGTGAGCACGGGCCTGGCCGATCTTACTTTTATGGATTCCGTGTCCGTGCAGCAGGCCTTAACCGACGGGGGATACTACGACTTGGAGAGCAGCGGTGCCACCGCCTTCTCCCACCCGATCTGTCTGGGCATGAACAGCGGTCAGGATCCGCTGCTCATCCGCATTCTGAATAAGGAAATATCCCACTTAGATCCAGCGCAGCTGCAGAAACTGCAGCAGCAGGCGGCCTTCAACGTGGCCGGCTCTCATTCCCTGACCGCCTTCATCTACCATCATCCTTTCTTATCGCTGGCGCTGGTCATCGCTCTGGCCCTGCTCATTTTAGGCGGCATGGCCTACGTGCTGATGCTAAGGCGCAAAAGCGAGGAGCAGGTCAAACAGGTGGCCTATACCAATCCCCAGACCGGACTGCACAATCTGCGCTGGTTTGAGAAGGAAGTGCCGCAGGTCATCGAGGAACTGCATGCCGAGCGCCGCACCGGAGCGCTGTATCTGGTGGTGGTGAGCATCCGGCAGACCGAGCTGTTGAACAAGACCTATGATCATTTCATTTTGAATGAGGCCTTCAAGAACTGGATTGGCAAGCTCTGCACCAACAACGCCAGCTTTATCCAGACCGGGGTGTCCTCCGAGCTGATGGAGTGCTATCACCTCTGCCTGGTGCAGGATGACGAGAGCATCATGGAGATGCTGCGCAAGCTCGATCTCACCTGCTCCTATGTGGAGATCGGCGGCACGGTGGTAAGGGTGGAGAATCTCTACGGCGTCTGCAAGGTGCCCTCCATCGGTACGGTGCAGATCTCGCAGCTGTTGAGCTCGGCCAAAATCGCCCGCGATGAGGCGGTCTCGCGCGGTGAGAATATCGGCATCTACAGCGTGCAGAGCCAGAACACCTTAATGCAGCATCAGCGCATCGAGAATTTGATGGAGAAGGCCCTGCGCGAGCGCGAGTTCGAGATCTGGCTGCAGCCTAAGTACAACATCAAGACCCGCAAGACCATCGGCGCTGAGGCGCTGGTGCGCTGGGACAGCCCGGAGCTGGGTTTCATGGGCCCGGGGCTGTTCATCGATCTCTTTGAGAAAAACGGCTTCATCATCAAGCTCGACTACCACAACCTCGTTGAGGTGCGCAAGCTGCAGGCCGAGCGGGCCAGACAGGGACTGCCGGTGGTGCCGATCTCGGTCAATCAGTCCGGCATTCACTTCAGCGAGGAAGGCTATCTGGAAAAAATGGCGGCCATCGTGGAGGAGTACCCCATCCCGCCGGGATCGGTGGAGCTGGAGATCACCGAGACCTCCTTTGTGGACATGTACACCCACGAAACCCGCGCCAGCGCCTCCAACATTATCACCGCGCTGCGCGGCATGGGCTATCAGATCTCCATCGACGACTTCAGCAAGGGCTACTCCTCACTGTATACCCTGCTGACTTTGCAGCTTGACATCATCAAGATTGACCGCGCCATGCTTTTGGCCGCCGAGAGCTCGGACAAGGCCAGACGCATTATGCATGGCATCGTGGATCTGGTGGACATGCTGGAGCTTAAGGTCATCTGCGAGGGCATTGAAACGCCCGAACAGGAGCAACTGCTGCTAGACAGCGGTTGTATCTACGGTCAGGGCTTTTTATACGGCAAGCCCATGCCGCAGCCGCAGTTCAGCTCCTTTTTAGCCGAGCATGTCTGAGAGCTGTTAAAACTGGTCTTGTTCCAGGACAAAACGCTCAAACAAGGGCAGGGTAAAGCGCAGGAAGCCGCGTTCCTCGCCGTTGACCAGGCCGCGGTTGATGAGCCTTTGGCGGTAGGGGTTGAAGGCGTTGGTGTCCACATCAAGCGCCGCCCTGATGGTGGCGATGCGGCCGTCGTCGCAGCGGGCGATTGCTGCGGCTAATTGTTTGTCTTTGTGGGAGAGTTCTGACCAGATTTTCTCGTAGACATACTCCTCTAAGTACTGCCGAAACTGCGGAATGATGGCCTGATAGTCTCCGGGGTTTTCCCAGCACAGATAGCCTAAAAGCTGATAGGCATAGGCGTAACCCCGGGTGAGTTTGGCCATGGCAAGCGCGGTGTTTACATCAAGGTTCAGTACCTGCTGGTAGCTCTCACTGATGGCACCGGTATTCAAAGGTCCCAAGATCACACAGGGGGCCTGTGACAAAAAGGTCTGGCTCTGCTTGTGCAGCAGTTTTTGCAGGTTATCCCTAAGGCCGGTCATGAGCAAAAACACCGGCAGCCTCTCTTTAAGCAGAAGATCGAAAGTGGACGTGAAGTCCAACATCAGGCGGCTGTCAGTGGCCTCATCAATGTCGATCAGCACTTTTTGGCGGCGCGCTTTGAGTTGCTTGAGAAGGCCTATCAACGCTGTTTGCAGATCCTTCTCCCTGCCCTCACTGTCATCCGGCAGGCAGATTAGCGGGCTACGGTTTGCGCCTCTATCAGTTTGCTCGTAAAAGAGCTGATTTGACAGCATCTCATAGAGGGAGCGGACCATGTCCAACTCGGGATTGAGAGTCACCCTGAGCCAGGTGGGATCCTCGGAGATTTTATGGGAGATGTCGGTCATCAGCACTGTTTTGCCCGTTGCTCTGACCCCCGTAATCAGATAGGCCTGAGTCGAGGGCACAGCTGAGTTGAGATAATCAAGCAGCAGATTTGACTCCCTAAGGCGGGGGATCATCAGATGCGGGGGCTGGCTGAAGATGAGACTGAAGGGGTTATTGGCAGTCATGGTATTTACCTCAAATATCAGCTCTATAAAAGCGTAACCGTGCATTGGAGTGCGGCGCTAGAGGGTTATACAGTTGTGTGATCAAGCTAAAGTGTGCGATTAGGCTTAATCCGGTATTTTGGGTTTAGAAAATAATTGCCAAACAAAGATACGGGGGGTTCTAAAAATTCACCGTTTTGTCAAAACGACAGAAAATTTGTCGGTGATTTGAAACCACATCTTATAAAGTTTAGTTTTGTGTGTAAAAACAGTGTCTAAAAACGCGACAAACGTAGCACTTTTAACTTATATAT
>JAFUGP010000021.1 GCA_017469335.1 Succinivibrio sp. | reverse complement strand
CGAGCAGGATAACTTGCTCTCGGGGAGAAAATTAAGCCACAGTCCATGGCAATGTGCCAACGAGCCGATCATTATTCGGCGTGAGGCGGTATAATAACGGGTGAATGAATTTAAGGCCGTCAATTACTCAGGCCGAAAATTTGAAACTTTTTAAATTTCCCAAACACTGTTTGGGAAATTAGAAAATAGGTCTGGTTGGTTTTTATAGGCGGCATTAGTAGGCTTTATGAATATACATATTTAGACGTAAGATTAACTTAATATGGAAATCATTTTAATTTCCCAAACGCTGTTTGGGATTTTTAAACTGCAAATATTTTTTACCGCATAAAATTATGACCTAGTCTTTAACCTGTGTTGTTTACACCGCGCTGTCTTTTAAGAATTTAGCTGTTTTAGCGCAAAAAAATAATCTCATTGTTGATAATCAGCCAAATTGAAGATAATATGTCTGTTAGAGGCTGAAAATCAACAACGAAGGTTCAATATGATTGGCAGGACAGATGAAATCAAAAGGCTCAAAACTCTGTATGAAAGCAATAAAGCCGAGTTTGTGGCCGTATATGGAAGGCGCCGGGTTGGTAAGACTTTTCTGGTCGATGAAACCTTCAAAGACAAATTTACCTTTCGTCATGCGGGACTGTCTCCTCTTGAACTTGAAGAAAAAGACAGCGCTACCCCCCTGAGAAATCAATTGAGGCATTTTTATGATTCCATGCTTCTGCATGGCATGAAGAAAAGCCGTTGTCCTGACAATTGGCTGGATGCTTTTTTGATGTTGGAAATGTTTTTGCAGCAACAAGACCAAAACGTCAGACAGGTGGTCTTTTTTGACGAATTGCCGTGGATGGATACCCAGAAGTCGGGATTTTTGACGGCTTTTGAAGGGTTCTGGAATAACTGGGGTTGTCATCGCAGCAATTTACTGCTGATTGTTTGTGGCAGCGCTACCACCTGGATTAAAAATCGGCTCATAGAAAACCACGGCGGTCTGTACGGACGTCTTACCTGTGAAATCAAACTTGCACCGTTTTCTCTGCGGGAGTGCGCAAGCTTCGTACAGACAGCCGACATTAAAATGTCAGATTATGATATCGCCCAGGGGTACATGATCTTTGGGGGAATTCCTTTCTATTGGAATTATTTGCAAAGAGGATTGAGTCTCGCCCAAAATGTGGATCGTCTGTTTTTCTCCCCCAATGCTCCGCTTAGAATTGAGTATGACAGACTCTTCGCCTCGGTCTTTAAAAACTCCGTCCGCATCAAGAAGATTGTCGAGTGTCTTGGCACCAAAAATATCGGCTACACCCGACAGCAACTGAGCGAGCTGATTGAAACTTCATCAGGCGGCACCCTGTCTGACGATCTGGAAGCGCTACTGGCGAGTGATTTCATCGTCAAATACTGTCCTTTCGGCAGGGGTAAGCGGGAGGAACGGTATAAATTAACCGATCCGTTTTGTTTGTTTTACTTAAAATTCATCCAAGATAAGACGGCTCCTGACCCTCATTTCTGGCAACTTAGTCTTGCCACGCCCTCCATAGTGGCCTGGCGGGGATTTGCCTTTGAGAATATCTGTTTCAATCATGTCGAACAGATAAAAAAGGCGCTGGGAATTTCCGGGGTTATCACGGTCTGGTCGATGTGGTACAAAAAAGCGGAGGAGAATGAACGTGGAGCCCAGCTAGATCTGATCATCGTAAGAAAGGATAATGTGGTCAACGTGTGTGAAATTAAGTTCTGCGGCGGAGAATTCACGGTCAGCAAGGACTATCACGGAAGACTTCTTGAACGACAGGAGATCGTGGCCCAAGAACTCACCCGTCGTCAGGTTATTCAGAATACGCTCATCACCACTTCGGGGCTTACCTACAATGAGCACAGCGGCTTTTTTGACAATGTGATCACCTTAGAGCAATTGTTCGCTTGATTTTATTGATCTTTGACACAGCTGATCTCAGTAGATGTTCCTGTAGTCCTGTATAATGACTAAATGTAAAGTTTAGTTTACATTTATGGTGATTATATGAGTACGGATGAAATTGTCTCTATTTTTTCCGGTCGATTGCGCAATGCCAGGCTCATCAAGGGACTCTCAATCAGTGAGGTCGCCTCCCGACTCAATATCAGCCGTCAGGCTTATTCTAAATATGAAAATGGCAGCAGTCTGCCCAATTCCAAGGTACTAATTGATCTGCACCGAGCATTGGATGTCTCGATTGATTATCTGTTCAGAAAAACGCTGTTTGCCCCACCCCTCTTCGAGTTCAGAAAAAAAAACCAACTCAAAAAATCAGTCATAGAACAGCTCAAGTTACAAATAACCGATCATGTAGAAAAAAGGATTGGTCTGGAAGATTTGCTTAACATACAAGTAAATTCCGATCTGGAAGCTCTGTCCGCCCGGCTTAAGCCGATACAGGATTTTCAGGAGATCTCCCTACTAGCTGCTGCTTTGAGAGGCCAGTGGAATTTGGGCAATGAGCCGATCAACAACATTTTCGCCTTATTGGAAAAACATGGCATCATCACCATTAAGCTTGACGCTCCTCAAGGATTTGACGGTGCAGCAGCGAAAATAACAGAGTATGGCAACAGACCGGTCATCGTGGTTAATCGCTTGGTAATAACCGAGCGGCAACGCTTGATTGCTCTTCATGAACTAGCTCATCTGTATCTTAAGTTCAATGATGTTGAACATTCTCAAATAGAACGTTTATGTCAAGTTTTTGCCAATGAATTTCTCTTACCGTCTGCCAGACTTGACGAACTTGTAAGTGAGCGCAATGTTATCAGTGTCAGAGAGATTCAGTCTCTGCAGGCAGAGTATGGATTGTCTTTTGATGCCATAGTCTACAGACTGAACTTGATGGGAAAACTTCCTGATGCAAATTACAAGCGATACTTTATACGCAAGAACTCTGACCCTGATTTTAAGGTGATCACCGAAAAAAATATCTTCTTTGAATACGACTCATCGGCCTTGGAACATTTGGTTTACCAGGCGTTGGGTGCAGCTCAGATCACGATAACGCAGGCGGCGCAGCTGTTAAATACGAGCATCAGTGACTTGAATGAACTCGGAGTGATCGGTTAATGATTATCGCTATTGCCGATGCCAACGTCGTGATAGATTTGTTTCATATCGGTGCACTGCCCCTGTTTTTAGTGTCAAGTTGTTTTGAGGTACATCTCACTGATTTGGTGGTGGAAGAACTGCAAGACGAAGGCTTGCAGGATCTGCTATCTGGAGCGGCTGTTCACACGCTCTCGGAGACCGATTTAATTGAGGCTGTACAGTTGGGAGCGGAGCACGTTCTCTCGTTGGCCGACAGTTCATGTATCGTACTAGCCAGAGGGCTGCACTGCCGTACGATCCTAAGCGGTGACAAGAAGCTTAAAGCCAAAGTCGCCGCGCTGGGGATCGATGTCAGAGGTACCTTGTACGTGCTTGAGAAACTGCACACCTATCATCAAATCTCAACTGCACAGTGTCTGGAATACTTAGAGCAGCTTGTTCAAACCAACGTTCGCATCCCCTCCGAAGGGATAAGCTCACTCAGGCAAAAACTCACTGCGACGCGCCTTAATTAGGTGCGCCACGCTCTTTTAAAAGGCGGATCTCGGCCTTAAGCTTATCATCTACCCGATAGGATTCCCGGATTTTCTGCAAGGTGCGCCGATAGGTTTGCTCATCTAAGTGGCAGCCAGGGGACTTCAAATACTCAAGTCCGCGCTCGGGGTACTTTCCCACTACCGTCGCCAGGGTCCAGGCCACGCCCATCTGCGCGTAATAGCGTTCGGTGTTGAGTCGGTCGAGTACCTCAATTACCCGCTCCAAGTACTCGTCATTGAGATAGTGGGAGAGCAGTGTCACGGAGACCACACGTGACTCGAACTCCTGCGTGGAGTTTTTATAGCCCATGAGAAAATCCCAGACTTCGGCCTGATGCCTGCGGGCGGCGCGGAAGTTCTGACAGAGCGAATCGTTTACCGCCCAGTCATCTACCCTGGGGATGAATTCCTTAAAATAACGCAGTGAGGTGGCAAGCTCGGTTTTGAGGTAGCCGATGACGAAGGCATGCAGAAGCTTAAGCTCAAAGGAGGAAAAGTCATTGCGCTCTAAAAGCTCTTGGTAATCCTCACGGGCTATCTTCACGGCCAGTTTGCGCAGCTGCGGTATGGCAATGCCGAATTTGGTACGGGGCAGCGCGGCCAGATGGGTTTTAATGTCGGCTAAGTTCATGGTTCTACCTCAGCAAAATGTGGTTACTTGTCAAGTCAAGATCTCAAGAACCTGAGACAAAATTCAAGACACCGGCTATCAGAGCTCAAAGAAAGCATTTACATCCTTTTTGCAGCGCTGTTTTGCTTCTTCTGTGCCTATTTTAGTGCTTAAACCAATAAACCGGCAATTTGAGTTTTTCAAACAAGAGACTGGCTCTCGCCATGCAATATTATGGTGCAAATTTTCAATAAATTCTGTTTATTAAGAAAAATTCCTGTATGATAGCAAGTGAGCTGTCCCTTTCCTGGGGGATATGCTCTTTATATCTTCTACAAAAAAAGGAATACCAAATGAGCTTATTTAGAGACTTGCCGGTCAGAGCAAAAGTGATGGGCGGTTTTACGGTGGTGATTATTTTCACCCTGATCATTTCGATCACTTCCATCATCATCATGCTTAACTTCAACAACACCTCCAGCTTCGTGCACGAGGTACTGTCCACCCGCTACGGCAAGACCTACGCCGCTCAGACTGCGCTGACGCAGATGAACGACTATGTGTTCAAGGCCCAGCAGCATGTGGCGGCCGTAACTGATGATGACATCAGCAAAATGACCTCACTGGTGGCTGATTTCCAAGATAAGGCCAACGCCCTGCTTGCCCGTACCGATCCGACCAAAGTAAAATTGGTCAAGGACGGGGCCCAGCGCTATGCCAGTGATTTCAGCTCCTCCTTTCTGCCGGCCTTGAGAAACCGCGACCAGGAGGCGGCAGTCGAGTCCTTCCGCAACTTTCTTTTCCCCAACAGCGATGAGATGAGCCTCGCGCTGACGGGCCTGGTGGAAGCCCAGGTACACACCGCCACCGAGGCGGTGGAAAGAAACACCTCCAATGTACCTATCTATGCCACCTTGGCCTTGTCCACCACCGCACTGATTTTGGCCGTGTACATCGCCTGGATTGTGACCAACTACACCCTGCAGAACCTCAAAGTGGCGGTCAAATCCTCCTCGGCCATCGCCCAGGGCGATCTGACGCAGAAGCTGCGCTCCAGCTCCAAGGACGAGTTTGGCGCCCTGCTGCGCTCGGTCGAATCCATGCGCGGTGAGCTCAATTCCCTGGTGGGCAGCATCAAGAGCTCAGTAGGTCAGGCCGTAAATGACTTCGGCTCCATTCACGACATCACCGAGCTCATCAATGATTCCTCCAAGAATACAGAGTCCAAGTCGGTGACCGTGGCCGCCGCCTCCGATGAGATGGTATCCACCACCGCCGACATCGCCAAGAACTGCCAGAATGCCGCTCTTACCGCCAACGAGAGCAACCGCAGTACCCAGGAAGGCGTCGACAAGGTGCACCAGACCATCAGCGAGATCAGAAAACAGGTGGAGAAGTCACGTCAGGACGGCGTGTTGGTGTCCAAGCTGGTGGAGCAGTCCCAGAAGATCGGCACCATTGTGCAGACCATTGAGGACATCGCCTCCCAGACCAACCTGCTCGCCTTGAACGCCGCCATTGAGGCTGCCCGTGCCGGTGAGGCCGGCAAGGGCTTCGCGGTGGTGGCCGACGAAGTGCGTTCGCTTGCCTCCCGTACCTCCGGATCCACGCAGGAGATCACCAAGATGGTCGCCGAGATCCAGCAGGACGCCAACTCTGCCAACGAGTCCATGACTGCTTCGGTGCACAATATGAACAAGCTTGCCGATGAGACTCAGGAAGTGCAGGCACTGCTCTCGGGCATCATCGACAATGTAAGTCAGGTGAACTCCCAGATCACGCAGATTGCCACCGCTGCCGAAGAGCAGACCACCGCGACTTCCGAGATCTCCTCCAATATGCAGGGCATCACCGATGAATCCCAGAACCTCTCGGATCACGTCAGAACCGCACAGGGTCTGGTCAACGGTGCCGTGGATAACTTGAACGGCCTGCAGAAGATGGTGGAAAGGTTCAAGGTTTAACCTGAAGCCTTACCCTACTCAATGAAAACCGCCGCAAGGCGGTTTTTTATCTCGGAGCCTGGGAACCGGGTACCGGAAAATTAACTGCGCAGGATAATAGAGCTTTTTTGGCGCCGCTACGGAACAAGGGTTTGCAGAGACCGTAAAAGCAGGCGCTGATGAGGATAACAGGAAGGCACGGCGCATGAGACGCAGAACTTGCAGATCCCATAAGCCTTGTGACCGGCCTAAAGGCTCTGGCAGTCAGCCGCCTTGCAGGAACGGGAAAGCGAAGTTGGGCGTGCCTGGCTTGAACAGAGACTGCAGAGGGATCTAATCTAGGCCCAGTACGGTATGTAGCTTTTGTTGCGCAACGAGCCGCTGTCACTTTCGGGGGCCGGCTTGATCAGCTGATAGGTCACTGCCTCGGTCAGCAGTCTGCTGAAGGTGGCGATGGTCTTGGACGAACTCCCAAACCGCAGGCGCAGCGACTTGTTGCTGAGTACCTCCTGACGGAAGTATTTCAGGCAGCAATGCTGGTATACACCGGTCAGTTTAAGATCATGCGGCAGGGTGGCAAAGGGATGCTGGGGTTGAATAATCAGCCGGCACTGTCCCCCGAACTCCTGGATGATCAAAGGCGGCAGCTGAGCGTTTTCCAGGGCTTCCACCACGCTGAGCAAGCCGCTGCCGGGCGCCCCGCCCCAACCGCTCTCGCGCAGCCTGGCGGCCAAAGACGGGTTGGGACAGTCGCTGTAGCCGGAAAAATTAGGTCTGGCTCGGGGGAAAGCTCCCGGATTGGAAAACACCACCTTGTCGGCAAACAGCTCGACGAGCATTCCCGACCCCGCGCTCTGGTAATTCTGGTGCACGATGCTGTTTAACAGCAGCTCCTGCAGCACCGCTCTGGGATAGAGCAGCTGCCGCTGACTGTCGTTAGTCTTTCTGCCTTTGACCGTAAGCTCCCTGCAGAGCAGCTCCAGCAGATCGGATAGGCACAGCAGCATGCCCTGATCAAAAAGGTACTCCTTAACCTGACTGTTTTTATCCAGGTTCAGATGGGAGAGCAGCCGCGGGGCTTTGCCGGCCAGGCTCCTGAAGGATGATAACTTGCACGAGAGCAGCAACGCCCCCGTGTTGGTGATGGAATAGGTCTCCCCCGCAGTCTTAATAAGCCTTGCACTCTCAAGGCTTTGCAACAGCTCCCCGCGCTCGTCCGGCAATCCCTTTAGCTGAGCCCACACCTTGAGGTCCAGCAGCGCCGAGAGTTCCTTAAAGTCCAGCCCGCCGCGGGCAGTGCCCTCCTCGAAAGTACCCACGTGCTGCAGCTGTGAGATGGCCGGTTGGACATGCTCGCGGATGAATTTTTCCATTTCGGGTGATTCTGACAGTTTCAGAATGCGGGTGCCGTTCTTAAAGTAGGCGATACCGTCTGAGCACAGTGCCTCGTCCAGGGCGGCGTAGATCTCAATGATCACCACCCTCTTGCCGTTTTTGGGCACCAGCTGGGTATGGATGTCGTAGCGCTGTGGCCGGGAAAGATGCTGCGCTAACCGGTCTCTGAGCTCTTTTTCCTGCTCCGCTGTGAAGTTGATGCCGTCAACCGAGCGGGTGGCGACATTGACCCCGAAGACCAGATAACCGCGGGGCAGCCCGGTGACGACCAGAGAGTTGGCTATGGCGCATAAAGAGCGCGGCAGAGTATCATCAAGGGCGGACTTAAACTCCAGCCACTCGCAGTTCTCCGCCATGGAAAGCAGCATATCCAGCAGGTAGCGCACCTGCTCCTTGGTCTTGGCGGCCATAGCTTGCCCGATCTTTAACCTCACCCCGCAGAAGCAATCAGTCAGACACTCTGGGGACTGATCACTTCATTCATAAAAATAATTATCTTACATAAAGCAGACAAACAACAAGATAATCTACAAAGAATTCTTGGCATTCTGCAACTGCTCTTTAGTGATTTTGCCACTGTCCAGCATAATCTGTTTGAGGTTGCTCCTGTCCACTACCGTGGGGGTTACCAGATAGGCGTCCACTACCTTGGCTCCGTTGTTGTAAGTGTGGTTGTCATTGATCTCCACGGTGCCTCCGGAGCTTATCTCACTTACCATGGTCACCACCCGGTCCACCAGTTTGACCGGATCTTTAAAGACCGTCATGCCCATATAGCCCTCGTCAATGGCGGCGATGGCAGCGGTTTCGCCGTCCTGACCGGTCACCACCGGAAAGTTCTGCGGGGTGTAGCCGGCCTTTTTGAGGCTCTTTACTATGCCGATACCGATGGTGTCGTTAGGGCTTAACACCGCATCCAGTCGCCCCTTGTCCGGCCCGTAGCCCTGGGATTGCACCAAAGAGTCCATGCGTTTTAGGGCGTTTTCAGTCGACCAGTTGACGATGTTCACCTCCTCTAATTTGGTCTGTCCGGAGGGAATGGTCACCTGCCCGTTGTCAATATAGGGCTTTAACACCTTCATGGCCCCGTCGAGGAAAAAATGCGAGTTGTTGTCATCCATGGCCCCGGCAAATACCTCGATGCGGTAACCTGAGTTGCCGTCGGCCAGATGCAGAGCCTGTTCGATGTAGCGCCCCTGCGCCTCCCCTACTTTCTCATTGTCGTAGGCCACGTAATAGGTCACCGCGTCAGAATTCATCACCAGATGGTCATAGGAAATGATCTTTACATTCTTCTGCTTGGCCTCCTTGAGCACCTCGCCGAAAGCCTCGCCGTCGATGGCGCACAGCACGATGACGTTGCACCCTTCCTTGATCATGCGTGGGATCTGCCGCAGCTGTATCTCATTGACGCCTTCTCCGCCGTAAAAGAGATCCGCCTCAAAGCCCTTGCTTTTGAGCGCCTGCAACAGCTGCGGACCTTCCACGAAGTAACGCTCCTGCTCCTGAGTGGGCAGCGCGATGCCGACTTTAAAGGCGAAAGCCGGAGAGCTTGACAGCGCCAGAGCCGTCACAGTGACGGCAATCAAGGAACGGGCATAGGACATAAGTTATCTCCCCCATGAGAATGAAAACACTCCCTTTTTAGCATATTGAGGCTTGTTACAGTAATAACCATCTCACATTCAAAGAAAAAACTGGGCAAAACATACCCGCGGACGTGGCGGAGCCGTGTTGATGCTGCCAGATGTTGTGCTTCGAGTGTCCTGCGGCAGCGGTTGTTTTCACAGGCTCATGCAAACGTTTTCCGACCCGGGGTGGTTATAGCTCTCATAAACGGCAAAAATATTTAGACGCCAGTTGCCAACTGATCTAAATTTAGCTATAAGAGCATCAAATATAAGGGCATACAGCCTGATGCAACGATAACATTGCGTCTCTGAGCGCAGGCAGATGTCGTCCGCTTTATCAAGCGCAATTATAATTTTCGGCACGATCCGCTCGTCCCACCTATACCTGCTTGATAAAGCGCCATAAAATATCGTTGCGATCCCCAGTTAACCTGGCCGGTGTCCTTACCGGCCCTGAGGTCTTAAGGGAGTAGATCATTTATGAAAGGTTTTTGGTGTGCGCTTGCTGCCGCGGCATTGTGGTGTTCGGGCACCCTGCCTGCAACGGCCGGCGCCGCAGAGGCGCAGAACGAGTCTCACTTAGAGCAGATCACCCATCGCGGTGTGATCCGCATCGGCCTTAAAAAGGATGTGGAAGGCTTCAGCCTCAAGGATCCCACCACCGGTGAGTACATCGGCTTTGAGGCCGATCTGGCCGGGATGGTGGCCAAGAAGCTGGGAGTCACTCCCGAATTTACCACGGTGACACCTGCCACCCGCATCGATCTGCTTAGGACCGACAACCTCGATCTGGTGATTGCCAACTTCACCATTACGCCGCAACGCCAAAGTCAGGTGGATTTCTCCATACCCTACTTCAACGATCGCCTAGGCGTGATGGTTAACCGTGACTCCGGTTTCAAGGTACTGCGCGATCTTATCGGCAAAAAAGTGGCGGTGGTCAGAAGCACTACGGCGCCCTATGCCCTGATCAAAAAGCTCGCCGCCGATCAGATAGTCACCACTGACGTTCCCGAGGAACAGAATTTTGATCCCCTCTCCTGGACTGACAGCGTTACCTTTGCGGTATATGACTACTACTCCGGGGCGGTGGAGGCCCTGGAGAACAAACAGGTGGACGCCTTCTGCGCCGATCAGACGCAGCTTGAATCGCATCGCAAATCCACCCGCGTCTACCTCAAGGATTTTTTCGGCGGCGAGGAATTTGCCATGGCCACCCGTAAGGGCAGCGATCTCATCGCCGAACTCAACAAGCTCTTGGAGCAGTGGCAGGAAGACGGCACCATCGCCGAGCTTTTGATGCAGTATGGTCTGGAGCCCTAGATAAGTTATCTTGATAACCTAAAGAGGGAGCGACGGACGCTCCCTTTTTTGATCGCACTGCCCTAACCTCACTGACCAACTCTCTGCTTAGGTGACAGATCCCAACTCCTCTGCCTCTAAGATGCCGCCTGCTATGGCTTATTGCCGCGGATTGGTCTAAAATTCTGCGACATAACGCACATCAATCCCTGCCCCGGGAGTTTGAGCCTGCGCTCTTGCCAAACTCTGAGCGGGCTTACTGTGCAGTGCTTGCGAGGATCATCATGTCATCTGCTGCCACGTGGCGCCGGCCTCAGTTCTTTTCCCTAAAAGGGCGGCTTAAACGTTATCCCTATGCGGTCAGCACCGCATTGCTGCTTACTCTCAAAATATTGGCCGAGCTGTTCTCACAGTGGCTGGTGAACAACTACCATCTCACCATTCAGACCGAACAGACCGACGAGAAGACCGTGGCGGTGGTGGTGTTTATGCTGCTGAGCGCCGTCAACATTTCCATTATCGCGGCAGTGCTGTGTCTGACGGTGCGCCGCCTGCATGATCTGGGACTATCGGGGTGGTTTGCCCTGCTGATGCTGCTGCACCCGCTGATTTTCTATATAGGCTCCGTGGCGCTGTGGTGTCTGCCACCCCAGAATCATCCCAACCGCTTTGACCTCTCCCATGCCAAGGATGAAGGAGCAGGTGCTGATGTGGAGTCACTCGAGGAGCTCGAATATGTGGCCGAGTTACAGGCCTTAGACGGGGTGATGCCCGAGGATCTTGATGAGGAGCACTCTGAAGCTCAAAGCAATACCTCTCTCAAGGCCCCTGTCATTGAACCGGTGCAGGCGCGGCTCCCTGAGCCTCAAGAGAGTGAGGGTTTGTCCATGGAGGAGGAGCAGCAGGATCTGGCAGAGGCAGGTGAGCTGGCCGCTTTAGACGGCACTTCGGCTGCCGATGAGAAGGTAACTGCCCCGGGCGCAGAGCTAAGTGATAAGAACACAGGAGCCTGAAAAGATGAGCGAGCTGACCGAAAACCTGTCAAAAAATCAAGGTGCAGAGCTGTGCGCGCAGTTTGGCGAGCGCTTTAAGTCCCTGCACGGGGTCATGTGTTTTCTTTTGGATTTTCTGCCCATGAACGAGTCGGCGGGACTGGAGCTGTCATCCTTTCGCCGCGCCGGACTCTTCAAGGATTATTTCGGTATCGATACCTGGCTGCTCACCGACTGTTATCAGCCCGATTCGGTGGGCAATGCCATCGAGCAGATCAAGCTGGGACGTTTGAGCGCCGTACGACTGGTCAATCTCTATGACTACCTGCAGGGCATCAACCGCTCGCAGCTTAAAAAGCAGCCGGTGGCCCTGACGGTGAGCACCTCCTGGCAGGCCACCCCGGCCGAGGGTACCAAGGATCTCATCATCCGCGACGGCTCGGGCAATATCATCATGTACTGCCACCGTCATCCCCAGGATGAGACCATCGACTACGTCAATCACATCAAGGACGGCAAGATCTACCGTCGCGACACCTATGACCGGTTGGGCTTTTTAAGCCGCACCGAGTTTACCGAAAAGGACACGGGCTTCACCCACACGGCGCTCTACTTCAGACCCGATCATTCCCTGGCTCTGACCGAGACCTACCGTCACAACCCCGAGCCTGAGGGCAAGCCCATTGTCGACGCCATCAATGTGATGGACCGGCAGGGACATACCGTACAGCGTTTTTCCTATCACGACGAGCTGGTGGCCTACTGGCTCTTGCAGCTGCTCAACGACAAACAGAGCTTCTACATCGCCATCGCCGATCAGATCATGGACTACCAGCGCTACTTTGTGGAATTAAGACGGCAGCAGGCCGCCTATCCCAATGTCCGAGTCATCGGCGTCTCCCATAACTGTCATACGGTAGACCCCCTGGATGTGATGCACTCCCAGCCAGGCGACAACTACCGCTTCCTCTTTGACCGGAATCAGCGCGTGGACCGGGTGATCTGCCTGACTAAGAAGCAGAAGGCCGATGTGGAGGAGCGCTGGGGCGCTCAGGCCCATCCCATCGACGTCATTCCCCACCATTTCGTGCCCCTGCCGGTACCCGCCGACAGCGCCGCCCGTACCACCGGCGCCCTGCCTCCGCATTCGCTCATCATGATAGGCCGCTTTGCCCCGGCTAAAGATCATGCCGCGGCGCTGGAGGTATTTTCCAAGGTTAAGACACAGGTCCCGGACGCCTCGCTGCATTTCTTCGGCTCGGGGGGACTGATGCAGGAGATCAAGCAAAAGGCCCTCGATCTGGGATTGGAGCAAAGCGTTATCTTCCACGGTTTTCTGCCGGATCTAAACCCGGTCTACGCCACGGCCTCGGCTCTGATGATGACCTCACGCCATGAAGGCTTTTCGCTGGCACTGCAGGAGGCTCTCTACGCGGGGTTGCCGGTAGTCTCCTTTGACTGCCGCTACGGCCCTGCCGCCCTAATTGAGGACGGGGTCAACGGCTATCTGGTGGAGAACGGGGACAAGGAGGGCATGGCAGCGCGTCTGGTGGAGATCTTAGGCGATGATAAGCTCAGGGAGAGGCTTTCACAGGCGGCCCGCCTCTCCATGCGGCGCTTTACCCCGCAGCGTATCGCCGCGCTGTGGGCACAGACCTTGCTCTCGCTGCTGCCTGAGCAGGACAGCGGGACTGCGCAGGCTTGACTGGCGGCGCTGTGAATCGGGGCGTGAAATTCAATTAAGGCGAAGCTAAAAAACATCTGCCAATGAGCTGCAGCAACACCAAAAACATCCTGTCTCCAAATTACGACTTACCTGTTCCAGTGATCACTGGGCAATACTACGGCAGTCCAAACTGGCACAGGGTTCTGTCCGTGCGGTAAAATAAACAGTATCTTGCTTTCACTACCTTGAGGAGTCACCTCCTATGTCCGACCAGAGCCCGGCCGTCTTTATCAATCCGTTCACCGATTTTGGCTTTAAAAAGCTCTTTGGCACGGAATACAACAAAGATCTGCTCATCGCTTTTTTAAACGCGCTGCTCAAACCGGACACTTCCATTAAAGATCTCAGCTACCGGCCTACGGAATTCTTAGGTGATGAGCGGGACTCACGCAACTCAATCTTTGATGTCTACTGCCACCTGGATGACGGCAGCCGCATCATCGTGGAGATGCAGAACCTCCGTCAGCGTTACTTCAAGGATCTCAGTCTGTACTACGCCACCTTTCCCATCACTCAGCAGGCAGTCAAAGGAGAGTGGAACTTCCGCCTCGATCCGGTATATACGGTGGGGATTTTGAACTTCAACATGGATAAGGAGTCTCCTGAATGCTGTAACCATGAGGTGGTGCTCTTGGACAAGAGTACACAGAAGCAGTTCTACGAAAAGCTTACTTTCTTTTACCTGGAGATGCCCAAGTTCAACAAGAAACCTGAGGAGCTTGAAACCGATCTCGACCGTTGGCTGTATGTCATCAAGAACCTGGTCGAACTCTCCCACAAACCGGCGGTACTGAAAGGAAAGATTTTCGACAGGCTTTTTGAGGCCGCGCAGTTAGCCGCACTCTCTCCTGAGGAGAGGGCCACCTATAACGGCTCGCTCAAGGCGATGTGGGATGATCATGCCATCAAACAGACTTTTTACGAGGATGGTCTTGCAGAAGGACATGCAGAAGGGCGGGCTGAGGGCCTTGCCGCGGGCCTTGACCAAAAGGCCCGCGAAGATGCGAAAAGAATGAAAGACAAGGGTTACCCCATAGCAGATATTGTCGAAATAACCGGCCTGTCCGAGGACGAGATCAGAAAGCTGTGATTGGCTCTGTAAAGAGAGTTACACTCTCCTGAGTCCGTACAGATTTCAGGAAAAACGCTTTTGCCCGCCGGCCCGGCTGACGGGGCAGACAAGTTCAGCTGAGGTTTGGGGCGATATCTCTTTTCGGTTAAATGCGTTGGTGCAGACTTATTCTCAAGCTGAGTAGCGTAGCAACCACTGCGCTGCAGCCCTGTCTAAAAGACGGCCACAGCACTTAAAGACAGCGCAAGGATGTCTGCCGGGGCTACTCCTGCCTGTCCTGA
Source organism: Succinivibrio sp. (assembly GCA_017469335.1). GTDB lineage: Bacteria > Pseudomonadota > Gammaproteobacteria > Enterobacterales > Succinivibrionaceae > Succinivibrio. Next base: position 7,714 of record JAFUGP010000021.1, on the reverse strand, counting down.
GGATGAAGATTAAGCGGCGGCAGTGCCCTGACAATCTTCACCGTCTCCAGGCTCACCGTAATTACCTTTAAGAAGAGATCCAGCGGATAGCGCGGGTTGTGGTATTGCTCTTCGCCGTACTGATTGAAGTCGTTGACGATCCCGGTCTTCTTATCCACGCTGACACAGGCACGCTCCACCACCCAGTCCAGTGCTGATTTGCGGTTTACAACGTACTCCTGTGCCTCCAGAGGGATGTTTCTGACCGTGATGAACTCGTTGTAGAGCAGCACGCTCTTGTCTTTGGCTGCATTGCCGGTCTTGCCTGGGATCTTGCCCCACTTCATCTGCTCGACACGGTAGGCTGCAGGATTGCTTTCGTCGGCTCTGTTCTCGATGGTGACGCCGTCATAAGGTGTCTGGTTTTCAAAGTTCACGTGCAGATCGGCCAGATCCCGGCCTGCCTTGGCAAAGGTTCTGAAGTCTGAGATAGTTGCCACCCGGGGAATGCGCGGCAGTTCTTTGCCCAGGTTATTGGCGTAGCGGCTGCGGTAGTCCTCGGAGTGGAGAATGCCGTAGATGTAGTAAAACAGTTCGTCCTTGGTGATCTCCTGACCCTCGGCACCATAGGCTTCCTGGAAATGAATCAATGCAGCATCCGAGATAGCATCGACCCGGGAATTTTTGGAATCCATGCCCGAGAACATGTCGCCGTTTTCAGCACTGCCTGAGGAGTAGAGATAGCGTGGGAAGCACTGCGAATCGCCGTTGAAATGAAAATCAGGCAAAAGGTTGGTCATCAACGCTATCTGTCCAAAGTTCTCTTGATAGCTCTGAGTTATCGTTATAACAAAATTCTTTGAGTCCTTTGTTGGAAAGAACTTGTTCCATCTTCCAGGTCTCTCTACATAGCAAGCGTCCTCACTGTCATAAAAAAGAATCTGCAGATTGAATGGTCTATAAATTGAATTTCTCGCGTAGTCTGAAAATGCAGTATTTATAGACGACCTTTGCTGCTGTTCCAATCTTCTTTTGGAGCCGCTTGTCCATGAGATATCGTCAGTCGTTGATGAGATTACCCTGTCTATATTTTCGCCTTGCTTAACTCTTTCAACAGCATTGTTGTACGCATCCGTTGTTCTTTGTAAGTTTTTTAAAAGTTGTTGAGAGCTTGAGTTGTATATCCAGACGTCACGATTAGTCTTGACTCCAGGGTAGCCTCTGTTAAATATTCCAAATGAGTTTCCTTCTAAAACCAAAGACGTAAATTTGCCAAATGAGTCATCGCGCTGATTAAGCCAGTCGCCATGCTTGTCGGGGGTGAGCATTGTGAGCTGAAGTTGGGGATTGAGGATGGTGCCGTACTCTTTGACCTCAGCTAACTTTTCCTCGCGGGTCAGGTAGTCAGCAACCGCATGGAATCTGACCACCCCATGCTCAATGGAAGCCGGGTTCTTTATGAGGAACACCATGGCCACCGGGGCACGGCTGCCTTCTCCGAATATCTTTCCGCCTTCCTGGCGGGACCGCTCACCGGAAGTACGTTGGTTTCCCTTCAGATGATAGACATAAATGGAGTTGAACTCCTCGCAGAAGCACTTGCGCAGACCGTCGGCGCTCTGAGACTCTATCCAGCCCGCGTTGGTGATAAAGGCGATGATGCCGCTCTCGCCGATACGGTCAGAGGCCCAGCGAAAGGCTCGGATGTAGGAATCATAAAGGCTTCGTTTGAGGGTCACATTCGTCTTGGCGACATAGGTCTCTGCGAGGCGGTTATCCAGCTTTTCATAGTGCTCGTTCTGGTTGTCGTCATTCTGAGACTCCTGCCCCACCGAATAGGGCGGATTGCCGATGATGATGCGGATATCGGCATCAGTCTCCCTCTTAAGGCGCACATTGTTCTCCGCCAGAGAAGTCTTAAACAGGTCGCCCTGCTTGTGGTCGGCAAAGGTATCGGTCCACACCAGCACCTCGTTGGGTGCGTACTCGCTCTCGGGCATAAGCTCGTGGTAGGCGGTCTCCAGGTTCATGGCGTTTATGTAGTAGGCCAGAGGCACGATCTCGTTGGCGTGCAGATCATGTGTGTATTTGTAAGCCAGCTTGTCCTTGGGGATAAGTCCGCTTTGCATGAGGCGCACCAGGAAGGTGCCAGTCCCGGAGAACGGGTCGAGAATGTGCAGTCCCTCATCGCCTAAGGAGCGACCGAATTCCTGTTTTAAGAGATCTGCCACCGAGCGGTTCATGAAGTCCACGATCTCGATGGGAGTGTAGATGATCCCGAGTTTGTCCCTGAGTTTGGGGAAAGCTGCCTTGAAGAACTTGTCAAAGAGCTCTTTTATGAGCACCTGTCTGTCCTCGGCCGTCTCGATGTTCTTCATGCGGCGGCGCACGTCGCGGTAGAAGGTCTCCAGACTGGAGACCGTAAGTTTCATGCCCTCCTCGTCAAGCTCGGTTAAGACCTCCGTCATGGCCTTGGAGATGGGATTTAAGTCAGCAAAAGCGTACTCGCGGAAGAGCTCGTCAAGCACCGGCTTGATGACCACGTGCTGCGAGAGCATCTCGATGATCCCCTCCTCGGTCAGCTCGCCGTTGAGCGTGGCCTTGAGCTCGGCAGCAAATCTCTCAAGAGCTTCCCTTGCTTTGGTCTTCTGCGGATCATTGACGATCTTTTTGATGTGCACGGCCAGAGTCTGGCATACCTCGCCCACGCTCTCAGCCCAGTCGGAGAGCTCATGCCGGTTGCCCACGCGTTTGGCGATGGCGGCCTTGATCTCATCTTCGATGATGGCGTTGCGCTCAAACCCAAGCTCGGTCTGAATAGGATCGGTGGTGTCCTGTTTTTTGGTTTTCAGCCCTGTACGGCCTTTGTTGCTACCTCCGGCGCGTGTGCTGCCGGCCCCTTTATGGGAGAACTCAGCACCGCAGACACTGATAACCTCAATGCGATCCGAGTTTATTTTGCCCAACTGCCCGTTCACATCGGCGGTGAAGGACTCGTCAATGGACTTCAGGGCATTGAGGCACTGCCACACCACCTCAAACTGCTTGCTTTTATTGAGCACCAGCGCCGGATCGATACCGGTGGGTACCACCACCGGCAAGATGACATAGCCGCGCTGTTTGCCGGTGGCATCTGATCTGCGCATCACTCTGCCCACCGTCTGCACCACCTCGACCTGGGAGCGGCGCGGGGAAAGGAAAATCACGGCATCCAGAGCGGGAACATCTACACCTTCAGCCAGGCAGCGCACGTTAAAGAGGATCTTGCAGTGGTCAGGTGAGGGTTCATCTCGCAGCCAGGAGAGCAGCTGTCCTTTCTCGGCGGCGTCCATGCTGCCATCGATATGCTCGGCATCTATCTTGAGCTTATGGAATTTGGCGTACACGGAATCCTGAGTATTGGGTTTGAGCTCTTTCAGGTAGCGCAGCTCGCGTTGCTTGAACAGCTCGATGACTTCCTGATAGTGCTCGGCAAACTGCCTGGAGGAGATGCGCTCGGGATTGGCTGCAGAAGGGTCAATCACCTGGGCGAAAGCTACGGCGCGGCGTACTGGATCGGTATCGCCCGTCAGGGATTTTTCACCTTTGAGGTCCATCTTGGTCAGAGCACGCCAGGTGCCCACGATCTTGGCGGCATGATTAACGCTGATCCCTTCCACATCATTGTCGATGAAGTTGTAATCACGCTCCAGCAGCGATTCGTCGATGGTCAGCACCAGTACCTTGTAATCCACCAGGCAGTGGTACTTTTCGACCGCCTCATTGAAGGTGATGGTGTGAAAAGTGCGCCCGAACACGCTCTCATCGTCCATCGAATAAAGCACCAGATCACCCTGGGAGGCCTGCTCCTTGGGAGCGCGGCCGTAGATCTTGGGCGTGGCGGTCATGTAGAGCCGCTTTTTAGCCTTGATGAAGGTGTCGTTGTGGACGGCGGTGAAGCTGGACTCACTCTGGTTTTCTTTGAGATCGCTGTTGAAAAAGCCCCCTGCCGTGCGGTGCGCCTCATCGCAGATGATGAGATCTATCTCAGGCAGACCGTACTTCTTCTGCGCCTCACTGACTATGCTCAGTGACTGGTAGGTGGAGAACAGCACCGTGAGGTTGCCCTCGAGTTTCAGCTTCTCGGCCACCTTTTCGGACAGAGGCCCGGCCTTAGTGGTGGCGGGCATGGCCAGCTCGTTGAGGCTGAGCAGCTCGGTATCCTCGTTGGGATCACTTCGGCCCACCTTGGTGTCCGAGCACACGGCAAAGGCGGTCATGTTCATGGAGCACTGCCGCTTCCAGTCCGTGAGAGTTTGAGATAACAATGCCAGGGAAGGCATGCAGAACAAGATCAGAGCGCCCCGGGGGAACATGCGTTCTACCAGCTTCATGCTGGTGAAAGTCTTACCAGTGCCGCAGGCCATGATGAGCTTGCCGCGCTCTGCCTTGGTGAAACCGGCCATTACGTCGGTAATGGCTTCTTCCTGATAGTTTCTTAAGGTACGTTTGGCGATGGTCTCCTGACGCCCTTCCAGATAGGCACTCCAGTCTACATCGGAGGAGGCCAGCTCCTCATAGGAGATGACCCTGACCGGCACGGTCTGACCTGCGAGATCAGCAAGGACGTTACGTGACCAGCTGCGATTGGTGGCAACGATATAGCGCCTGGTGAAACATGGCTTTCCCGATGCTGCTAAAAAAGAGTCGATGTCCTCCTTGGAGACACGGTGATCCAGGGCGTACATCTTGCACTGAATAGCGGTAAACCCATCATCCTCGGTGTTGGTACCCACCAGATCGATGCCGGTATCATTGGTGTTGGGCGAAAGCTCGGGGTGCTCGCGGGCCCAGTCGGCAAAGGTCTGAACTTGGGTGAACTGTGTCTTGAAGAAGCCGTCGCGCGTCAGCCAGTCCCTGACCAGAGTTTCAAAGCGGGTGCCGTACTCCTTGGCACTCAGTGATGCCCGGCGGAGTGAGTCTATCAGCCGGTCAAAGGCCAGTTTGTTTTGTTCTTCAGCTGTGGCAGTGTCATTGTTCGGCTGTGGTGCGGGGGTTGTCAGCATACCAGTGACCTTTTCTGGTTGATTATGAAACCGCCCAAGCATACCAGATAAGCATGGCGCGAACCTGGAGCAGGCCGGCACTTTTCTTCAGCAACGACGGCGCACCTGCAGTGTTCATCGGTTCAGGAAGGTGCTGGCACCATCACTGGTGCAGGTGCCACCGCCAGCCCCCGATCTGAGCACTAATCCTATCTGCCGCTGAGACTTTTCACTGCACGTTGCAGGATACTGCAACTTAGTATGCTGTCCAGTACAGCTGTGTCAGGCATAAAATGGCCAGAGCGAAGGTACACACACCGGCCAGCGGGTGCCATGTTCTAAACAGCCAGATATGAGCGACTGCAAGGGGAAGCAGACAAATCAAACCCAGTACCATATGTTCTGGCAACCAGCCAATCTGACCTTTAGGTCCCCAGTAGCCAGCGCATGACAGTCGACCTATCCAGGCACCTATTGACATGAAGGGAAGATACAGAATGTTCCAGCTGTCAACACCACTTTCCATGGTTTTGGGGTCTAAAATGCCCACGCTGATCCAGGGAGAAACTACCCATATAAGACCGATCCAGAATTTCTGAATTACCGGCAGGTCGTTATCTTCACTCATGCTCTACTCCAAGGTAGCGCGTATTTTTTGAACAACCTTTTTACGCCCTTCTTCAGGGTGAGAAAAGATGTAGAAGTCATGTCCTACGTTGTATCTTTGCCTGAAACTTCTGAAAGTTTCATCGGTAACACTGACAGCGGATTGAATGGCGGGCACCAGATAATAGTCTTTGGTCTCCTTGGACCAATAATAGTAGGATTTTTGGTCGGTAAAGTCGAAGGCATCTTTTAAGTAAATTGCCGTTTCCTCCAGACTGATTTCATAATCAGTTGAATTGAGTTTGGTTGTTGTCCCTTTTCCAAGAATACGAAAACTAAAGGATCCCAGCGCCGCCATCAACCCGTTGTATTTAGAACCATGCGCCAAGGTCTCTACAGTCGGTCTTTTTACTGGCAAAGAATTAAAATATGTCCTCTCCCAGAAATCCCACTCATTCAAGGGTGTTATACCATTCAAGGTCATTGATGGGGCGTAATTTATAAAGTCAAAAGGCACAGACTTACCAATTACGTCACTTATCTGCCCGCTACTCGCACATCTTTGCAGCAAGAGTTTTGCCCCTTCTTCTGATAGTGCATTTGCCTGCAACCTGTTATAGATGGTTCTTGCGGAAAGAAAATTTAAAACACGACCCATACTCATAAGATAAGGCTGCTCACCAATATCTTTCTTATCAGATGGTTCTCCTGTCAACCAGCGCTCTGTCTGTTCGGCAAGTGAGAGATATCCCCAGATATGCGGGCTGTTCTCATGTTCAAAACTCGCAGCAATATTGCGTGAAATTTCCGGTAGATATGGAATTATTTCATCCATTGCCTGACGTTCTTTTAACTCTTCAAAAAAAGTATATCCCGGTGCCGCATAGGTATACCTCAGAGCCTGACGGGCACTGTCCGGAATACCGCATGGAGTAGCTACGGCCGCAAGAAATTTGCCGACAGCTTGCTGTTGTTCTGTTCTATTTTTTGCCTCTATCCGACTTAGCAAAACAGCTTTAAGTGCCTTAAATTTTAGTTCATCTGCTGATGGTGGAATCAAGGTGCTTTCACCAATGACGATAGAATACCAACCTTCTGTTATTATCCCTCCGCAACTTAGCCGGTCTCCGACTTTGGCAGCCGGTTGTCCCTGAATTAGTACGTGTTCATAACCAGACATAATTTCCACTTGATGCATGGTGGATCGATTCTGCGTACATTCAATCAGGTCACCTTTTTTTAGCGCTTCATTACCGCAAAAGAAAACCCTATTTTTATCTGTAGGATGGCTATTGTCTGGTTTTTCATTGATTATATTGTGATTTTTGGCGCCATAAGACATTTCAGTAACCTTTCAATTATAAGAATTACATAACATGTTACTATTCAACACTATTAAAATTTTATCATATCATTCGTATTCTATATTCGTGACTAACATAAAATGGCACAAAGGGTTAGCTGAATTTCATTAGGATCAGGAGGGAGGATATTATGCCTAGGATGATGACCTCCCGGCATGAAGGCTTCTCACTGGCGCTGCAGGAGGCTCTCTACGCGGGGGTGCCGGTAGTCTCCTTTGACTGCCGCTACGGCCCTGCCGCCTTAATTGAGGACGGAGTCAACGGTTATCTGGTGGAGAGCGGGGACAAGGATGGCATGGCAGCGCGTCTGGTGGAGATCTTAGGCGATGATAAGCTCAGGGAACGGCTTTCACAGGCGGCACGGCTCTCCATGCAGCGTTTTACCCCTAAGCGTATTGCCGCGCTGTGGGCGCAGACCTTGCTCTCGCTGATGCCTGAAAGTGACGCTCAGCAAGCGGCGCTGCCTTAATCCTGAGGATAGCGCTTAAGTTACCGCCACGGCCTACGTCCTGATGGTGTGCGTACCTATACGTACCTAATATTTCTATACAGACGCTTCACCCCGGTGTCACCGCTGCGCCTGCCATGAGCGGTGAAACTTTTTTGGTTCAATGGATATTTTAGGGGGATCGGCATCTTTTAGAACCTCTCCTTTTTACGGCTTTCGTCCATTATCTTTAAGAAGAAATATTCAGTATCAGGATAGCCATACCCTCGTTTCTTGATGGTCTTGATCATGTT